>SEAY01000082.1 GCA_004144865.1 Comamonadaceae bacterium
GGGTGCGGATGAAGGGCATGGGGACTCCTGGATGCGGATGCGGTGTCAGATCGCCGGCTTGGGCACGCCCGGGTCTTCCGGCTCCGCCTGCGGCAGCGCCGGACCGAACTCCGGCTCGATCGGCAGCTGCGACGGATTGGGCGCGGGCGTGTCCGTGCCGGGCGGGAAGGGATCGGGCTCGACCGGGTGCGTCGGCGGCCTGTTGGTGTTGGCGTTCAGGGCGGGATGCGTGAACCCGTCGTCCAGCGTTTCCAGCAGGGGCTCGGACGCGCACAGGCTGGGATCGATGTCGGCGAAGGCCATGCCCGGCCTCCGTCAGTGCTTTTCGTCCGCCAGCCGCTGCAGCTCGCGCCGCATGACGGCGCTCGGCTCATGCGTGAAAGGCAGGCGCGGCAGCCCGATCAGCGCTTGCAGGCGCGCATGCGCGCGGTCCATGTCGGCGCCTATCATCGCCAGGGCGACCTCGTGCGTCGGGTCGGCCTGCACGATCTCCATGTACGCGTTGCGGAAGCGCTGGTAGTCGGCGTCGGCGCGCGCGACCTCGTCCTGCAGCGCCAGCACCTTCGCGTATTCGGCGCGGCTGTATCGCATGGTCTTGCTCCCCGTGCTCGCGGGACCCACGGTACCCGCGGTGCGGCCGGTGCGGCTGTCTTCGGTGGCGTTGGCGCGCGCATGCGGCCCGTTCCTCGTGCTCATGAGGGGCATGCTAGGAAATAGCACACGGGAATGCTGTAGGACGAGGCGCAGCCTGCCCGCAGGCTGCGTCAGACGCGCCAATTAATGCGCAGCGGCCATGGCCGCGCTCGAAGGCACAATCGCCCGCACCATGGCGCGCGCCGTCCCCGCACAGGAACTGCTGAAGGCCCTGCCGCTGTTCAAGGCGCTGGACGCTGCGTCTCTCGCCCGGCTGGCCGAAGCCGTCGAGCGGCGCCCGGTGCGGCGCGGAGAGCGGGTCTTCCGGCGCGGCGACCGGCCTACGGGCCTGTACGTGCTCGTGTACGGCCAGGTGCGGCTGCTGGGCCCCGGCCGCGCCGGGGGCCAGCGGCTCACGGGCGTGGTCGAGCCGGGGCACAGCTTCGGCGAGCCGGTGATGTTCCTCGACCGCCCCGCGCTGGTCGATGCCGAGGCCGCCACCGATTGCCTGGTGCTGCACCTGCCCAAGGAGGTGGTGTTCGCGGAGATCGAGCGCAGCCCGCGCTTCGCGCGCCGGCTGCTCGCCGGCCTCAGCAGCCGGGTGGAAGCGATGGTGCGGCAGGCCGAACGGCAGGACCTGGGCGGCGGCCGCGAGCGCCTGGCCGATTACCTGCTGCGGCAGGCCGGCAAGGCGCCCACGGAGCCCTTTACCCTGGCCGCCTCCAAGGCCGCCATCGCAGCCCACCTGCTCCTCACGCCGGAGCACCTGTCGCGCCTGCTGCGGGAACTGGTGGACGAGGGGCACCTGCGCATGGAAGGCCGGCGCCTCACGCTGCTGCAGCCGCAACGCCTCGCCGCCCGGGCGCGATCGGCTTCGCACTCCGGCCCTTCTTGACGTTTGCTAAGGCCGCCCTACCGCGGCTGAACGTTCACGCCGCGCGCCGCCCGAACAAGGCAGGCAGGCGATCGTCGCCGGCCGCTTTCGGAGAGACCCCCATGAAGAAGCTGACCCCCTGGATCCTGGGTGCATGCCTTGCGGCCACGGCCGCCTGGGCGCCCGCTGCCATCGCCGCGCAACCGGCCACGCCTCCCGCAGCCCATGCCCACGACGAAGCCCTGTCCGGCAAGCTGGCGCTGGACAAGGGACGCAAGTGGGCGACGGACGCCCCCTTGCGCACCGGCATGAGCCGCATCCGCACGCTCACCGCCGGGGCCCTCGACGACGCCCACGCCGGCAAATTCGACGCGAAGGCGTCGGCCTCGGTCGCCGCACAGGTGGAACAGCAAGTGGCGGGCATCGTCGCCAACTGCAAGCTGGAGCCGCAGGCGGACGCCATGCTGCACCTGGTGATCGCCGACATCGGCGCGGGCACCGGCGCGATGGCGGGCAAGGTGCCCGGCCGCAAGTCCGAGGACGGGCTGCTGCAGCTCGCGCAGGCCGTCAATGCCTACGGCCGCCATTTCCAGCACCCCGGCTTCAAGCCGGTGGAGACCGGCCACTGAGGCCGGTGCCGGCATGCAGCGGCACGGCCCTCAGGCCGGCAGGTCCTTCCCGTCGCCGAGCACCACGCTTTCGTAGGCGTGCAGCGACGGAAGGCCGCCCGTGTGCAGGAACAGCACGTTCTCGTCGGGCTTGAGCGCGCCTTCGCGCGCCATGCCGATCAGGCCCGCCATGATCTTGCCGGTGTACACCGGGTCCAGCGGGATGCCCTCGGTGCGGGCGAGCATCTGCACCGCCTCCACCATGCGCGCGTTGGGCACCGAGTACTTCGGCTGCCAGTAGCCGCCGACGCACTGCACGTCCTCCGGCTTCACCTTGATCGCGACGCCCAGCAGGTCCAGCACGGCCTGCGCTTCCTTCAGCACGAGCGGCTGCTGGTCCGCAAGGTCGCGGCTCACGCCGATGCCGGTGATCGGGATGCGGATGTTGTTGCCCAGGAAGCCGGCGACCATGCCGCCGTGCGTGCCGGAGCTGCCGGAGCCGACCACGACGCGGTCGATCGCCACGCCCTGCTCGAACAGCTGCTGCTGCAGCTCCTGCGCGCATGCCACGTAGCCGAGGCCGCCGATGGCATTGGAGCCGCCGCCGGGGATGATGTACGCCTTGCGGCCTTCGCGCACCACCTCGTCGGCCATCTTCTGCATCTCGGCGGCCATGTTGCTGCCACCGGGCACGACGTTGATCTTCTCCACGCCCATCAGGCGGAACATGAAGTTGTTGCCGCTGGCATCGACGTCGTAGCTGCCCGGCACCCGCTCTTCGATGACGAAGCGGCATTTCAGCCCCTCCTTCACGGCGGCGGCCAGCGTGATGCGGCAGTGGTTGGACTGCGGCGCGCCGCAGGTCACCAGCGTATCGGCGCCCTGCGCGAGCGCGTCGGCCACCAGGAATTCGAGCTTGCGCGTCTTGTTGCCGCCGGGAAACAGGCCCAGCATGTCGTCGCGCTTGATCCAGATGCGCGGGCCCCGGCCACCGGGGCAGCTGGCGGCCAGCGCGCGGCTGAAGTTGGGAAGGAATTCGAGCGGCGTGGCGAACGGCGTGTAGCGCCGGCGGGGGAAGCGGGAAAGGTCCATCGCCGCATGGTAGTGCATCGCGCGCGGGCTTCGCATCGTCAATGCCGCCCTACAAGGCACGCGCCGCGCGGCGCCCAGAATGGTGCATCCCACCGGAGCCACGCCATCATGAAAAGGTTCACTCTCTGCCTGGCCCTCGCAGCGGCAGCCACCCTGTCCGCCTGCGGGAAGAACGAACCGGCGACCGACGCGCCCGCTGCGTCCAGCCCGGCGCCCGCGCCTGCTCCCGAGGCGACGCCGCAGGCTGCAGCACCGGCTCCGGCAGCACCTGCCGCGACGACTTCGACGCCGCCGCCGGCCACCGCGACGGGCGCATCCGCCGTCACGGCCACCGGCCCCGGCGCGGACACCTACGCCAAATCCTGCGCGGCCTGCCACGCGGCCGGCGTCACCGGCGCGCCCAAGCCCGGCGACAAGGCCGACTGGGGCCCGCGCATTGCGCAAGGCAAGGAGACCCTCTACACGCACGCGTTGCAGGGCTACACGGGCAAGAAGGGCGTGATGCCGCCCAAGGGCGGGTTCGCCAACCTGTCGGACGACGAGGTGAAGGCGGCGGTCGACTACATGGTCGCCACGTCGAGCTGACGCGCAGGAGTGCAGGCTCCTAAGCGTTCACCAGCCGCCGCAGCCAGTCGAGCAGCACCTGCGGCAGCAGTTCGGGCCGCGGCAGCAGCGCATAGTAGTGCGGGCCGAACACGGCCGGCAGGTAGTTGGCGGCCTGCCGGTCGATCGTGAGGCAGAAGGTCGAGATGCCCTGCAGGCGCGCCTCGACCACCGCCTGGCGCATGTCCTCCACGCCGTAGCGGCCCTCGTAGTCGTCCACGTCGTTGGGCAGCACGGCATAGGGATCCGCCATGCCTTCCAGCGCGATGCACACGAGCAGCAGCGCCTCGCGCTCGACGTCGATGATGCGGCGGTCACCCGCGATCCAGGCGTCGGTGGAGCCGCTCACGTCCACCAGCAGCGTGATGGCGACGTCGCGGCGGCCGCGTCGCTCGGACTGGTAGAGGCGCTGCGCCAGCGGCAGGCCGGCACGGAAATCGGCATGCGCCTCGGACCAGGCATCGATGTCGATCGCGTCGCCATCGAGCTGCTTGCGCAACCGCACCCGCTGCGCACGCAGCAGCTCGAAGCGGCGGCGGATCTCCTGCAGCATCGTGGCGCGCGTCGCCAGCGTGCGCTCCACCCACTCGAGCGGGCCGTGCTGCGCCGGCAGCAGGCGCACCGTGGCACCCGGCTCCCGGTAGCCGCCGCTGCGCCAGTCCCATTCCGGGTAGCGGAAGACCACGCCCTCGGCGTTGGCGGCGGCGGCTTCGCGCTTGCTGCGCGCTTCGGGCGGGTCGTCGGACAGCAGCACTTCCTTCGGCTTGCCGGGCGTGGAGACCAGCCGCGCCTCGGGCAGTTCCGACAGCGCGTCCGCGAATTCCTCGGAGGCCGTGGTCTCGTCGCAGTCGGTGGGCCGCTGCATGCCCAGGGGGTCTTCCGCGGCTTCGTTGGGCTGTGCCGACTGCACCATCCATGCGCCGGGCTGCGGGTCGTCGTCCTCGTCCGGGTTGGGCTCGCGCACGTCCGGGCGGCGCGGCAGGCGCGCGCTGCGCGGGGCATGGGCGTCCTGATCGTCGCCGGCCGCTTCATGCGCGGCGATCCATGCCGTGCGCGGCGGCACCCGCAGGTCGCCGGTCCACGCGTCGCGCCAGAGGATCCGGCCTGCGGGCAGCTCCGCGCCCATCAGCGCATGCAGCTCTCCCGCCTGCGCGCGCACCTGCGCCGCCGAGGCGGGCAGCACCAGGGGCGGACAGCCCGCGGGCAAGTCTTGCTGCGGTGCGGACGCGCCCGAATGCAGCAGCGCGCGCGCCAGCAGATCCACCGGGCGTAGCTCCCGCGGCAGTTTCTCCAGCGGATGGCGGCCGGTGAGCGCGCGCTGGCGCAGCCGCGCGAGCGGCTCTTCGACGCCCGGGAGCAGTTGGACCAGCGCGTGGTCGGCGGCGCGCGCCTCGAGCAGCAGCTGCAAATCCACCAGCGCAGCGGGATCCTGCGGCGCCAGCAGCGCCGCGGCTCCGCGTTCGGCCCGCATGGCCTGCCGCAACGCGTGGAGGCGGAACAGCTCACCCGCGTCGCCATCGCCAATGCCGGGACCGAAGTCCGCGGGAAGCCATAGCGAAACGCCGTCGGTGGCGGGCAACGCCAGCCGGCTGGGCGGCAGCGCGCCGCGGCGCATCCAGCGCGCGAGCCAGGTGGGCGGCGCGGGCACTTGCGCCACGCGCAGCGCGAAACTGCGCCCGAACACGGCGGCCAGCAGCAGGTCGAGCCGGCGCGCGACGTCCTGCAGCCGCAGCGGGCGTCGTGCAGGCTCGCCGCGGTGGCGCCGCCACAGGCCCTGCGCGAACTCCGTCGCATGGCGGGCGGCGTCGGTGAGGACGTCCTCGGCTTCCGCCATGCGCGCCTCAGGCGAAGGTGGCGTCCACCAGGTCGCGCATGGCGGCTGCGAGCGCGGGCTCGTCCGACAGCGGCGAGACGATGGCGCTGTAGCACGCCGTGCGCACCGCGATCCCGCTCGCGACCAGCCGCGCGGCAGCGATCATCAGGCGCGTGCTGGGCACCTCCGCGAGGCCGCGGTCCTGCAGTTGCCGCAGGCGCTGGCCGAGCTCCACCAGGGTGCGCGCCACGCCGCCATCCACGCCGCCTTCGTGCTGCACGATCGCCGCTTCGCGCTCGGGCGGCGGGAAGGAGAAGTCGAGCGCCACGAAGCGCTGCCGCGTGCTGGGCTTGAGGTCCTTGAGCATGCGCTGGTAGCCCGGGTTGTACGAGACCACGAGCTGGAAGCCGGGCGCGGCCTCCAGCATCTCGCCGGTCTTGTCGATGGGGAGCACGCGGCGGTGGTCGGTCAGCGGGTGCAGCACCACCACCGTGTCCTGCCGCGCCTCGACCACCTCGTCGAGGTAGCAGATCGCGCCTTCGCGCACCGCGCGCGTGAGCGGCCCGTCCTGCCACGCGGTGCCGTCGTGGCGGATCAGGAAGCGGCCGACGAGATCGCTGGCGGTCAGGTCGTCATGGCAGGAGATCGTCACCAGCGGGCGGCCCAGGCGCCACGCCATGTACTCGATGAAGCGGGTCTTGCCGCAGCCGGTCGGCCCCTTGAGCATCACCGCCAGGCCGCGTGCGTGGCACTGCTCGAACACCGCGACTTCATCCGACGATGGCAGGTAGTAGGGGCCCTCGGCCCCTGTCCCCGCCATGTCCGGGACGGCAGCCACCCGCACCTAGGCGACGGCGGGACGCGTGCCCGGTGTCAGCGCCTCGGGCTCGTGGGTCACCTCGAAGCGCGGCGCATGCTTGAAGAAGTCGAGGATGAAGCACATCACGCCCACCGCGAAGATGCTCGCCGTCGCGATCAGCATCAGGAAGTGCACCTGGATCTTCAGCTGCGCGTCGAGGTAGCCCAGGCCCATGATCCGCTCCAGGTAGACCTGCCCGATGCCGGCCGTGGCGAAGGACAGCGTCATGCCGAACATGCCCATGATCTGCAGCCAGAAGGCCCACCAGCCGAGCTTGGTGCCCTCCTCCGGACGGCGCGTGATGCTCGGCAGGGCATAGGTGATCATCGCCATCACGATCATCGCGTACGCGCCATAGAAGGCGGCGTGCCCGTGCATCGCGGTGATGAGCGTGCCGTGCGTCCACTTGTTGACGCTCGGCCAGGTGTGCGCCAGACCGAGCAGGCCGGCGCCGAACAACGTGAACACCGCGCTGCCCACCGTCCAGTGGAGGGCCAGCTTGTTCGGGTGCGACAGGCCGGAGCGGCGCATCGCCGAATACGCATACATCGCCATGCCGATGAGCGCGAGCGGCTCGAGCGCGCTGAAGAAGCCGCCGATGGGCAGCCAGTACTGCGGCACGCCGACCCAGTAGTAGTGGTGCGCCGTGCCCAGGATGCCCGCGATGAAGACCAGCCCCACGATCACGTACAGCCACTTCTCCATCACTTCGCGGTCGGCGCCGGACAGGCGGATCAGCAGGTAGGCGAGGAAGCCGCCCTGGATCATCTCCCACACGCCCTCCACCCACAGGTGGATGGTCCACCAGCGGTAGAAGATGGACACGGTGTAGTTCTGGTAATGCAGCAGCGCCGGCAGGTAGAGCACCGCCGCGCCGCCCAGCCCGAGCAGCAGCACGCCCTCGGTGGTGGTGAAGCGGCCCGACTTCCTGATCGTCATGCCGATGTTGTAGAGGAACATGAGCATCACGATGACGATCACGATCTTGTGCGGCAGGGGCTGCTCCAGCAGCTTGTTGCCGGTGCCCCAGCGGAACAGGTAGCCGATGACCGCGGTCACGCCCATGACCACCCACAGCACCAGCTGGATGTAGGCGATCTTCGTGCTGTGCAGCTCGGTGCGCGATTCGTCCGGCACCATCCAGTAGGTGGCGCCCATGAAGCCGGTGAGCACCCACACGATCAGCAGGTTGGTGTGGATCACCTTCGTGACGTCGAAGGGCAGGATGTACAGCAGCGGGTCGGGCCCCAGGTACTTGGCGGCGGAAAGCAGGCCGAACACCAGCTGCAGGCCGAACAGCGCCACCGCGACGGCGAAGTACCAGTAGGCGACCGATTGGGACTTGTAGCGCATGGGAGGTCCTCTACTTCAGCGACGAGAGGTAGGCGGTCAGCTGGTCCAGCTGCGCCGCGGTGAGGCTGGTGGCGTAGGTCGCCGGCATGAACGAGTTGCCGTTCGCCGAGTACATCGCGCCCGGCACCACGTGCGCGCTCGGATGCGTGACCGACTCGCGAAGGTAGCCGGCCACGTCCTTCGCCTGCCCCTTGTACTGGCCCGATGCCAGCACCTGCTGCGCCCGGGCGCTCACGCCCGCCAGCGAAGGCCCGGCCATGTTGACGCCCGGCGCCACCGAGTGGCAGGCCACGCAGGCGGGAGCGGCCGTGCGGAACACGTTCTCGCCCAGCGCGATGGGGTTCTCCGCGCCGCTCACCGGCCGCGCGGCGGGCGGCTGTGCCGCAGCGGAATCCGCGCCCTGGGTCGCGCCGCCTGCCGTGCCCGGGAAGGTGCCGCCGGTCACCAGGATGGGCCGCGGCGGCCAGCCCTGGTTGTCGACGTTGCTCACCCAGTCGAGGAAGGCGATCAGCGCCTTGATGTCCGGCTCGCTGATGTCCTGCCTGGGCATCAGGCGCCGGTGCTTGTTCTCGTCGTAGAACTGGGAGGGATCCTTCATGTACGCGGTGAGGTAGGCCTCGCCGCGCAGCTTGGTGATCTTGGTGAGGTCGGGCGCGTAGTAGGCGCCCTCGCCGAACAGCGTGTGGCAGTTGATGCAGTTGTTCTCGTGCCAGACGTCCTTGCCGCGCGTGACTTCGGGGGTGATCTTGTCCGCGTTCGTGAGCTTGCCGAACTGGCGGTGGCTGTCGACCGTGAGGCCCAGGAAGAGCAGCGTCGCCAGCGCCGTCGAGCCGATGGCGAAGAGCCGGGCTTGTTTCTTGTTCATCGACGTGCTCCCTTACACGCCGATACCGGACCAGTACCGCACCGAGATGTACGCGGCATAGGCGATGGAGGCGACCATGAGCGCCACCACGACCCAGCCGAAGGCCTTGAGCCCGCCGGACCATCCTTGCATGTGAACCCTCCCGGTCCCCATTCCTCGGTGCCGGCCGCTTGCGGCGATGTTCTTGCTGGCGGCGCCGGGATGCTAGCGCACCTTTCGGGTGCGCGGGGTGGCTGTTGCACGCTGCCGCGCTGCCCGCGTTGGCGACCGTCCATGTTTTCCTGATGGATCGGCAGCCAGGCTCTGCTTTTTCCGAATCCTCACAAGCGCTACCCTCGCGGCCTCTGACTATTCGAGGAGCATCCATGAAGAAGACCCTGGGCCTGATGGCCGTCGTGCTCGCGCTGGGCCTCGGCCTCGGCGTGGACGCCGAGGCGCGCCGCCTCGGTGGCGCCAAGTCCGGCGGCATGCAGCGGCAGAACGTGACCACGCCGGCGCAGACGCCCGGCACCACCGGCACGCCCGCGCAAGCCGCCCCGGTGGCCGGCGCTCCTGCCGCCGGTGCAGCGGCCGCCGGCACGGCTGCGGCTGCTGGCAAGCGCAGCTGGATGGGCCCCATCGCCGGTCTCGCGGCCGGCCTCGGACTCGCGGCCCTCGCGTCGCACCTGGGCTTCGGCGAGGCCTTCGCCAACATGATGCTGATCGGCCTGGCTGTCATGGCCGTGCTGCTGGTGGTGGGCTTCGTGATGCGCAAGCAGGCGGCCGCACGCATGCCCGCCATGGCGGGCGCGGGCGCGGGCGGCGGCATGGCGCGCAGCGGCTCTCCGGCCCCTGGCGGCGGCTCGCTGATCGGCTCGCGCATCGGCTCGTCCCTGGGCGCACCCGCCGCAGCGACCGCCGCGGCCGGCACCATCCCGGCCGGCTTCGACACCGCGGCGTTCGAGCGCAATGCCAGCGCGCAGTTCATGGCGCTGCAGGACGCCAACGACGCCGGTGACCTCGCTCGCCTGCGCGGCTACCTCACGCCCGAGATGTTCGAGCTCGTCGCGGCCGACATCGCCGAGCGCGGCGGCGCCACCCAGAAGACCGAGGTGTTCGGCCTGCAGGCGCGCGTGCTGGAAGTGGTGGAAGAGCCCGCGCAGTACGTGGTGAGCGTGCGCTTCACGGGCAGCGTGCGCGAACAGCCCGGCGCGATGCCGGAGGACCTGAACGAGGTGTGGCACCTCGCCAAGCCCCGCTTCGGCGAAGGCGGCTGGGTGATCGCCGGCATCCAGCAGGTGGGCGCCGCGGGCTGATGATCACGGTGACCTGGGCCGTGTTCGCGGTGCTCGCGCTGCTGTGGACCGGCGGCGCGGCCATGGCCGCCGCGCTGGCCGGCTGGACGGCCCAGGCGATCGCCGACGGCACGGCCGTCGGCGCGGCACGCGAGATCGCGGCCGTTCCCGTGCCGCAGTGGATGGCACTGTGGATGGACACGGCTTTCGTCGAGGCCCTGCAATCCGCGTTGTCGTGGGCGGTGGAGGCCGGCCGCCACGCACTGCCCTTCGTGGGCACCGCGGCGGGCTGGCTGGTGCCCATGGTGTGGATCGCGTGGGCCATCGGCCTGGCCTTCCTGCTGGCGGCGGCCGCGACCGCGCACCTGCTGGTGCGCCGCTTCCGACCCGCACGACGCCCCGCCTGAGGCCCGCGCCTCAGCGCTGCTTGTCCGCCGGCAGCAGCTTCTGCACCAGCGGGTGGTGGATGCGCCGCTCCGCCGAGATCAGGTAGAAGTGTTCGACAAGCTCGGGGGTCTCCCCGAGCAGCCGCATGGCGGGATCTTTCAGCAGCTCCTCGCGCATCCACCGCGATGCGGGGAATGCGCCCATGCCGCTGCGGCCGAACGCGGCCAGCAGCGCGCTGTCTTCGAACTCGCCCGCGATGCGCGGGCGCAGGCCATGGCGTTCGAACCACTGGTCCAGGCGCGGACGCACCGCGGCATGCCCGGTCGGCAGCAGCACGGGCAGCTGCGCCAGGCAGGCCGGAAAGCGCCGCGCCCCCTTGCCGGCCAGGGCCGCCGGAACGAACCACGCCAGCGGCGCTTCGCCGAGGTGATGGCTGTAGAGGCGCAGGTTGGGATTGGCGGGCGCGGGCCGGTCCGACAGCACCGCGTCGAGACGGTGCAGTGCGAGGTCGCCGAGCAGCCGGTCGAATTCGTCCTCGTGGCACAGGAGTCGCACGCCCGGCTCCTGCAGCGCCGGCTGCAGCAGGTGGCGCACGACGAGCTTGGGAAGTCCATCGGAGATGCCTACCGCGAGCCGCACGCCCTGCCCCGTCGCCGCTTCGCGCACCGCGGCCACGAGCTGCTCGCCGAGCTGGAAGATCTGGTCGGCGTGGGTCATCGCTGCCTGGCCCGCCTCGGTCAGGGCAATGCCGCGGCCCGCGGGCTTGAACAGCGCGTAGCCGAGCGACTGCTCCAGCTCGCGCACCTGCGCGCTCACCGTTTGCACGGCGACCTCGAGGCGTGCCGCCGCGCGCCCCATGCCGCCTTCCTTGGCGACGACCCAGAAGTAGTAGAGATGCCGGTAGTTGAAGGGTGCCACGCGCGTGAGTGTCGCTCAGTGCGGCAGCCCCACCCGCTCCAGTGCATGCAGGTCCAGCAGGCGCACGTGCCTGCCTTGCACGGCCAGCACGCGTTGCTCGCGCAGCCGCCCGAACGCGCGGCTCACCGTCTCCAGCTTCAGCCCGAGGTAGCTCCCCAACTCCTCGCGCGTGAGGCGCAGGTGGAACTCGGTGCCTGAGAAGCCGCGCGCGAGCATGCGCCCCGACAAGTCCAGCAGGAACGCGCACAGGCGCTCCTCGGCGCCGTGCCGCGCGAGGAGGCGCAGGTGGCTGCGCTCGCGCACCACTTCGCGGCTCAGGAGCCGCGGCAGCAGGTCGTGCGCGAGCGGCACGGACTGCGTGAAGTCGCGCAACTCGCCATAGGGAATCACGACGATGTCCGAATCTTCCAGCGCGATCGCGGTGGACTCGTAGCGATCGCGCGCCAGGCCGTCGAGGCCGAGGATCTCGCCGCCCACGTGGAAGCCGCTCACCCGCTCGGCGCCGCTCGGCACGTGCAGCACCGACTTGAACGAACCCGCGCCCACCGCGTACATGGCACCGAAGCGATCGCCTTCACGGTACAGCGCCGAATGGCGCTTGACGCGCCGGTGCTGCAGGCGCAGGCCTGCCGGCTGCACGCGCGCGAGCTCGCAGGGCAGGCACAGGTTGTCGACGTCGAGGGTGGCGCACACGGGCGCAGGGGTCCTGCTGGGCGTGCGGATCAGGGATGGCATGGGTTGTTCTCCTCCGTTCGCTGCAGCGCCGCGCCCAGGGACGCGAGATCCAGCAGTCGCTCCGCGTGCGGGAAGAGGAAGCGCTCCTCCCATTTCACGTGGTCGCGCATCGCGTCGCCCCAGGCGGGCAGCGCCGCCACCTCGCCGGTACGCAGGTGCGCGGCGAGTTCGCGCAGGTGCGCATGCTGCGCACGCGCTTCTCCGGCCTCCGCCACGGCGCCCGCGGCTTCCAGCGCCGGGAACAGGACGGCCTCTTCGGTGGCGAAATGCGGCTCGAAATGCGCTGCCCAGCGTTCGAGCACATGCAGGCGCAAGGGGCCGGGGTCCGCACGCTGCGGTTCACAGGCGCGCCGCGCGAGCACGAGGGCCTCGTGGTGGTCGCGGGACAGGGGGATCAGGGCGGGCGCGCGTTTCATTGCAGGGGCGCCGGCGGGCTGCCGGCACGCGGCCATTGTCGAGTATCCGAGCAATTTACTCAAGAATAGCCTTGCCGGGTACCGGGCATGCGGAACGCGCAATGAAACACCCGGCCCCGACCCCACGCCCGGACTCAACGCGAACACAGAGACCCTTTGACGATAAGGCGCCCATACTGAATTTCCGGGCACGCGTCCATCCTGACGCACTCGGGAAAGCGGCCACGAGCCGCTCCTGGAGGATGTATGAACTACCTTCCGCTAGCCTTCGTTGCCCTCACGGGCGTAGTCATGGCTCAAGCCCCACCGACGGCACCTCCCGTGCCTGCGGCGGGTGCCATCATCGTCGCCCCGGGCATAACCGGTTCCAGGGCCGATGTTCCAGTGGCCCCGGTCGAGACTCGCTCCATGGGCGCTGGTGCTGTTGTGACGCCAACCGCAAAGCCGACACGGGGACCCCACCCCAGTGAAGGCACCCCCCAACATCTCTGGACTGACCGTCCCGAATACCGTAACGGAGGCCCCGGCTAAGTAAGTGATACTGGCCCATCTGCCACGACAAGATGGGTCAGCGGAGGCACGCATGGCAAACAGGCAAGAAAAAAGCCGTTGCAATGAATTGCAACGGCTTTTCGCGTACTTGGCGGAGTGGACGGGACTCGAACCCGCGACCCCCGGCGTGACAGGCCGGTATTCTAACCAACTGAACTACCACTCCGCGTGGAGTGTGACGTTCCCCCGGACCTCGCGATCCGGGGCAAGTGCCACAAAACTTGGCGACCCTACGGGGATTCGAACCCCGGTACTCACCGTGAAAGGGTGATGTCCTAGGCCTCTAGACGATAGGGTCAAAACCTGGACTTTTCCTGATCCGCGATTGTCTCGCGAATCGTTCGACATCTGTTGGTGGAGGTAAGCGGGATCGAACCGCTGACCTCTTGCATGCCATGCAAGCGCTCTCCCAGCTGAGCTATACCCCCTTGCAGGTGTCGAGCCTTGAATTATATGTCGATTTTCAGGCGGCTCGCAGACGCCCCAGAACTTTCTCGCGGAGTGACAGGCTCAAGACAGCATCCAGCGAAGGCGTCTGCGCCGTTCCCATCACGAGCACGCGCACGGGCATCGCCAGCTGCGGCATCTTCAGGCCCGTGGCGCGCAGCGTTTCCTTGACCGCCTCGGAGATGTCTTCCTTCGTCCACGGGCAGGCTTCCAGCATCTTGGCCAGCATCGAGACCGCGGGCCGCACGCCGTCGGTGATGTGCTTCTTCACCTCGTCGGCGTTCGGCTCCAGGTCCACGTAGAAGCGCTGCGCCCAGTCGGCCAGCACCAGCGTCGTGTCGCAGCGGTCCTTGAACAGGCCGCAGATGGGCGCCAGCCGCGCATCCGGCGTGATGCCGCGCTGCTTCAGCAGGTCGGCCACCAGCAGCGCCAGCGTGTCGTCGTCCATCGCCTTCATGTGCTGCGCATTCACCCAGCGCAGCTTGGCCTCGTCGAACTGCGCGGCGCTCCTGCCCAGGTGGTCGAGGTCGAACCACTGCACGAACTGCTCGCGGCTGAAGATCTCGTCGTCGCCGTGCGACCAGCCCAGGCGCGCCAGGTAGTTCACCACGCCGTCGGCCAGGAAGCCTTCCTCGCGGTACTGCGTGACCGCCTTGGCGCCGTTGCGCTTGGACATCTTCTCGCCCTGCTCGTTCAGCACGGTGGGCAGGTGCGCGTACACGGGCGGTTCCTTGCCCAGCGCGCGGAAGATGTTGATCTGCCGCGGCGTGTTGTTCACGTGGTCGTCGCCGCGGATCACGTGCGTGATCTGCATGTCGATGTCGTCCACCACCACGCAGAAGTTGTACGTGGGCGTGCCGTCGGGCCGCGCGATCACCAGGTCGTCGAGTTCGTCGTTGCTGATCTCGATGCGGCCCTTGACCTTGTCGTCCCACACGACCGACCCGCCGATCGGGTTCTTGAAGCGCAGCACCGGCTGCACGCCCTCGGGCGGCGTGGGCAGGGCCTTGCCCGGCTCCGGACGCCAGGTGCCGTCGTAGCGCGGCTTTTCCTTGTCGTTCATCTGCCGCTCGCGCAGCGCATCGAGCTCCGCCACGCTCATGTAGCAGGGATAGACGAGCCCCTGCTCCCGCATCTGCGCGATCACCTCGCGGTAGCGGTCCATGCGCTGCATCTGGTAGAACGGCCCCTCGTCGGGATCGAGCCCCAGCCAGCGCATGCCTTCGAGGATCACGTCGACGGCGGCCTGCGTGGAGCGCTCGAGGTCGGTGTCCTCGATGCGCAGGATGAAGGTGCCGCCCTGCGAGCGAGCAAACGCCCACGGGTACAGCGCCGAGCGGATGTTGCCGAGATGGATGAAGCCCGTCGGCGACGGTGCGAATCGGGTTCTGACTTTCACAATTTTCCCAGGCCGCGCAGCAGGTCGTCCTTGATGTCTTGCGGATGCTCCAGCCCCACGGCCACGCGGATGAGCCCCTGGCCGATGCCGGCGGCCTGGCGCTGCTCCTCGGTGAGGCGGCCATGCGAGGTGCTGGCGGAGTGGCTGATGATGGTCTTCGTGTCGCCCAGGTTGGTGGCGATGCTCATCACCTCGGCGCTGTCGATCACGGTGAATGCGTTGCGGCGCAGCGCGTCGGGATCGCTGCCCTTCACGTCGAAGGACACCACGGCGCCGCCCAGGCCGGACTGCTGCCGCATCGCGAGCGCGTGCTGCGGATGCGATTCGAGCCCCGGGTAGTACACGCGCGTCACCGCCGGGTGCTGCTCCAGGAACTTCGCCACCGCGAGCGCGTTGGCGCATTGCGCCTGCATGCGGATGCCCAGCGTCTCCAGGCCTTTCAGCACCACCCACGCGTTGAAGGGCGCCAGCGTCATGCCGGCGGTGCGCACGATGGGGGCGAAGACGTCGGTCACCAGCTTGGCCGGCCCGCAGATCGCGCCGGCCATCACGCGGCCCTGTCCGTCGAGGTACTTGGTGCCCGAATGGATCACGAGGTCCGCGCCCAGTTCGGTGGGCCGCTGCAGGGCCGGCGAGCAGAAGCAGTTGTCCACCGCCAGCAGCGCGCCGGCGCCGTGCGCGATGTCGGCCAGTGCGCGGATGTCGCACAGGTCCGTCAGCGGATTGGTGGGCGTCTCGGCGAAGAACAGCTTGGTGTTCGGGCGCACCGCCGCCTTCCACTCGGCCAGGTCGGTCTGCGAGACGAAGGTGGATTCCACCGCGAACTTGCCGAACTCCTTGGCGAAGAGATTCATCGTGGAGCCGAACACCGAGCGCGAGCAGACCACGTGGTCGCCCGCCTTCAGCAGGCCCATGCCCAGCAGCAGGATGGCGGCCATGCCGGTGGACGTGCCGATCGCCGCCTCGGTGCCCTCCATCGCCGCGAGCCGCTGCTCGAAGCTGGTCACCGTGGGATTGGAAGTGCGGCCGTAGGTGTAGCCTTCCTGCGGATTGGCGAAGCGGCGCGCCGACGTCTCGGCGTCCGGCTGTACGAAGCCGCTGGTGAGGTACAGCGCTTCGGAGTTCTCGCCCCACTGGCTGGGGGGCAGCGCCGTGCGCACCGCGAGCGTTTCGCGGCGCAGTCCTTCCGGCAGTTTCTTCTTCTCGGTCACTCAGGCTTCCTGGGGGTTGGGAATGGACAGGCGCGACGAAGTTTCCTCCAGCACGTCTTCCTGGCCGATGCGCGCTTCGTTGATGCGCGCGATGTCCTCGGGATTGATGTCGCCCGTGCAATACACGCCGTCGAAGCAGGACGCATCGAAGCCGTCTAGCTTCGGGTTGAGCTTGCCGATGGCGGTCTTCATGCCTTCCACGTCCTGGTAGATCAGCGCGTCGCACCCGATGATCGCGCGGACTTCCTCGACCGTGCGGCCATGCGCGACGAGTTCGGTCGCCGTGGGCATGTCGATGCCGTACACGTTGGGGAAGCGCACCGGCGGCGCCGCGCTGGCGAGGTACACCTTGCGGGCGCCGGCGTCGCGCGCCATCTGCACGATCTCGCGGCTGGTGGTGCCGCGCACGATGGAGTCGTCCACCAGCAGCACGTTGCGGCCCTTGAACTCGCTGACGATCGTGTTGAGCTTCTGGCGCACGCTCTTCTTGCGCACGGCCTGGCCCGGCATGATGAAGGTGCGGCCCACGTAGCGGTTCTTGACGAAGCCTTCGCGGTACGGGATGCCCAGCAGGTGCGCGAGCTGCATGGCGCTCGGGCGGCTGGACTCGGGGATGGGGATCACCACGTCGATGTCGCTGGGCGGCACGGTGGAGATCACGCGCTTGGCGAGCGTCTCGCCCAGGTTCAGGCGCGCCTGGTACACGGAGATGCCGTCCAGTTCGGAATCGGGCCGCGCCAGGTACACGTATTCGAAGATGCAGGGCGAGAGCTTCGGGTGCTCCGCGCACTGGCGCACGTGCACCTTGCCCTGCAGGTCCACGAACACCGCCTCGCCCGGCGCGATGTCGCGCTCGAACTTGTGGCCCGTGCCTTCGAGCGTGACGGATTCGCTGGCGATCATCACGGTGCCGTCGGCGCTGCGGCCGATGCACAGCGGACGGATGCCGTAGGGATCGCGGAACGCGAGCAGGCCGTGCCCGGCGATCAGCGCCACCACGGCGTAGGAGCCGCGGATGCGGCGGTGCACGTTGCCGACCGCCGAGAACACGTCCTGCGGCGTGAGCGGCAGGCCGCGCGTGGTGCGCTCCAGCTCATGCGCGAACACGTTCACCAGCACCTCGGTATCGCTCTCGGTGTTGATGTGGCGGTGGTCGGCCGATGCCAGCTCCGCCTTGAGCGCCTGCG
This sequence comes from Comamonadaceae bacterium, assembly GCA_004144865.1. GTDB lineage: Bacteria > Pseudomonadota > Gammaproteobacteria > Burkholderiales > Burkholderiaceae_C > Ramlibacter. The sequence goes on from SEAY01000082.1 coordinate 17,227, forward strand.
CGTTGGTGAGGTTGCCGTTGTGCGCGAGCGTGATGCCGAAGGGTGCGTTCACGTAGAAGGGCTGCGCCTCTTCCTCGCTGTGCGCGTTGCCCGCCGTGGGATAGCGCACCTGGCCGATGCCCGCATTGCCCGGCAGCGCGCGCATGTTGCGGGTGCGGAAGATGTCGCGCACCATGCCCTTGGCCTTGTGCATGTAGACCTTGTGGCCCTGCAGGGTCACGATGCCGGCCGCGTCCTGGCCGCGGTGCTGCAGCAGCAGCAACGCGTCGTAGATCAGCTGGTTGACCGGCCCCTGGCTCACGACCCCGACGATTCCGCACATGTTCAGTTCCTTCAAGCCGGCAAATAGGACCCGAAACTTTCGGGCACCACCGGCTTCAATCCACGCAAGGCCGCCGTCGCCACGCCGGCCGTCACCGATTCCGTCCACCACGTGCCGCTGCGCAGCCCCGTGAGGTTGACCACCACCGCGAGCGCGAGCACCGCGACCAGCCCGCGCACCAGGCCGAACAGGCCGCCGAGCGCCCGGTCCACCGGCCGCAGTCCCACGGCCTCCACCAGCTTCTTCGTCAGCCACGCCACCAGGCCGCCCGCGAACAGCGCGGCGATGAACACCACCACGAAGCCCGCGGCATACCGCAGCGGCTCCCCCGCGCCGCCCAGCGGCATCAGCGCCGCGGCACGCGGCGCCAGCCATTGTGCGAGCACGAAAGCCGCGAGCCAGTTCAGCACCGACAGCACCTCGAACACCAGTCCGCGCCACAGCCCCAGCAGCACGGACGCCGCCAGCACGGCGGCGATGAGCCAGTCCAGCGTGGCCAAGGCTACAAGGTGAGGACCGCGGCCGGCAAATCCAGCCCCTTGATCTTCTCGGCGGCCTTGTCGGCCTCGGCGCGTGAGTTGAACGGGCCGGCGCGCACCCGGATGCGCTTGCCGCCGCCCGTCTCGGCCACGTTGGTGTAGTTCTTCAGTCCGGCCCGCTCCAGCTTGCGCTGGGCCTGCAGGGCCTTGTCTTTCTCAGCGAAGGCGCCGACCTGCACCACGTAGCGGGCGCCGGAGGCGTCGACCGACTTGCCTTCCAGCAGCGCGCGGGCCTTGGCGGACTCGGCGACCTTGGGTTCGGGCTTGGTTTCGGCCTTAGTCTCCGGCTTTTTCTCGGCCGGGGGCGCCACTTTCGCGGACTTTTCGGCGGCCGCAGGCTCGGCCTTTTCCGGCGCGGGCTCCGGCTTCGCTTCCGTCACCACCGGAGCCGGAGCGGCCGGCGTCTCGATCGGCGACGTCACCTTGCCGGCGGCGACGGGCGCCTGCGGCAACGGCGGCAGCGGGGGAACCTTGTTGCGGTCCGGGATCTCGATGGGGATGTCGACGGCGACGGGGCGCGGCTGCGTGTCGAACAGCAGCGGAAAGCCGATCACGCCGGCGAGCACGAGAACGGCGGCGCCGATGAGGCGGTGCCGCGCGCGGCGCCGCAGGGCGTCGATGCTTTCGGCGGGGGAGGCCGCGGCCACCGGCTCGTCGACCTTTTTCTTGCGCGACTTGAACAAGGCCATGGGTGAGGGTCAGCCGAGGTGTTTGGCGGACAGGCGGGGCACGCCGTGCGTGAGGACGCCGCCCACGGTGAAGAACGATCCGAAGACGAGGATTCTATCAGCGGGCTCAGCAGCGGCCACGGCGGCGCGCAGGGCCTCCTCGGGGCTGGCGTGCGTGCTCGCAGGCACCTCGCGCCGCCCGGGCATGGCTTGCCAATGCGCCTGCAGCGCGCTGGCGGTCGCCGCGCGCGGCGTCGGCAGGTCCGTGAAGTACCAGCGATCGACCAGCGGACCGATCTTCGCGAACATGGGCGCGAGGTCCTTGTCGGCCATCGCGCCGAACACCGCGTGCGTGGTGGGGTAGAAACCCATCGCGTCGAGGTTCGCCGTGAGCGCGGCTACCGAATGCGGGTTGTGGGCGACGTCCAGCACCAGCGTGGGCTGGCCGGGCACGATCTGGAAGCGCCCGGGCAGTTCCACCATCGCCAGGCCGTTGCGCACGGCCTGCGCGGTGATCGGCAGTTGCTGGCGCAGCGCCTCGAAGGCGGCCAGCACCCCCGAGGCATTGAGTAACTGGTTGGCGCCGCGCAACGCGGGATACGCCAGGCCCGAGTAGCGGCGGCCTCGCCCGGCCCAGGCCCATTGCTGCTTGTCGCCCGAGAAGTTGAAGTCCCGCCCCAGCAGCCAGAGATCGGCCCCGATCGCCTCGGCGTACTGAAGCACGCTGTGCGGCGGCACCGGATCGCTCACGATGGCGGGGCGGCCCTCGCGCAGGATGCCGGCCTTCTCGCGGCCTATGCTCTCGCGGTCCGGCCCCAGGTAGTCCATGTGGTCCAGGTCGATGCTGGTGATGACGGCGCAGTCGGTGTCGATCACGTTCACCGCATCGAGGCGGCCGCCCAGGCCCACCTCGAGGATCGCCACGTCGAGGCCGCTCGCCGCCATCAGCGACAGGATGGCCAGCGTCGTGAACTCGAAATACGTGAGCGTGACGCCCTCGCGCGCGGCTTCCACCCGCTCGAAGTGCGGCACCAGCGCCTGCGGCTGCACGATCTCGCCGGCGATGCGGCAACGTTCCTCGAAGTGCACCAGGTGCGGCGAGGTGTAGACGCCGGTGCGGTAGCCCGCCTGCAGCGCGATCGCTTCCAGCATCGCGCAGGTGGAGCCCTTGCCGTTGGTGCCGGCGACCGTGACCACCGGGCATTCGAAGCGCAGGCCCAGGCGCTGCGCGACCTCGCGCACGCGCTCCAGGCCCATGTCGATGGTCTTCGGGTGCAGCCGTTCGCAGTGCGCCAGCCATTCGCTGAGTTCTGTCATGGCCCGCATTGTCCCGCGTGCGTGGGTCCTATCATCCGCGCCATGGCGATCACCCTTTACGGCATCCCGAACTGCGACACGGTGAAGAAGGCGCGCGCCTGGCTCGCGGCCTCCGGCGTGGACCATGCCTTCCACGACTTCAAGAAGGCCGGGGCGCCCGGGCGCTGATGCTGGAACAGCCAAGCGTGATCAAGCGCCCGGTGGTGGAATGGGGCGACGGGGCCGTCACGGTCGGCTTCGACGCCGACGAGTGGGCGTCCCGCGCCCGCACCTGAACCGGAATTATTTCCAGGCACGGACGCGCGGTTTACCATGGGTTTACGGTAAAGCTCTGCGGGACGCCTGGCCGCTGTCTAAACTTTCAGCACCAGCAGTCCAACGAATTCTTGCCATGAAACAGACCCTTCTCTTCGCCGCCCTGGGCCTCGTGGCCGCGGGCGCGGGTGCGCAGGAAGTCGGCCGCGTGCTTTCGAGCACCCCCGTGATCCAGCAAGTCGCGGTCCCCCGCACCTATTGCAGCCAGCCCACCTACGTGGCGCCGCCGCCCACCTCGGGCGCGGGCGGCGTGATGGGCGCGATCGCCGGCGGCGCGATCGGCAGCACCATCGGCCACGGCACCGGCACCGCGGCCGCGGTCCTCCTGGGCACCATCGGCGGCGCCATCGTCGGCAACAACATCGAAGCCGGCGGCCAGCGCCCGCAGGCCGCGCAGGTGTGCAGCAGCGAGACCACGTACGAGAACCGCGCGATGGGCTACAACGTGACGTACGAGTACGCCGGCCGCGAATACAGCACGCAGCTGCCCTACGATCCGGGCCCGACCATCCAGCTGCAGGTGTCGCCGGTGAGCAGCGGCCCTTCGTACGGGCAGCCGCCGCAGGCCGGCGGCCCCGTGACGGCGCCTCCCATCTCCTCCGCGGCGCCTGTCGCGGTGGCTCCGATGGTCATGGCGGCGCCGGTGGTCGTGCAGTCGTACCCGGCCTACCCTGCCTATCCGGTGTATGCGCCGGTGTACCGGCCCTATCCGCCGATCGGCGTGTCGCTGAACTTCGGGTTCGGCGGGCACAGGCACCACCACCATCGCCGCTGGCGCTGAAGCGCCGCCGATCGCCTCTGACGATCTCCGCGTAGGGTGGGCAGCTTCGCTGCCCACCTTTTTTTTTGGCCGTGGGGACGGTGGGCAGCGAAGCTGCCCACCCTACGGGTCAACCGGTCACAGCGGCGTTTGGAGCACCGCCCCCTTCCACAGCACCGGCCCCTGCGCCGGCGTGCCTTCCGGCACACCGCCCTTGGCTTCCAGCGTGATCGCCAGCAGCGGCGACTGCGCCACCAACTGCTCACCCGCCGGCAGACGCAGCACGTCCTGCTCGGGCAACACGCCCAGAGAGCGCGGCGCGCCCGAGGCGGGCACGGCCCAGAGCTGCAGCGAGCGCTCCGGCCCTTCCTGGAACCCGACCATGCGCTTGAGCATCAGCTGGCCGTGCTTGGGGTCGTACATGGCGAGGATGGTCGGCGTGGCCTTGTCGTCATGCAGCACCGACACGTAGCGGATGTCCGGCTGCGCCTGCAGCTGGGCCACGAGTTCAGCATTGCGGCTGGCCAGCGTGCGGCCCTGGGTTTGCAGCTGTGCGATCTGGGCGCGGCTGCCTTCCAGTTCGCCCTGCAGGTTGAGCGTGAGCGCGATGGCGGCTACGGACGCGGCAACGGCCGCCACGGCTCCGGCACGCCACCAGTTGCGCGCGCGGCGCAGCAGCTCCACGCCAGCGGAATCCGCAGCGGCCGGCACCGGGCCAGGCCTTGGCTCGCCCGCCACCTCGATCGCGATGCGCTTCCACACATTGGGGCTGGGCGCCTCCGCCGGTGCCAGTTCAGTCAAGGACATGAATCGCTCCTGCCAGACCTGCGCCATCACGCGCAAGGTGGGACTGCTGCGGGCCAGCGTCTCGAAGCGGCGGCGCGCGCCTCCGCGCAGCGTGCCAAGCGCGTAGGCGGCAGCCAGCCTGTCCATGAGGTCGGGACGTCCGAGGATGTTCATCGTGCGTCCCTCCTCACGCGTAGCGGGCCATGCAGCCCCGCAGTTGGTCGAGCCCGCGCCGGATCCACGTCTTGACCGTGCCCAGCGGCAGCTTGAGCTGCGCGGCGAGCTCGCTGTGGCTCAGGTCGCGCAGGTAGGCCAGGCTCAGCACTTCGCGCTGGCGGCCTTCCAGCTTGCGCATGCACTCGTGCAGGGCCCAGGCCTGCTCGCTCGCCTGCGCCGTGTCGATGGGGTCGGGCGAATCGCCGGCCACGGTCTCGCTGATCGTCTCGTCGAGCTCCTGCGCGGCGTCGGCCCGCTCGCTGGTGCGCCGGCGCAGGAAGTCCAGCGCGCGGCTGCGCACGATCAGGCCCATCCAGGCCATGGGCGGGCTCAGGCTGGCGCGGTAGTCGCCGGCCGAGCGCCAGATGGTGACGAAGGCCTCCTGCAGCACGTCCTCGGCCCAATTGCGGTTGCCCACCACCTTGATGGCCAGGCCGTACAGCTTGGTGGAGGCCTGGTCGTACAGCTCGCGCAGCGCCTGCTCGCTCTCGCGCTGTCGCGCCGGGTCGGCGAGGCGCAGCGCCACCCGGTCGAGCGCGGCGATCAGTTTCCGGTCGGGATCGTGCGTTGTCATAAGAAGGTATTCTCCGCAACGAATACGCAGCGCGGCGTGCTTCGGATTCAATCCGGAAGCCAGCGTGGGGCCGTCGCCTAAAATCGAGGGTTTCCCCCTCTCCACACCCCCTTCCATGACCACCGAGAACTTCAGCGCCGTGTCCGTCGCGACCAAGGCCAACGTGTACTTCGACGGCAAGTGCGTCAGCCACTCCATCACCCTGGCCGACGGCACGAAGAAGTCGGTGGGCGTGATCCTGCCGGCCACCCTGACCTTCAACACGGGCGCCGCCGAGATCATGGAATGCGTGGCCGGCTCCTGCGAGTACAAGCTCGCGGGCAGCGCCGAGTGGAAGAAGTCCGGCGCCGGCGAGAAGTTCTCGGTGCCCGCGCACTCGAGCTTCGAGATCCGCGCGACGGAGCCCTACCACTACGTCTGCCACTTCGGTTGATCGCATCATGAGCACCATCCTCGAAAGCCTGCCCTTGGGGCAGAAAGTCGGCATCGCCTTTTCCGGCGGGCTGGACACCAGCGCCGCCCTGCACTGGATGAAGAAGAAGGGCGCCCTGCCCTATGCGTACA
>SEAY01000083.1 GCA_004144865.1 Comamonadaceae bacterium
ACTCAATCCCCCCAAACCCTCAACGCATCCGTCACACGCCCTTCCTATACTCGCCCCATGTCATCCATCCGCCTGGTCGACGTGGCCAAGCGCTGGGGCGAAGCCATTGCCCTCGAGCGCATCAACCTGGAGATCGCCTCCGGCAGTTTCTGTGTCCTCCTCGGTCCTTCCGGATGCGGGAAGTCCACCACGCTGCGCATCATGGCGGGCCTGGAGACCGCGAGCAGCGGCCAGGTCTTCATCGACGGCCGTGACGTCACCGCCCTGCCGCCCGCGCAGCGCGGGGTGGCGATGGTGTTCCAGAACTACGCGCTCTTCCCGCACCTGAGCGTCGCCGACAACATCACCTTCGGCCTTTCCGTCCGCAAGACGCCGGCAGCCGAAACAGCCAAGCGCTTGAACGAAACCGCGGACCTCCTCGGGCTCAGCGCCCTCCTTGCCCGCAAGCCCTCCCAACTTTCGGGTGGGCAGCAGCAGCGTGTCGCACTCGCCCGCGCGCTGGTGGCGCAGGCCAAGGTCTGCCTGATGGACGAACCGCTGTCCAACCTCGACGCGCAGCTGCGCCAGGAGATGCGCACCGAGCTGCGGCAGCTGCAGCAGCGGCTGGGGCTCACCGTCGTCTATGTCACGCACGACCAGGCGGAGGCCATGAGCATGGCCGACCAGGTGGTGCTGTTGAACAAGGGGCGCATCGAGCAGGCCGCCACGCCGCGCACGCTCTACGCGCAGCCGGCCACCACCTTCGCCGCCAGCTTCATCGGCACGCCGCCCATGAACCTGCTGCGGCTCGAAGGCGATCGCATCGCCGGCAGCGACGTGTCCGCCGGCCGCACGGCGCATTGGCTCGGCATGCGACCCGAGTCGGTGACGCTGGGCGGGCGCGTGCCCGCCACGGTGCGCAGCATCGAATACCTGGGCGCCGACCTGATCGCGCATTGCGCCGTCGGCAAGGAGACGCTCACCGTGCGCACCACCGGGCAGGCCGATCTCTCTGCGGGCAGCGAGGTGGGGCTGGAATGGCCGCCTTCGGTCGCCCACCACTTCGACGCCGAGGGCCGGCGCCTGGCTTGACACGGAACTTTCACGACAACAACGGAGACTCCCGCGACCATGCAAAGAAAAACCTTCACCCTCCTCGTCGCCGCCGCCGCGGCCGCCGCCACCCTGGGCTGGAGCCCGGCCCGGGCGCAAGCCACGGAAGTCTCGTTCTTCTACCCGGTCGCCGTCGGCGGCCCCATCGCCAAGACCATCGATGGCTTCGCCGCCGATTTCATGAAGGCCAATCCCGGCATCAAGGTGACGCCGATCTACGCGGGCACCTACCAGGAGACGCTGGTCAAGGCGCTCACCGCGCACAAGTCGGGCACGCCGCCGGTCACTTCGGTGTTGCTGTCCACCGACATGTTCACGCTGATCGACGAGGACGCGATCGTGCCGATCGACAACTTCGTCAAGACCGCGGACGACAGGAAGTGGATGGACGGCTTCTATCCCGCCTTCATGATGAACAGCCGCACCGGCGGCAAGACCTGGGGCGTGCCCTTCCAGCGCTCCACCGTGGTCATGTACTACAACAAGGACCTGTTCAAGGAAGCGGGTCTCGACGCCAACAAGCCGCCGCAGACCTGGGCGGAGCTCAAGGCCGCCGCCACCAAGCTGACGAAGAAGGACGCGAGCGGCAAGGTCACGCAGTGGGGCGTGCAGATCCCCTCCAGCGGCTTCCCCTACTGGCTGTTCCAGACGCTTACCACCACCAACGGCGCGGTGCTCGCCAACGAGGCCGGCACGCAGGTGAAGTTCGACGATCCCAAGGTCGTCGAGGCGCTGCAGTACTGGGTGGACCTGGGCAAGGCCGGCATCCACCCGCCCGGCGTGGTGGAGTGGGGCACCACGCCGAAGGACTTCTTCGAGCGCAAGGCGGCGATGATCTTCACCACCACCGGCAACCTGACCAACGTGAAGACGAACGCCAAGTTCGACTTCGGCGTGGCGATGATCCCCGGCAACGCGCGCAAGGGCTCGCCCACCGGCGGCGGCAACTTCTACATCTCCAAGAAGGCGACGCCCGCGCAGCAGGAGGCCGCGTTCAAGTTCATCAAGTGGGTGACGCAGCCCGAGCGCGCCGCCGAATGGAGCATGGACACCGGCTATGTCGCGGTGTCGCCCGCCGCCTATGGCACCGACACGCTGCGCAAGTACGGCCGCGACTTCCCGCCGGCCCTGGTGGCGCGCGACCAGCTGCCGATGTCGGTGGCCGAGTTGTCCACGCATGAGAACCAGCGCGTGACCAAGGCGCTGAACGACGGCCTGCAGGCCGCCCTGACCGGCACCAAGACCCCGGCCCAGGCGATGCAGGACGCCCAGCGCGAAGCCGACCGCATCCTGCGCGCCTACAAGTGAGCGGCAGCCGAGCCGGCGCCGGCCTGGCCGGCGGCCCGGCGGCCGTGCACGCCTGGCTGCTGCTGCTGCCGGCGCTGGTGCTGCTGGTCGCCTTCACGCACTGGCCGACGGCGGCCACCTTGTTCGACAGCTTCCATTCCGCGCCCAAGGGGGCGCGCAAGGCCGTCTGGGTCGGGCTGGAGAACTACCAGGCCATGGCCGAAGACCCGGTGTTCTGGCAGGCGGTGAAGAACAACCTGTGGTTCGCCGGCGCGACCATCCCGCTGTCGATCGCGCTGGCCCTGGCGATGGCCCTGTGGGTCAACGAACGCATCGCCGGCCGCGCCTTCCTGCGCATGGCCTACTTCACGCCCACCGTGCTGCCGATGATCGCGGTGGCCAACATCTGGCTGTTCTTCTACACGCCGCAATACGGCCTGCTGGAGCAGGTGACGGGCGCGCTGGGCCTGCCCTCGCACAACTGGCTGGGGAACCAGTCGACCGCGCTGGCCTGCGTCACGGTGGTGGCGGTGTGGAAGGAAGCCGGCTTCTTCATGATCTTCTACCTGGCCGCGCTGCAGACGCTCAACCCGAGCCTGCGCGAGGCCGCCGCGATCGAAGGCGCGTCGCGCTGGACCTTCTTCCGCCGCGTGCAATGGCCGCTGCTGATGCCCACCACGCTGTTCGTGCTGGTCAACGCGGTGATCAACGGCTTCCGCATGGTGGACCACATCTTCATCCTCACGCGCGGCGGGCCGGACAACGCCTCTACGCTGCTGCTGTACCACCTGTACGAGGTGGGCTTCAAGTTCTGGGACACGGCCTACGCATCGGCGTTGACGGTGGTGCTGGTCGCGGTGCTGGCCAGCGTCGCACTGTTCCAGTTCTTCGTGCTCGATCGCCGGGTGCACTACAAGTGAAGCACGACCGCCTGGCCTACAACGAGCCGAACGCGCTCGACACCATCGCGGCGTGGCTGCTCGCGCTGCTGTGGATCCTGCCGCTGCTCTATGCGGTGTGGACCGCCTTCCACCCGCCGGAGTACTCCACCCGCTTCGTGCTGCTGGCGCCGCTCACGCTGGACAACTTCCGCCGCGCCTGGGAGGCCGCGCCATTCGCCCGCTACTTCCTCAACACCACGCTGCTGGTGCTGATGATCCTGGCGGTGCAGTTGGTACTGGCGACGCTGGCCGCGTACGCCTTCGCGCGCTACACGTTCCGCGGCCGCAACGTGGCGTTCGCCCTGGTGCTGGTACAGCTGATGATCATGCCGGACATCCTGCTGGTGGAGAACTACAAGACGATGGCCAGCCTGGGCCTGGTCGACACGCTGCTGGCCATCGGCCTGCCCTACTTCGCCTCGGCCTTCGCGATCTTCCTGCTGCGCCAGACCTTCCTGGGCATCCCGAAGGAACTGGACGAGGCCGCGCGCGTGGAAGGCGCAAGCGCGCTGCAGACGCTGTGGCGCGTGTACGTGCCGCTGGCGCGCCCGGTGTACACGGCGTTCGCGCTGGTGTCCGTCAGCTTCCACTGGAACAACTTCCTGTGGCCGCTGATCGTCACCAACAGCGTGAACGCGCGCCCGCTCACGGTCGGGCTGCAGGTGTTCTCTTCGGTGGACCAGGGCGTGGATTGGTCCATCATCACGGCTGCGACCCTGCTCACGTCCGCGCCGCTGCTGGTCGCCTTCCTGCTGTTCCAGCGGCAGTTCGTGCAAAGCTTCATGCGCGCGGGCATCAAGTAGGCAAGCCATGAAACTCGTCACCTGGAACACCCAGTGGTGCTGCGGCCTCGACGGCGTGATCAGCCCCGAGCGCATCGTGCAGGGCGCGCGCGCGATGGGGGACTTCGACGTGCTGTGCCTGCAGGAGATTGCGGTGAACTACCCGCGGCTGGCAGGCGACGCCGGGCACGACCAGCCTGCATTGCTGGCGCAACTGCTGCCCGGGTTCCAGGTGTTCTTCGGCGCGGCGGTGGACGAGTCCGACGCGCATGGACAGCGCCGCCGCTTCGGCAACCTCGTTGCCACCCGCCTGCCGGTGGCGCAGGTGCAGCACCATCCGCTGCCCTATCCGGCCGATGCGGGCGTGCGCAGCATGCCGCGCATGTGCACCGTGGTCACGCTGCACGATCCGCGCCTGGGACCGGTGCGCGTGATGACCACGCACCTCGAGTACTACTCCAAGCCGCAGCGCATGGCGCAGGCGCGCGCGCTGCGTGCCTTGAACGCCGAGTACGAAGCGCAGGCACTGTCGCCGCCGGAACCCAGCGACGACGGCTCGCCGTTCCAGACCAAGGCGCACACGGCGCAGGCCATCCTGTGCGGCGACTTCAACCTCGAACCGGGCGACCCCGAATACCCCGTCCTGACGGACCCCGCCCCCGGCGGCCGCCTGTGGGATGCCTGGCGGCTGTTGCACGGCGACACGCCGCATGCGCCCACCTTCCGCCTGTACGACCGCCGCTACGGCCCGGAGCCGGTGGCCTGTGACTTCGTACTCCTGAGCGATGTGCTGAAAGACCGCGTGCGTGCACTCACCATCGACACGGCCACGCAGGTCTCGGATCATCAGCCGGTGATGGTGGAACTGGCCTAGGGTTCCGTGCGTCCGTCAGTCCAGCCGGAGATCTCACCGGCGCATGGCAGACCGCCTCGAATCCGCGCTCGCCTCATCGAGGCGGGATGAAGGCCGAACGACGACGAACGCAGGAGGACCCCCCATGAGTCTGTGGAACCAATGTCTGCGCATGTGCGGAGTGAGCGCGATGGCCTGGCTGGCCGGCTGCGCCGCCATGCCCGACCCCATCTCGCTGGAGCAAAAGCTCTCGGCGCATGAGGGCGCCGTAGTGTTCAAGTTCATCACCAATGGCACCACCGGGCTGGACCCTGCCGAAACGCTGTCATCCATCACGTTGAAGAGGGAATTGCCGCCGGAGACCAAGGAGACGCCCATGGACTCCATCATCCTGTCGCGAACTCGTGCTGCAACGAACACCACTGCATTGTTCAGCGGCATGGTGGCGCCCGGTCGTTACCGGGTGTCCCACGCCACGGGCTCGGACGGCCACACCATCTACACCTTTCCCATGGAGCGCATGTTCACCGCATTCGACGTGAAGGGAGGGGAGGTCTCGTTGCTGGGCACGCTGCTGGTCCAGCCCCTGGATGGCTCCCGCTTCACCGTCGGCTATGTTCCACCGAACGCGGAACTGACCGAAAGTTTCGAGGCACTCTTTCCTGTACTTGCAGGCCAGACGCGCGGCCAATCCGCAAACACGTTCCACGCATCCCCGGAACTCAGCCAGCGCGGGCAGGCCGCACCCCGGATCCGGCAGCTCACGATGGCCTCCAACGGCCTGAAGGCAAGCGCGGACGGCACCTGGATGGGCAGCGGAAAGATGGGGCGGGTCATCTGGCGCAGGCCAGGCGAAGAGCGCTGGCGTGTTGACCAGGTCCCGACCTGGAAGGAGATCCTGAGCGTCGGCATGTACCGCGGCGGCTTGCTGATCGCGGGTGAGGAAGGACTCCTGCGTTATTCCCCCGACGACGGCACGACCTGGCGGCCATTGACACCGCCGGACAACGGACTCATCGCGGCCGCCGAACCGCTGCCCAATGGCAAGGTCATCGCGCTGGTGCGGCGCAACATGGAGTGGACCGCCTACGCCAGCGACGACCTGCTGGCGAATGCCTGGCGAAAGATCGGCACCTTCGAACAGGAGCGCTCGCTCAATATGCCCTTGCAGCGTCCCGTCACTCTGGCAAGCGGCAATCGCGTCGGCGTCATGATGGCCAACGGCGAGTTCCGGGTGGTGGATGGCGACCGCGAAACGATAGAACGCCGCTCGCTCGGTGTCTCGATCTTCGGCGCGCAGGCCATGCCCGACGGAACACTGGTCGTGCGAGCCGGCACCCTGACAGCCACAACCCTGGTCTCGGTGGACGGGGGAAGGACCTGGACGGACCTGAACACCAACCGATTCGTGCTGTCGGTCGCACCTGCCGGACCCCGCACGGCCTACGCCATTGCGCCCATCGACCCTGGCCTCTTCCCGGGTCGCTACGGGCTGATGGTCAGCCGCGATGGCGCGAAGAGCTGGACGCAGGCCGGTGAAGTGCCCGGGGGACAACCGGGCGCGTCGCGCGGCCTGTTCTACGACCGGACCGACAATTCGCTGCTGGCGTTCATGGCGAACGGACAGATACTCCGCTCGACCGACGAAGGAAAGACCTGGACGCGGAGCCTATGAACCGCGGGCATCCGAACGGCTGCGCCTTCGCAAGCCGCCGCTAGCAAAGCGAATCTCCAAGACGCAGTCCCGAAATCGCCAGGCTGTCCAGATCGAACGCGAATTGCATCTGCGCGTCTTCGACGTAGAGCCGGAGCTTGAACGCCCCGGCCACCTCGTCGCAGCGCACCTGGGTGCCCCGCAAGCCCAGCACGGCGCTGCGCGCCAGCAGCGAATCGACATCGACGTGGAGCCCCTGCCCCACGGCTTCCGAGTGGACGCGCACAACGTTGCGGCCTTCCGCGCGCCCCACCACCTCGGCTTGCACGCCGGGCGCGGCGAACTTGCCGTCACCCAGGCGCAACTCGCCATCCAGCCGGGTGCGATCGAACAGCAGGCGTGCCTGCTCCGTGATGCCCATGGCGCCTTCGCTCCAGGGCTGCCGTAGCAGCCATTCGGCGAAGGGCTGCAGGTGCAGCTTGCCGCGGTCCGTGACCCACGGTCCCAACATCGCCCCGCGCCGCTCGAATTCCACGCCGGCGACCGGAGTGGAAGCGAACTGGTACAGGTAGCTGCGCCCATTGGGCGCATCGACATAGAGGCCGAGCCGGCTGGCCCCCATGCGGGAATCGGGGCCCACATGTTCGACGGTCGCATCCTTGAACTCCACCTCGCCCTCGCGGATGGGCACCGTCACGTCCGCGTCGAACAGCAGGTGCGCATCGACGATCTCCGCGCGGATCGTCCCGTTCGCAGCGGCCAGCGGGCCGAGCATCCAGGCACCGTGCGCATCCCCCTTGGCATGCGGCGGAAGGACCAGGGGGCCATGGACCTTCACACCTGAAAGTTCGGCGCTGGCCGCCCGCAACGAGAACAAGCGTGGCTTGCCCTCTTCGATGCGCACCAGCGCCACGAGCTCGTGCAAGGCAAGCTGGCCGACCTCCAGCACGAGCGGCCCCGATGCAACGCGAAGCGATGCCGCCTCGAACCTGGCGATCCCGATCTCGATCGCACCGTCATCCCTGGAGCCCAGCGTGACGCCCTGAAGCGCGAAGCGATTGCCCGAGTCCTGGCCAGTCGATGCCAGCGTCAAGCCGAGAACGGCGTCGAGGATCGAAGCTGCGAGCGCGGTGGTCATGGAGGATCTACGACCGCAATCTACCGCACATCAACGCCGCGGTGGTGGCCTCGCGAGCGGTCAGGCGGTGGGCACGTAGCCTGGCAGGCCTGCTATCGTGCAGCCACGTGCAACCTGCAGGCCGCGACCATGCCGCTCGTTCTCTACGGACATCCGTTCTCCTCGTACACCCAGAAGGTCCTCATCGCGCTGTACGAGAACGGCACCCCTTGCGAGTTCCGCTGCCTCGGGCCGGAGACGCCGCAGCACCTGGCGGAGTGGCTGCTGCGCTGGCCGCTGCGCAAGTTCCCGCTGCTGGTGGACGACGGGCGAAACGTGGCGGAGACCAGCATCATCATCGAGTACCTGCAGCTTGTGCATCCCGGCCCCGTGCGCCTGCTGCCGGAGGATCCGGTGGCCGCACTGGAAGTTCGGTTCCTCGACCGCTTCTTCGACCTGCACGTGATGACCCCGGTCCAGCACGCGGTCGGCGGCGCGCTGACGGGTGACGCGGTGAAGCGCCGGGAGGCGCACGCACTGGCCGTGGAAAAGCTGGAGTGGGCCTACGCCTGGCTCGAAGGGCAGCTTGCCGGCAGGACGTGGGCCGCAGGTGCAGGCTTCACGCTCGCCGACTGCGCAGCCGCTCCTTCGCTCTTCTACGCGGACTGGACGCACCGGATGTCCGAGGCCTACCCCGTGCTGCGTGCATATCGCGCGAGGTTGCTTGGCCGCCCGTCCTTCGCCAGGGCCGTGGAGGAGGCGCGGCCGTTCCGTCCACTGTTCCCCCTCGGCGCGCCCGACCGCGACTAGCCGTCGCGCGCAATCACTCCGCGCATCTCCCGGATGGGAGAGAAATTGAAACGCGCGCCGATACGAAGCCAATACAAACACGCGCACCACCGCAATCGCGCGAATACCTCCGCCGCCCAAACTGCATCCATCCCCAGGGGCAGCGGCGCAGGAGCGAGGGCCGCGGGACCCCATACGAACCCTTCGCTCACGGAGATCGTCATGAACCACCGCCAATCTTCCATCTTCGCCTTCGCCGGCACCCTGGCCGCCGCCGTCCTCGGCGCGGCCGCGATGACCGGCACCGCGCGGGCCGAAGGCCCCCTCGAAGGCAACGCGCCCTTCACGAGCTCCCGCACCCGCGCCGAGGTGCAGGCCGAGCTCATGCAGAACCGCGGCCAGGTGAGCAGCTACGCGAGCGAATACGCCCTGCAGCGCGGCGAACCGGTGCACGCGGCCAGCGGCTACACGCGGTCCCAGGCGCGCGCCGAATACATCGCCTCGCGTGACCAGGTGCAGGCCATGAACTCCGAGCACGGGGGCGCCGGCTACTTCGCACGGGGCCCGATGCGTCCGTCGGGGACGCTG
This sequence comes from Comamonadaceae bacterium, assembly GCA_004144865.1. Taxonomy (GTDB): domain Bacteria; phylum Pseudomonadota; class Gammaproteobacteria; order Burkholderiales; family Burkholderiaceae_C; genus Ramlibacter. Next base: position 9,104 of record SEAY01000083.1, read on the forward strand.
CTCGCGCAGGAACAGGAACGCTGAGCCGCACGGCCGCCGGCAACCGGCGCGTATCCGGCGTGTATTCGCACGGAAACACCCGGCCGCGCGCCGCCCCGGCGGCCTAGACTGCAGCATGCGCAAGCCCGGCTCGCGTCCACCCGCCCCTGGCGACCTGCCTCCGGCGCAGGCCCAGGCCCTGGCCCGCGTGGCCCTGGCGGCTGCGCGTCCCGGCGGGCCGGAGTTGTTCACGGAGCTGGTGCGCGAGCTGGCCGCGGGACTCGGCGTCGCGCTGGTCCTGCTGGCCGTGTTCGCCGACGACGCACGGGGCACGCTGCACACCCTCGCCGCCAGCCTCGACGGCGACACCGGCGGGGACATCGACTATCCCCGCGAGGGCCTTCCCGGCGTCGATGCCCAGGCCGGCACCTTCCAGTACGTTCCGTCCGGCGTGCTGCGCCAACTTCCCCCCGAGTCCGCGCTGGCGCGCGAGCGCATCGACGCGGTCGCGGCGCTGCCGCTGGCCGACAGTGCCGGCGAGCCCCTGGGCCTGCTGCTGGCCCTGGACCGCCGCCCGCTGCCCCGCGGCGACGCTGCGTGCGTGGCCGCCCTGCTCAAGGTCGCCGCGGCGCGCGCCACCGCCGAGATCGAGCGCACGCGCACCGACGAGACGCTGCGCGCGGTCGCGCTGGCCGTGTCGGCCTCGCGCAGCAGCACGGTGTTCGACGAGCTGGTGCGCCTGCTGGCCACCATCCTGCACGTGGAGGTGGCGTTCATCGCCCGGCACGACCCGGCGCGGCCGGACAGCATGCGGCTGCTGGCCATCTACTGCGACGGCCAGGTGGAACGCGACGTGGGCTATTCGATCGCGGGTTCGCCCTGCGCCACCGTGCTCGGCCAGCGCTTCAGGGCCTACCGCGCCGGCGTGCAGGCGCTGTTCCCCACCGACCAGGAAGTGCGCGACCTCGGCGTCGAAGGCTACGCGGGCCATCCGCTGGCTTCGCTGGACGGCACGCCGCTGGGCATCATGTCGATCGCCTCGCGTCGGCCGCTCATGCGCGTGGGCCGCATCAAGGCCACGCTCAAGATCTTCGCGGTGCGTGCAGCCGCCGAGCTGGAGCAGCTGCGCGCGAGCGAATCGCAGAAGAAGGCGCTGGAAGACCTGCGCCAGCGCGAGGAGCAGTACCGCGCCATCTTCGAGGGCTCGCTCGACGGCCTGTTCCTGTGGGACGAGCAGCTGCGCGTGGTGGACGTCAACCCCGCCGGCCTCGTCATCACCGGCTTCACGCGCGAGGAGATCATCGGCAAGAGCTTCTCGCGCAAGCTGCCGCCCGCGTACGTCGAGGAGCGCCTGGCCATGGTGAAGCGCGCCCTGGCCGGCCACACCTCGCACCTGGAGATCACGCTGCTGCGGCCCGACGGCGGCAGCTTCGACGCCGACGTGCGCGTGATGCCCTTCGAGCAGCGCGGCCGCCCCCATGCCCTGGCGGTCGTGCGCGACGTGAGCGAGCGGCGCCACCGCGAGCGCGAGCTGCAGCGCAGCGAGGAGCAGTACCGCACCATCTTCAACGCCTCGATCGACGCGATGGTGCTGCGCGATGCCGCCTTCCGCATCGTCGACGTGAACGCCACCTACGAGGCCATGACCGGCTTCTCGCGCGCGGAGGTGCACGGGCTGGCCCACGTCGTGGCGAACCCGCAGGAAGTGGACCTCACCATCCGCACCCTGCACGCCGAGGCGCTCGCCGGCGCTTCGGTGCGGCTGGAGACGCAGCTGCTGCGCCGTGACGGCCACCGCTACGACCTGGAGCTGCGTGGCGTTCCCATCCTGCACCGCGGCGAGCCGCACGTGCTGTACATAGGCCGCGACATCACGCAGGCGAAGGCGGCCGAGCGCGCCCTGCGCGACAGCGAGGAACAGTACCGGGCGATCTTCAACGCCTCGGCCGACGCGCTGGTGCTGCGCGACGCCGGCTACCGCGCCGTCGAGGTGAATCCCTCGTACACCCGCATGAGCGGCTACACGCGCGAGGACGTGATGGCCGCCGACCGCGTGCTCACCCAGGCCGACCCGGCGCTGCGCGCGAGCCACCGGCTGGAGCACGACCTCGCGCTGGCCGGCAAGGAACTGCGCTTCGAGGTCGTCGCCACCCGCAAGGACGGCAGCGCGTTGCAGGTGGAAGTGCGCGGCACGCGGGTTACTTACCGCGGCCAGCCGCACGTGCTGTACGCCGTGCGCGACATCACCGGGCGGGTGGCGGCCGAGCAGCGCCGCTCCGAGCTCGAGCGGCAGCTGCGCCAGGCGCAGAAGATGGAGGCGATCGGCCAGCTCACCGGCGGCTTGGCGCACGACTTCAACAACATCCTCACCAGCGTGCTCGGCTACATCGAGATGGCGCAGGAGCGCCCGGCCGGCCGCACCGACGGCATCCTGGCGCGCCAGCTCGGGCAGGCGCGCATGGCCGCGGAGCGCGCGCGCGAACAGGTGGCGCAGCTGCTCGCCTTCTCGCGCCCGCGCCGCGGCGAGATGCGCCTGCTGGCGCCGGCCCAGGTGGCCGCCGAGGTGCTGCAGCTGCTGCGCCCCAACCTGCCCGCCACCATCGCCGTCGACTGGGATGCGGACGAACATGCCGACGCCGCGCCGCCCCCGGTCGTGGCCGATCCGGTCCAGTTCGAGCAGGTGCTGCTGAACCTGTGCCTCAACGCGCGCGACGCGATCGCCGGCCACGGCACCATCCGCCTGCGCATCCGGCACGCCACATCAGCCGGACATTGCGGCTCGTGCAGCGCGCAGCTCGACGGCAGCCGGTGGGTGGAGTTCGAGGTGGCGGACGACGGCCGCGGCATGGGCCCGGAAGTGGTGGACCGCATGTTCGAGCCCTTCTTCACGACCAAGGAAGTGGGCCGCGGCACCGGCATGGGACTGGCGATGGTGCACGGCATCGTGCACGACCACGGCGGCCACGTGCAGGTGCTCACCGCGCCCGGACACGGCACCACGTTCCGGGTGCTGCTGCCGGCCGCGGAGCAGGAAGGCCCGGTGGAGGAGCAGGGTACGGCGCTGCCATCCGTTGCCCGCGCCAGCCCTTCCCTGGCGGGGCGCGTGCTGGTGGTCGAGGACGAGGCGACCGTGGGTGGCTTCATGCAGGACCTGTTCACCGGCTGGGGCCTGGAAGTGGTGCTCGAGCACGATCCGCAGGCGGCCGTGCGCAGGCTGGCCGCGCCCGGCGAGGTGTTCGCGCTGCTGCTGACCGACCAGACCATGCCCGGCATGACGGGCCTCGCGCTCGCGCGCCATGCGAAGCGCGCGCGGCCCGGGCTGCCGGTGCTGCTCTACACGGGCAACCCGATCGCCATCAGCGCCCAGGAGCTCGCCGACTGCGGCGTCACCAGCCTGCTGCGCAAGCCGATCGACACCGCCGCGCTGCGGCCCCTGCTGGGCGAGCTGCTGGCGCAGTCGGCGCCCGCCGGCGTGTAGCCGTGTCTTCGGCGTGACGGCTGTGAGGCCGTGTAACGCGTGTTCCACGGGCTCGCCATCGCCGCGGCAGTGCGGCAGAATTTTGCGATGGCTCCGCGCACTCGCCTGCTCGTCGTCGACGACGATCCGTCGGTGCGGGCCATGCTGCGCGAATACCTCGAGGGCCACGGCTTCGTGGTGGGCGAGGCGGGCAGCGGCGCGCAGATGCGCGAACAGCTCGAGGGCGAGGTGCCCCATGCGGTGCTGCTCGACGTGCGCCTGCCCGGCGAGGACGGCCTCGTGCTCGCCCGCTACCTGCGCGAACGCTACGACCTGGGGCTGATCATGGTCACCGCTTCCGGCGACATCGTCGATCGCGTGGTCGGGCTGGAAGTGGGCGCCGACGACTACGTGACCAAGCCCTTCGACCTGCGCGAGTTGCTGGCGCGCGTGAAGAGCGTGCTGCGCCGCCTGCAGGCCAGGCCGGCCGCACAGGCGCCGCACGGCGCCACCGCCCAGGCGCAGGCGCCCGCGCGCAAGCCCTTCGGCCGCTGCGAGGTGGACCTCGAGTCGCACCGCATGTTCGATACCGACGGCCAGGAAGTCACCATCACCACGATGGAATACGAATTGCTGGCGACCTTCCTCGCCAACCCCAACCGCGTGCTCACGCGCGACCAGTTGCTGAAGCAGACGCGCAACCGCGAGTGGGAACCCTTCGACCGTTCGATCGACATCCGCATCGGCCGCCTGCGCCGCAAGGTGGAACCGGAACCCGCGGGCGAGCCGCGCTGCATCCGCACGGTGCGCAACGCGGGCTACATGTTCGTGCCGGGCAGCCGCTAGCCTTCACTTCAGCGTGGCGAGATACGCCGCCATGTCGCGCGCGTCGCGCTCGCCCACTTCGAGCTGGGGCATCGCGGTGCCGGGCTTGACCTCCTGCGTTTGCAGGAGCCAGCGCGCCATGTTCTCCGGCGTGTTGGGCAGCGTGCCCGCGATCAGATGGCGGCTGCCCACGTCTTCCAGCGGCGGCCCCACGCGGGTGGACGAACCCACCACGCCGGGAATGGTGTGGCAGGCCACGCACGCATGCTGGTGCAGCGCCATGCGGCCACGCTCCACGTCCACCGGCGCCGACGCCGCCACGGCCGGTGCCGCTTCCCGCCCGCAGGCCGGCGCCGGCGGCGCGCGTCGCATCCAGTCGGCGTACTGCGCGGCATTCAGGTCCGGCAAGCGCTGCATGAAGGCGACCAGCGTCCACAGCTCGTCGTCGCGCAGGTGGAATTCCCAGGCCGGCATGCCGCTCAGGCGGATGCCGTGGCGCGTCACCCAGTAAAGTTCGCGCGGCTTCCAGTGGCGGCGCGCGTCGACCAGCGGCCCGGGAATCGGCTGCATGCCCTGGCCGATGTCGTGCTGCGCCACGCCCGGCCCGCCGTGGCACTGCACGCACTTGTCGCGAAAGCAGCCGGCGCCGCGCAGGGCCATGCGCTCGTCGGCCAGCGGCGGCTCCGCGATGTTCCGCGCGCGCAGCTTCACCGACTGTCGCATGGCCCGTTCCACCACCGAGAAGACCGGCTGGAAGTGCTGGGTCGTGGCCGCCACGTCGTAGAGGCCGCCGAACACCACCAGGCCGCCCACGAGCGCGGCGGCAACCCCCAGTGCCGCGAAGGTCGCGGCGACGACGGGAAGCACCGGTCTCTTTCGCATGAAGCCGCGATTCTGGCCCACGGCGGCGCGCTTGCGGGCCAGAATGCGCCGATGCCGCCGCACAGTCCCGTCGCCGTCTCCGCCGTCGCCGCGCTCGCGCTTCTCGCCAGCGCGGCCGCATCGGCCCAGGCGGCTGCCACGGTGGAGCGCGGCCGTGCGCTGCTGGCGCAGTACCAGTGCGGGGCCTGCCACACGATTCCCGGCGTCCCCGCCTCGCGCGGGCAGGTCGCCCCGCCCCTGGATGCCTGGCGGCATCGCAGCTACATCGCCGGCCGCCTGGCCAACCGGCCGGAGGTGCTCGCGCGCTGGATCGCGGCCCCGCAGGCGCTGGTGCCCGGCACGAAGATGCCCAGCATGGGCGTGTCGCCCCAGGACGCGCAGGCGATGGCGGCCTACCTGTTCACGCTGGAGTGAGCATGGGCGGCGCGCTGCAGGCAGCGGGCGAGGCGGCCCGCGCGATCGAGACGGTGAGCTGGGTGCTCATCGCCGGCGGCTTCGCGATCTTCGTCGGCGTGATGCTGCTGCTGTGGCGCTCGCTGCACCGCCGCGCCGAAACCGTGCGGCCGCGCCTGTGGGTCGTGGGCGGCGGCCTGGTGTTTCCGGGCGCGGTGCTGGCGGCCCTCTACGCCTGGCAACTGCCCATGACCCCCGCTTGGAAGCCGATCCCGTCGGCGGATGCGTTGGTGGTGGGCGTCACCGGCCACATGTGGTGGTGGGACGTGCGCTACCGCGATCCCGCCACCGGTGCGACGGTGCGCACCGCCAACGAGATCCGCATTCCCGCCGGCCGGCCGGTGTACCTAGCGCTGGACAGCGCGGACGTGATCCACAGCTTCTGGGTGCCGCAGCTGGCCGGCAAGATCGACATGCTGCCCGGCCGCATCCAGCACCTGCTGCTGTCGGCGGACCGGCCGGGGACGTTCCGCGGCCAGTGCGCGGAGTTCTGCGGCGCGCAGCATGCGTTGATGGCCATGCACGTGGTGGCCATGGAGCCGGCTGCGTTCGACGCCTGGCTGGCGGCGCAGGCCCAGCCGGCCCTGCCCGCACAGGACGCGCGGCTGGAGGCCGGACGACAGGCGTTCCTGGCGAACCGTTGCGATGCGTGCCACGCGGTGCGCGGCGTGGGCGGTGACAGCCGGCTGGGCCCGGACCTCACGCACGTGGGCAGCCGGCTGTACCTGGCGGCGGGCACGCTGCCGAACACGCCGGAGGCGAGGCGCGAATGGATCGCGCACGTGCAGGCGGTGAAGGAAGGGGCGCGGATGCCTTCGTACGAGAGGCTGCAAGGCGAGCAGCTGGATGCGATCGTGGAGTGGCTGGGGGCGTTGAAGTGAGCGTGGCGCCGGGGCGCCCCCACCCCAACCCTCCCCCGAAGGGGGAGGGAGGACGGCTGCCCAACTCGCTGCCGCGGCCCGACGGCGAGCTGGAAGCCATGGAGAAGGCCTGGGAGCCCCCCACCGGCTGGCGGCGGCTGACCGCCGTGAACAACACGCAGATCGGCCTCTACTACCTGTCCACCGCGCTGCTGTTCTTCGTGGGCGCCGGCGTCCTGGCGCTGATCATGCGCGCGCAGCTTGCGGTGCCGGGCAACACGCTGGTGGATGCGGGCACCTTCAACCAGCTTTTCACCATGCACGGCACGGTGATGATGTTCCTGTTCGCGGTGCCGGTGGTGGAAGCGGTGGCGGTGTGGCTGCTGCCGAACATGCTGGGCGCGCGCGACCTGCCCTTCCCGCGGCTGTCGGCCTACGCGTTCTGGGCCTACGCGATCGGCGGGCTGGCGTTCTTCTGCACGGTGTTCTTCGGCGCGTCGCCCGACGGCGGCTGGTTCATGTATCCGCCGCTCACCAGCAAGGAATATTCCCCCGGCATAGGCGCGGACTGGTGGCTGCTGGGCATAGGCTTCATCGAGATCTCCGCCATCGCGGGCGCCATCGAGCTGGTGGTGGGCGTGCTGTTCACGCGCGCACCGGGCATGAGCCTGTCGAAGATGCCGCTGTTCGCCTGGGCCGCGCTGGTGACCGGCCTGATGATCGTGTTCGCCTTCCCGGCCATCATCGCCGGCACCATCCTGCTGGAGCTGGAGCGCGCCTTCGACTGGCCCTTCTTCATCCCCGCGCGCGGCGGCGACCCGCTGCTGTGGCAGCACCTGTTCTGGTTCTTCGGCCACCCGGAGGTCTACATCATCTTCCTGCCGGCGGCCGGCATGGTGTCGATGATGGTGCCGGCGATGGCGCAGGC
>SEAY01000005.1 GCA_004144865.1 Comamonadaceae bacterium
GCCCATGGTCGCGCGGCCCGGGGATCCGGGCAATGGCGTGCCGCTGCAGGAACTGCGGGATCGGGCGCGAGTGGACATCGCCTACGGCGGCTCCTGCACGGCGGGCAAGCGCGAGGACTTCGATCACTACCACGCCGTGCTCGCCTGGGGACTCGAGCACGGCCTGCGCGTGCCGCCGCACGTGCAGCTGTACCTGCAGTACGGCACGACGGCGGTGCGCGACTACTGCGTGGCTCGCGGCTACGACCGCATCTTCGCGGCGGCCGGTGCGCGCATGCTGCAGCCGTCCTGCGGGGCCTGCGCGAACTGCGGCCCCGGCTCGTCCACCGACGCGTCGCAGGTGACGGTGAGCGCGATCAACCGCAACTTCCCGGGCCGCTCCGGCCCCGGCCAGGTCTGGCTCGCCAGCCCCGCCACGGTGATGGCGAGCGCGCTCGCGGGCGAGCTCGTGTCCTTCGCGGAACTGCAGGCGCGCACGGCGGCGCGCTGATCAGGCCAGGAGGCCGCGCCGCGCCAGCGCGCTGCGCACGTCTTCGGGGCTGCGCACCTGCACCGCCTGCAGGCCCAGCGCGATGGCGGCCTCCACGTTGGCCGCCAGGTCGTCGAACAGCAGCACCTCCGGCGGCGGCACGCCGATCTCGCGCAGCACGTGCTCGAAAGCGCCGGGCTGCGGCTTGCGGTGGCCGATCTCGTGCGAGGCGAACACGCGGGTGAACCGCGGCAGCAGGCCCGGGAAGGCGCGCTCCATCTCGGCGACGTGCGAGGGGTTGGTGTTGCTGATCGCGTAGCAGGGCACGCGAGTGCGGATCGCCTCCAGCATCCGCACGGTTTGCGCGATCTCCCCGATCAGGATGGCGTTGAAGCCCGCGCGCACCTGCGCGAGTTCGCAGTCGAGCGCCAGCACCCGGCGCAGGTGGCCGAAGTAGCTGTCGTCGTCCAGGCGCCCCGTCTCGTGGTGGTGGAAGGGCTCGTCGAAGGCGAAGGCCGCGCGCATCGCGTCGGGCGCAAGGCGCGAGTGCGCCTCCCACGCCGCCAGCGCGCGGCCGAAGTCGATGTCCAGCAGCACGCCGCCCAGGTCGAACAGGACGGCGCGCGGCGTGAGGGGGACGTTGCGGGGCGGGGCCATGCCCCGCATTGTTTCACTCCGCCTTGGCGCCGGAGTCCTTCGCCAGCTTCGCCCAGAAGCGGCTCTCGTCCTTGACGAACGCGGTGAAATCGCCGGGCGAGGACGACACGGACACGTCGGTGCCCTCGCGCGCGAGCGCCGCCTTCACCTCCGGCTTCTGCATGGCGACCTGGGTGGCGTCGTAGAGCTTCTTCACGATCTCCGGCGGCGTGCCCGCCGGGACGAAGAAGCCGTACCAGAAGTCCAGCTTGTATTGCGGCAGCCCGGCTTCCTTCATGCCCGGCAGGTCCGGCACCAGCGGCGAGCGTTCCGGGCTGGACACCGCGAGGCCCACGAGCCGGCCCGACTTGATGTGCGGCAGCACCGAGGGCGGCGTGGCGAAGGTGACCTGCGTGTCGCCGGCGATCACCGACTGCACCGAGGGTGCGCCGCCCTTGAAGGGGATGGCCGTCATCTGCGTGCCGGCCAGCTGGTTGAACAGCACGCCCCCGAGGTGCGGGGCCGATCCCATGCCGGCGTGCGAGAAGTTCAGCTTGCTGGGGTTCTTCTTCGCGAATTCGATCAGGTCCGGCACCGACTTGATGCCGGCCTGCGGGTTGGCCGCGATCACGAGCGGCGAGGCGGTGAGCTTGGTGATCGGCACCAGGCTCTGCACGCTGGGCCCCCACTTGGCGTCGAGCGCGGGGTTGACGCTGATGGAACTGGGGCTCGCGATCAGCAGCGTGTAGCCGTCGGCCGGCGCCTTGGCGACGAACTCCGCCGCCAGGCTGGAGCCGGCGCCCGGCTTGTTGTCGATCACGATGGGCTGGCCCAGCACGCGCCCCAGCGCGTCCCCCACGGTGCGGCCCACGTAGTCGGCCGCGCCGCCGGGGGTGAAACCCACCACCAGCTTGATGGGCTTGTCGGGCCAGGTCTGCGCGGGCGCCGCCACGGCAGCGAGGGCCAGCATCACGCCGGCAGCGAGGGACTTCACCATGTCTGTCTCCTTGGGCTAGAAAACGCGAACCTTGTCCCGGCGGATGCTCCGCGCGGCCTACATGCGCATGACGATCTTCCCCACGTGGGCGTTGGCTTCCATGTGCGCGCGCGCGGCGGGCAGCTCCCCGAACGCGAACACCCGGTCGACCAGCGGGCGCAGCGGCCCCTGCGCCACCAGCGGCAGCATCTGCTGCTCGAACTTCGCGGTGGCTTCGGCCTTGTGCGCCGGGGTGGTCATCTTGTTCGACACGCCGAAGAGCACCAGCCGCTTCGCGTGCAGCGCCTGCAGGTCGATGTCGGCCTTGAGCACGCCGTCGACATAGCCCACGGTCGCGAGCCGTCCCTGGAAGGCGAGGCAGCGCACGGATTCGGCGAACACGGTGCCGCCAACGTTGTTGACCACGAGGTTCACGCCGGCGCCGCCGGTGGCGTCCATCACCTGCGCCAGGAAGTCGGGTGCGCGGCTGCGGATTGCCACGTCCAGCCCCAGCGGGCGCAGCTTGTCCAGCTTCTCCTGCGATCCGGAAGTGCCGATCACGCGGGCACCGAGCGCCTTGGCCATCTGCAGGCAGGCGACGCCCACGCCGGAGGTGATACCCGTGACCAGCAGCCAGCCGCCGGACTGCAGTCCGCCTTGCAGCACCAGCATGTCGTGCGCCACCATCGCGGCGGTGGGAAGGCTGCCGGCCTCCTCCCACGACACGCCTTCGGGCACCGGCAGCGCCTCGGCTTCGTTCGCCAGCACGTACTCGGCCATCCCTCCGGCGAAGCGGCCCATGACACGCGCGCCCTCGGCGAAGCGGCGCGTGCCCGGGCCGGCCTTCACCACCTCGCCGGCCGCCTCGATCCCCAGTGCCTTCGCGTTGCCGGCCTTCACCAGCCCGCCGATGATGAATTCGCCGCGGTTCACGCCGGCCGCGCGCACCCGCACCAGCAGCTGGCCTTGCCCCGGTTCGGGCATGGGCATGTCGCGCAATTCCAGCCGCGCCTCGGTCGCGGTCGTGTTCATCCACCAGGACCGCATCTTCATTTCCCCCGGAACACCGGCTTGCGCTTGTCCATGAAGGCCCGGCGGCCCTCGGCGTAGTCCTCGCTGTCGAAGCAGTTTCGGATCAGCTGCTGGCACAGGGTGCGGTCCAGGTCCGCGTCGTCCTTCAGGATCTCCTGCATGATCCGCTTGCCCGCGTACACGGTCAGCGGCGCGTTGGCGTCCAGCGCGCCGGTGTATTCGGCCAGCAGCGTGGGCAGCTCGTCGGGCGGACAGGTGCGCGAGACCAGGCCCATCGCCTTCGCCTCGGCTGCGCCGACCTTGCGCGCGGTGAAGAACAGGTCCTTCGCCGCACCCACGCCGACCAGGTTCACCAGGTTTTTCAGCGCCGACAGGCGATAGCCCAGCCCCAGGCGGGCGGCCGGAATGGAGAACACCGCGTCGTCGGCCGCGATGCGGAGGTCGCAGCTGATCGCCACGTTGACGCCGCCACCTATGCAGAAGCCGCGGATGCAGGACAAGGTGGGCTTGGCGCAGCGGTAGATGGCCATCAGCGCCTCTTCGGCCATCACTTCGTACTTCTGCACCGCCTCGCGCGCGGCGCGCATGTCCTCGAACTGCGAGATGTCCGCGCCGGAGACGAAGGCCTTGTCGCCCGCCCCGGAGAACACCACCAGGCGGATGGCGGCGTCTTCCTCGGCCTCCTGCAGCAGCGGCGGGATGGCCTGCCACATGTCGACCGAGAGCGCGTTGTGCCGCGCGGGGTTGTTGAAGCGGATGTGCAGCGCGGACCCTTCGGTCCAGGCCTGCACGCGGTCCGTCGTCGAATGGTAGGCCGGTCTCTGTTCCGTCATGCGAACTCCCTGGGGGCGCCCAGTATGGCCGGGCCCGCGGCACGCGCGCCTTGGGGTGTTCCCGGTCAGGTGGCCAGCAGGGCGAGCGGCGGCGCCTCCTTCACCAGCAGCACGCTGCAGGGCGCCTCCGCCGCGACGCGCGCCGGGACGGTGGGAATGATGCGCTGCAGCGCCAGGCCGTGGGTGGCGGCGCCGAGCACCACCAGGCTGGCGTGGTTGGCCCCGGCATAGGCAAGCAGGGCGCCGGCGACATCCCCGGACTGCAGCACATGGAAGGATGCCTGGTGACCGTCGAGCTGCAGCCCGCGCGCCCATTGGCGCAGGCGTTCCGCGTGCAGCCGGTGCAGCGCCGTCTCGTCCTCCTGCGCGCCGGGCGGATCGACCACGGTGACGCAGGCGAGCCGCGCGCCCGGCCGGATGCCCAGCGAGCGCTGCACCGCCTGGCGCAGCGCATGGAGCGCCGCGTCGCTGGCGTCGCGGTGCGGGATGGCCACCATCACGATGGGCGCTTCGTCCAGGCGCTCGGCCGGCGGCGGGCTGGGCTGGTAATGCATGCCGGCGGCGCGCAGCCAGCGCCTGAACTGCACGGCGAACGGCGTGCGCTTCGTGCGCAGGCCGCGCGGGCCGACCTTCACCTGCTCCGGGTGCCCCAGGTCGAAGGCCAGGTGCGCGGCGGAAACCGGCCGGTGGGCGGCGAGCGGTTCCAGGCAGTGCAGGATCACCTCCTGCAGCCAAGTCGGCAGGTCGGCGCGCAGGGCGCGCGGCGGCGCCGGGGCCATCCACAGGCGCTGGCGCAGGCCGCCTTGCGTCTGCGGTGCGCCGAAGGGCAGTTCGCCGGTGGCGAACTCGTAGAGGATCGCGCCGATCGCGAACAGGTCGCTGCGCGGATCGCCCCGCACCCCGACCACCTGCTCGGGAGCCATCCAGGCCGGCGACCCGATCGCGGGGCGCATCTGTTCCGCCAGCAGGTCCGGGTAGTGCGCGTGCCAGCTCAGGCCGAAGTCCAGCAGCACGCAGCGGCCGTCGGGCCGCAGGATCACGTTGGCGGGCTTGAGGTCCAGGTGCACGGCATGCTGGCGGTGCAGGGCGTGCACCGCCAGCGCGAGGGCGCGGCCGATGCGCACGATGTCGTCGACGCAAGGCCGCTGCCCGCTGGCAACGGCGTCGTCGAGCAACGCCTGCAGCGTGCGGCCTTCCACGTACTCCATCACCAGGAAGGGTTGCCGCGCGAGGTCGCCCGCGGCGACGAAGCGGGGGACATGGGGGCCGTCCAGCTCTTGCAGCATCTGCTGCTCCACTTCGTACCCGACGAGGTTCTCCGCGCCTTCGCCGCCGCCGGTGCGCGGCACCTTCATCACCATGGGAAAGCCGGGGTCGGCGCGGCCGCCGTCGTAGTGCACGCGATACAGGTCGGCCATCGCGCCCGAATGCACGCGCGGCCCCACCGCGAAGCCGTCCAGCACCGAACCTTCCGCCAGCCGCGTCATCGTCCCCCCTCCAGTCGTTGCGCGAAATGCTCCGGCAGTCCCGCGGCCCGGATGGCGGCGGCCGCTGCCGTGTGGTCATAGGCTACGCGGTGGAACACCAGCCGCGCGTGCGCCAGGTCAAGCAGCGCATACATGGCGCGCGGGTCGCCGTCGCGCGGCTGGCCGACCGAGCCGACCACGCCGAGCCACTGCCGGTGCGCCGTCAGCGGGATCGGAATGCCCGGCGCGGGCGCGAACGCCTGCGGCCTGCCGTCGCGGCCGCGGTAGTACAGATGCTGCTCGTGCACGTGGCCGCAGAACACGCGCCGCGCGCCCCAGTCGCGCCGTGCCGCCTCCAGGCAGCGCTCGGCCAGTTCGGGGCGGTCGACGTACTCCCAGCGCGCGGGTTCGCGGGCGCTGGCGTGCACGAACAGCGTGTCTTCCAGGGTGGCCGCCAGCGGCAATCCGGCAAGGAAGGCCCGGTGTGCCGGCGTGAGCCGTGCGTGCGTCCACGCCGCGGAGACGTCTTCCGCGGTCTGCTGCGCCGCGGCGGGCTGCAGTGCGGCTTCATCGTGGTTGCCGCGCACGACCAGGGCGCCGCCCGCGTGCAGGTCCATCACGGCGTCCAGCACTTCGGCGGGCTCCGCGCCATAGCCGACCAGGTCGCCGAGCAGTACGCAGCGCGCTGCGCCCTCGGCGCGCGCGTGCGCCAGGCAGGCCTCCAGCGCCCGCCGGTTGGCATGCAGGTCCGACAGCAGCGCCAGCTTCATCGCGCCATCGTGCACCCGCAACCTGAGCGGGAAATGACACGGCGTGTCGGCCATCCCCCACAAGCATTCCCACGCCGCCCCGACGCCGGCGGGCGCCGCCCTGCGCGACCATGGCCCGGATACGCACAGGAGCACGAATGAACGAAACCAAGCACGACCGCGAGGTCCTCTGGGACCTGATCAAGGACACCCGTTTCTGCATGCTGTCGCACCGCCACGCCGACGGTTCGCTGCACTCGCACCCGCTGACCACGATGAACAAGGAGCTGGGCGCCGACGGCAGTCTCTACTTCTTCGTCTCGCGCCAGACCGAAGTGGGCCAGCGCCTGCGCCAGGACGGCAGCGTGAACCTGGCCTACGCCAACCCGGACAAGGACACCTGGGTTTCCGTCACCGGTACGGCGCGGGTGCTGGAGGACCTGGACAAGAAGCGCGAGCTGTTCAACGTGATGGCCAAGGCCTGGTTCCCTGGCGGCCCGGAGGATCCGGAGATGGAGCTGGTCGCCGTGGAGATCGACGAGGCCGAATACTGGAACGTCAAGGAGAACAAGCTGCTGCAGCTGCTCAAGATGGGCAAGGCGGCGGTGACCGGCGATCGCCCGAAGAAGATGGGCGAGCACAAGGAAGTGCACTTCAATTGACGGGACCGGTCCGGCGGGCGTTGATCGACTGCAGGTAGGCGGTCACGTCCGCGATCTGTTCCTCGGTGAGTTCCTCGCCCCAGGGGGGCATGAACTCGGAGCGCCCCATTGCCTTGCCGCCGCGGCGGATGATCAGCTGCATGTAGGCGGCGTTCTTGTCGCTCGCGCGCAGGTTGGCCGGCCGCGGGTCGTAGAGGCGAGCCGCGCGCCCGTTGCCGTCCGCCCCGGGGCCGTGGCAAGTCACGCAGTAGTTGAAGAAGACCAGGCTGCCGCGGAAGGTGGCGGCGTCCGGGCCGTCGCGCGCGAGCAGCGGCTTCGCCGTGGCGCCGACCACCTGCGCGTAGGCGTCGCTGAGCTGCGCGTGCGCCGCGGGCACGAGCAGCACCGCCGCCAGCGCGGCGGCGCGCAGCATCACTTGCGGACCTCGATGACCATCCGCATGTCGGGGTGCACCGCGCACTCCACTTCCACCACGCCCGGCTTGTCCATCAGCACCGACTTCGCGAGGCCCTGCCCGTAGGAGCCGAGGTCGAAGCTCTTCGTATCCGAGAGCGAGAACACGTTGTGCGCGAAGGGGTCGTCGTTGACGAAGCGCACGCTGTCGCCAGCCTGCACGCTGAGCTTCTTCGGGCCGAAGGCCTTGCCCTTCTGGCTGACGACGTGATCGCCCGCCTGGGCCTGGAAAGCGAGCAGCGCGAGCAGCGCGGCGGGGAGGATTCGCATGGGTTTCTCCGTTTGAACGAGGTGGGTTCAGGCCTGCAGGTTGGACAGGCGCTGCAGCAGGGCGCCGGACGTCCGGGTCAGCGAGGCGGAGGTCGCATCGAGCAACTGCGCCTGGCGCAGGCCGTCGCCCAGGGCCTCGGCCAGGGCGCGCGACTCTTCGTCCATCAGCTGCACGCGCTCGACCTGGCGTTCGAAGGAGCCGCGAAAGCCGTCGACCTCCGCGCGCATGCCGTCGAGCAGTGCCTGGTTGCTGCGCGCCGAGCTGTCCAGCGCGTCGATGCGGCTCGCGCCCGCGTCCATCTGCGCGCTGGTCTGCTGCACGGCGGTGCTGGTCGCGTCGAGCTGGCGGGTGATGTCCTCGCTGGCGCGGCGGATCTGCAGGGCGGCCTGCTGGGTGTCTTCGGACAGCTTGCGAACGGAACTCGCGATCACCGAGAAGCCCCGTCCCGCGGTGCCGGCGCGCGCGGCCTCGACCGCCGCGTTGAGCGACAGCAGGCGGGTGGTGGAGGCGATCGTGTCGATCTCGTCGGCGAAACGGGTGATGTCGCTGCGGCTCTTGCCGAGCGCCCGGGTGGCCTCCAGCAACTGGTGCAGCCGGGCCGCCGTGCCCTGGATCTGCGCTGCCACCGCGGCGGCTTCGTCGGCATGCTGCCGGGACATGTCGGCCGAGGACCGGCAGGTCTGCCCGATCTGCGCCACGTCGCGCAGGCAGCCCTCGGCTTCCTGCTTCATCGCCTCGGAGGCGCCGCGGAACTGGTCGAGCAGCACGCGCAGCCGTGCATTGGCCTGCTGCACCTCGCCATTGAGGCCGTCGAGCTGCTGCCCGCCCTCGCGCAGGCCACCGGCGCTGTGCGCCACTTCTTCCAGCAGCTGCTCCACGGGCGCGAACCCGCGTTTCAGGCGCAGGTGGAACAGCAGGCCGGCGACCGCGCTCACGAGCGCCGCCGTGAGCAGCCCGGCCAGCGCGCGCTGGAACATGGCGTTGCGCTCGCCGGCGGCGCGCTGGCGGGCCTCGGCCTGGCGCTGCAGGATGCTGGTGGACACCTGGTCGATCTGGCGCAGCGGCTCCGCGATGCCCTGGCGCGCGGCGGCGGCTTCGGCGCGGGCACCCTTGCGCGCCAGCATGATGACGTTGACGCGCGGCGCCTTCACGCTGTCGACGAGGCGGCTCATCTCGGCGACTTCGGTGTTCTGCGGCAGCGCCGCGCGCAGCGCCGTGACCGCGTCCTCGAGCCGGGAGGCCGCCGCGATGGACGCAACGGCCGTGGCGCGCACCCGCGCGGGATCTTCTTCCAGCATCGTCTGCGACAGCAGCCGGTCCACCTCCAGCACGGCCAGCCGCGCGTCGGTGGCAGCGGCGGAGCGCGCCTCGATCTTCTGCTCCGAGCGCGCCACCTCCGCGATCACCCGCCACATGGCGAGCGCGGAGCAGGCAGCGATCGCGACCACGAGGACGGTCATGGTGATGCCGAACCCTGCCAGCTGCCGCTTCCAGCGCGCCACGGCGCTGCGCTGCCGCGGAGCCGCCCCAGCAGCGGGGACGGCGGCGGCGGCGCGGATGAAACCCGCACCGGCGGGCGCGAGCACGGCGGAAGCCCGGGGCATGCCAGCGCCTACTGGGGCAGCTTCGGCTCGACGAAGGCGACCTGGCGGCCCGTGAGGGCGCGCATGAACGCGACCAGGTCCTGCTTGTCCTGCTCGCTCAGGTCCAGCGGGCGCACGTCGGGCGAGACGTTGCTGCGGTCGTCACCGCCGCGCGCGTAGTGGTCCACCACCTCGCGCAGCGTGGCCGCGGAGCCATCGTGGTAGTACGGGGCGCTGAGCGCGATGTCGCGCAGGGTCGGCGTCTTGAAGGCGCCCTTCATGGCGGCCACCTTGCGGATGTTGAAGCGGCCGGGGTCGGCGCTCTTGATCCCGATGTTGTGGAAGCCGTTGTCGGTGAAGTTGGGGCCGCTGTGGCAGGAGGCGCAGTTGCCCTTGGCCGGGTCCGCGAACACCTTGTAGCCGCGGTACTGCTCCAGGGTCAGCGCGGTGGTGTCGCCTGCGGCCCAGCGGTCGAAGGCGGAGTCGCGCGAGACCAGCGAACGCTGGAACACCGCCAGGGCCCTGGAAATCGTCTCCTCGCTGATCGGTTCTCCCGGATAGGCCGCGGCGAACAGCGCCTGGTAGCCGGCCATCTGGCGGAAGCGGGCCGTGGCGGCGGCGAAGTCGGCCTTGCTCAGGTGGCGGTGCGGCCCCATCGCCTGGTCCTCCAGCGAGACCTTGCGCCCGTCCCACATGAACTGCGTGTTGTAGGCCAGGTTGAAGACGGTGGGCGAATGGCGGCCCACGACCTCGCCGTTCGGCAGGATGGGCAGCTTGCGCCCGTCGGTCCAGCCCAGGTGCGGGAGGTGGCAGGAGGAGCAGGACATCGCGCCGCTGCCGGACAGGCGCGGGTCGAAGAACAGGACCTTGCCGAGTTCCACGCGGGCGGGCGTGTTCAGGTTGTCGGCAGGCATGGGGATGGCGGTCGGCAGCAGCCATCCGCGGTCGGCCGCGCTCGGCGCGGGCACCTGGCTTCCAAGGGTGGCGCAACCGGCGGCCAGCAGGGCGGCGGCCACCAGGCTGGCGAGGATGCGGACGGTGTTCTTCATGGCAGTTCTCCTGAAGCAGCGAACCCGGCGGGGCCGGGGAACACTGTCACTCTAGGAGACATTTGCTACAAAGTGCAACCGCCTTTAGGGGATCTGCTTAACCGTTGGCCCCGGCGTTCGCGCCGTCTGTCTGGCGCTCAGGCCGGGGCGGAAGCATCTGGCAGGTACAGCGAAGCTGGCGCGGCGGACCGGAGCGAGGCCGCCGTGGCGTCCTCCAGCCGGAACCGAGCCACCATGCGCTGCAGCGCCTCGGCCTGCTGCGCCAGCGTCGCCGTCGCCGACGCGGCCTCCTGGACCATCGCGGCGTTCTGCTGCACGCCCTGTTCCATCTCGGAGACCGCGGTGCTCACCTGCTCGATGCCCGCGCTTTGCTGCCGGCTCGCCGATGCGATCTCGGCGATGAGGTCGCTCACGCGATGCACGGAGACCACGATCTGCTGCATCGCCTCGCCGGCGGTGCCGACCAGCGTGGCGCCCGAGCGCACCTGGTCCACCGACTGCCCGATCAGCGCCTTGATCTCGCGCGCCGCATCGGCGCTGCGCTGCGCGAGCGTGCGCACCTCGGATGCGACCACCGCGAAGCCGCGGCCCTGTTCGCCCGCGCGCGCGGCCTCGACGGCGGCGTTCAGCGCCAGCAGGTTGGTCTGGAACGCGATGCCGTCGATCACGCCGCTGATGTCGCCGATGCGCCCGGCGGAGCCCGACAGGCCGTCCATGGTGCGCACCACGTCGTCCATGACGCGGCCACCGCGCGCGGCCTGGTCGGCCGCGGCGCGGGCGAGCTCGCTGGCTTCGCGCGCCGTCTCCGCGTTGTGCGTGACCGTGGAAGTCAGCTCCTCCATCGAGCTGGCCGTCTGTTCCAGCGTGCTCGCCTGGTGCTCCGTGCGCCATGCGAGGTCGCGGTGGCCGCGGGCGATCTGCCCGCTGCCGTCGGCGACCGCCTGCGCACTGCGCGCCACCGCGCCCACCAGCTCCGCCAGGTCGCGGGTCATGCGCTCCAGGCCGGACAGCATCTTCTGCGTCTCGCCGTGCGCCTGGATGCCGACGCGCGCGGTGAGGTCGCCTTCGGCCACGCGCCCGATCACGTGGGCTGCCGCCCGGATGGAGCGCAGGATGCCTTGCCGGATGGTGACGCGCAGGATGACCGCGGCCAGCATCACCACCAGCATCACGCCGGCGACCGCGGCCAGGAAGGCAGGCCGCTCCGCTGCCGGCAGGCCGCGCCAGGAGAGCGCGGCGATGGCCGTCATGCCCGCCAGCGGCAGCGCGAGCAGGAGGTTCAGCTTGGTGATGACGGAAACGGGAGCTTTCATGGGCGGGCCTCGCAGCGGCGACCTTGCCACTGTCGCACGGGTTGCGGCGCGTGCAACTAATGCAAACACGCAGAGTGCGCAATCCTCCACAGGGAGGTAAGTTCGCCGCGCAGACTTCTAATCGCCCTGCAGGCAGTAGCTGCTGCCTCGCTTGTGGCTCGCGCCCCAGGTGCGGTAGCCGGTGCGGTCGATGTGGATGCGGCCGCTCGGGTAGCGGCTCACGCCCATGTTCCAGCGCTTTCCCTCATCGCGCCAGAAGCGGCACAGCCGCTCCGCGTCCTCGCGTTCCAGCGGCGCGATGTCCACCGCGAAGCGCTGGTGCGAGCTGCCCGGGGCGCCGCCGGCGCAGCGGTTCAGGCGCGGGTCGCGGTAGGCGGACACCACCTCGTACGAAGGCAGGATGCCGCGCTGGCGCAACTCGCGCAGCAGCACCAGCAGGTCGCGCACCTGCGTCCACATGCGCGCGGGCGGGATCTCGAACGGCTCGGCGCGGCATTCCTTCCACATCGACGCGCTGCGCAGCAGCTGGTAGGTGGGCGCTACGTCCGCGAGCCGCTCATAGGCCAGGAAGGACTCGAAGGCTTCCACTTCGGTCGGGCGGGTGCTGCGCCAGTGCGTGAACAGGACCGGGCCGCGCTCGGCGTCCGCCAGCGGCGCGGCCGGACTCGGTGCGGGCGGCGGCAAGGGCATGAGGTCCGGCTCCGATGGCGGCGCCGGCGCGGGGCTGGTCGGCGGCGGCGCCGGGGCAGGGCCCGTCCGCGGGCCGCAGCCTGCGCAGGCGAGCACGACGCCGAGGGAGAGGGAAAGGAAGAGCCGGGGGCTCTGCAGCCAGGCGGCCAGTCGCATGTTCCAAGACTAGCGCATGGCTGGCGCGACGGGGCCCGTACAACCTCAGCTGGCGAGGGGGAAGCTCAGGTCGAAGCGGACGCCGTCGGCCGTGTTGACCGCCTCCACCGTGCCGCCCATCTTGGCCATGTAGGTCCGCGCGACGAACAGGCCCTGGCCGCGGCGCGCCCCCGGCTCGGCGGCGGCGTCGCTCACGCCGTAGTCGAAGATGCTTTCGCGCAGGGCCTCCGGGATGCCGCTGCCGGCGTTGTGGATGCCGATCACGGCCTGGCCGCCGCGCTGCTCCAGCGCCAGCGTGATCGGCGTTCCCGGCGTGCGATGGCGGTCGGCGTTGCGCAGGATGTGCGTCACCACGTCCTCCAGCGAGAAGCCGTCGGCGCGCACCACCAACGGCCTGCCGCGCGCGGCGTAGCGAACGTCCGCGATCCCGGCGAAGCCGGCGTTGCCGGCCACCTCGCGCAGGAACGCGTCGAGGTCCAGCGGCGCGAGCTGCAGTTCGGCGGCTGCGAGCGCCTCGCTCGGCGAGGCCTGGCCGTACAGCACCTTGACCGCCTGCTGCATGCGCTGCACGTAGCGGTGCGCCGGGTCCTCGGGTTTCGGGTGCAGCACCATCAGCGATTGCAGCGGCGAGAGGATCTCGTGGCCCACCGCCTGCAGCATGTCGCGTTCGCGCTGGGCGCGGAGCTGCTCGCGCTGCACGTCGGCCTTCACGCGCTGCAGCAGGTCGGCCAGGCCACCGGCCAGGATGCCCAGCTCGTCGCGGCCGCGCAGGTCCGACACGTCCAGCTGCGCGATGCCCTCGGCGTGCATGTCGTGCGACACCGCGGCGGCGCGCCGCGTGAGCACCGCGATGCGGCGGATGAGGCCCACCTCGATCACCGCCCAGGCCAGCACGATCGCGCCGAGCATCGCGGCGACGTACCAGGACAGGCGCGTGGCCACCACGCTGAGGCCGCGGTCGATCCCGCGCGGCTCGCCCGTGAGCCGCACGTCGAAGTTGCCCAGCGGCGTGCCTATGGTCTCGCGCGCGTGCACGCGCGCCGGTTGCGTGGCCACCGGCAGCAGGTCGACCAGCCGCAGGATGAGCGGCGAGCTGCGTTCGCCGGCGCGGGCGTCGCCGCGCAGCACCACGGGCACGGCCCGCGCCACGTTCTCGGGCGTGATGGAAAGCACCTGCCCGGGCTGCAGGATGCGGCCGATGTCGTCGAGCGAGGTGGGTGCGACGGCGCCGGCCGCGCTGCTGTCGAACAGCGGCTCCGCTGCGCCGGGCGCCAGCATCTGCACGTGCACGCGGATGCGGTCCAGGTCGGCCGGTGGCCACTCGCTGCGCGGGCGCGCGAACAGCGATTCGCGAAAGGCTTCCACCGGCAGGCGGATCGAATAGAACACGCGGCGCGGGCAGTCGGGCAGTTCGCCGCCCGCATCGCAGGTGGCGCCCTGCCACGCCCAGCCCCGGAAATCGCGCACCGGTTTCGCCTGCGGATCGAGCACCGCCTCGCCCGCGTGGACGAACCCGTTGAGCCGGCCGCGCACCAGCGGCTCGCCGCGCAGCGACAGCCGCTCGAACGGCGCGATCCACGTCTTCAGCTCGCCGCGCATCTCCAGCCGGATGCGCGCGCGGTGCACGCCTTCCAGGTCCAGCACGCCGGGCTCGCGCGGCACCAGGTCGCCGGTGCGGAAGCTGCCGACCAGGTAGAGATAGCCCCCCGCGAAGGCGTTGCTGCCCACCGCCGCGCACAGCGTGGCGCCGTCCGGATAGCGCACCGGGCAGCCGGCCAGCTCCACCGCCTGCTGCACCTTGGTCGCGTCCTCGAAGTCGAGGGCCGGGTAGGGCAGCAGCATGGGCTTGAGGGGCGTGACTTCGCCGCCGGCGCGCGGATTGAGCAGCGCCAGGAGGCCCGCCGGTTCGCGCAGGCGCGCCATCAGCTCGGCCTGCGTCTTGCGGAATCCCTGCTCGTAGCTGGCGTAGATGCGCTGCTTCTCGTCGCGCAGCAGCGCCACCGGCAGCGCGATGGTCGCGAGCGCCAGCAGCAGGAACACGCCGCGCAGCAGGATGCGGCGGCGGAACGACGCCAGCCCGAGCCGCGGCGCCTCGCGCTTCATGCCCGCGCCAGCGCGTCGGCCCAGCGGAAGCCGCGCATCGGCACGTTCTCGATCGCGGTGAACGCGGGATCGACCTCGCGGAACGCATCGCGGATGGTGCTGACGTGCTTGCGCACGTTGTCGCGGTTGCGCCCGCTCTTCACCACCTCGAACAGCTCCTCGTACGACACCACTTCGCCCCGGCGCTGGTACAGCGTGGCGAGGATGCGCTGCGCGGTGAGCGGCAGGTTGATGCGCTGGCCGCGCCACATGGGCGTGCGCTGCCAGAGCGGATCGAGCGCGAGTTCGTCGCCGGCGGGCTGGGCCTTTGCTTCGCCGCGCTCGCGCGCCACGCGCAGGATCTCCAGGAAGGTCTCGACGAAATCGGCCTCCTCGAAGGTGGTCTTCTGCAGGTAGTCCCAGGCGTCCAGCGCCTTCATGATGCTGCGGTAGATGGCCGCCGGCATCGCCGACACCACCAGCACCGGCACGCCGGCGCGGCGCTTGTTGAGGGCGTTGATCAGGGCCACGCCGGCGTGGCGTTCGCGACCGAGCTCGATGTCCAGCACCACGGCGTCGTAGGTTTCGCGCGCGAGCGCCGCCTCGGCGCTGTCGCGGTCGAACCACTGGTCGATGTGGATGCCCGGGCGCGCCGAGCGGATCCACCCCGCGAGCTGGTTGCTGGTGGGCAGGTCGTCCTCGATCACCGCGACACGATTCATGCCGCGATTATCGAACCGGCGCCTGCGCTCCCGCGTGAAGATTTCTTCCGGGGCGTGAACGAAGTGGGCGCGTCGCCGCATTGTTCCCTCCCGGCTGCCTGCGAAGAATCGTCTCCATCGCCAACCCCTGGAGAACGACGATGCCCAGCCCCCACCTGACGCCCGCCCGCGCCTTCTTCCGCTTCGCCCTGGTCGTCGCCGCGAGCGCCGCCGCCGCCACCTTGTGGGCGCAGACCCGACCCGCCGAGGGCTACATGCTCGATGCGCAGTCCTGGCGGCAGGACGTGAACAGCGCGGGCCCGGTGCCCTGGCCGGCGGACGGCTGGTGGCGCCTGGCGCCCCAGGACCGCGCGATCGACGTGCGCTCCGTCAAGCCAGGCGACGGCAGCCTGGTGCCCTCCGACGCGTACTACCTGCGCCTGCCCGGCGCGACGCTGAAGCAGGGCGCGCGCCGCGTGTACCCGTACATGCAGGTGCTGCACCGGCCCACGCCGGGCGCCGACTATGAACTGGCCCTCGGCACCACCCGCTTCAGCCTGCGCGTGGAGAGCGTGGTGAAGGGCGTCGAATACAACATCAGCTACGGCGGGCAAACGTATACCTATGTGCTCGGTCCCTACGACGCGCGCGACACGGGCGTGCGCGCCATCGCCGACCTCGACGGCGACGCGCAACCCGACTTCCTGGTCGACGTGCAGCACTCCACCTACCTGCTGCTGTCGTCGCAGGCCCGCCCCGGCGCCAACCTGCCGACGGCCGAACTCTGGTCCACCGGGGGATGAAGTCATGGAATGGCTGCACGCGGAGGGCGCGTTGGAGTGCGTCCTGCAGGTGCGCTGGGCGGTGATCGCGGCGCTGGCGGCAGCGGTGGCGCTCGCGCTGGTGGCGACCTGGTAGGTCGGGGTGCGCCCGCAGGCGCACCCCGACGGCGGGGTTCCTGGCGTCACCCCGCCCTACGCGGCGGCGGACACGGCGGTGGTCTTCGAAGCGCGCGCCACGCGCGCCCTGCGCACATACTCCGGCAGGAAGCTGCGCCGGCTGCGGTCCGCGAAGGCCACCGTGACCTGCGTGGGCGTGGCTTCCTCCACCACGCCGCGGCCGTAGCGCCGCACCTCCACCAGGTCGCCGCGGGCGAACGTCGCGCTCGTCGCCTCCTCGTCTTGCGCGGCGACGGGCTCGGCCGGTGCATTGCGCAGCAACTCCTCCACCACCGCCTCGTGCGCGGCGATGCGCCGGCAGTTGTCGCAGTGCTCGCAGCGCTCCAGGGGCGCTTCGCCCTCCAGGTGCTCCAGCAGCACGCGCCAGCGGCACTGGCCGGTCTGCGCGTAGAAGACCATGCGCTCCAGCGCCTCGCGATCGAGGTCGCGCTTCTTGCCATAGCCCTCGGTCAGTTCGCGCAGCCGCGAAGTGTCGCCGCCCTTGGCGGCCAGGCGCAGCGTGCCGTCGCGGCCCTGCAGCACCATCTTGTCCTTGCGCAAGAGGCCCAGGGCGACCTGCAGCTTGGAGCGGGGCCTGCCGGTACGCGCCTGCAGCAGGGGCAGCGTCCACTCGCCGCCCTCGGCCGGCGTGTCGCGCAGCGCCTGGACGATCGCGAGGGCGTCTTCCTCGCCCGGATAGCGGCCGGCCATGAAGAACTGCTGGATCGCCTTGTCGCCGCGCAGGAACAGCAGCGTGCAGCGCGAGAGCGCGCCGTCGCGCCCGGCGCGCCCCGCCTCCTGGTAGTAAGCCTCCAGCGTGGCGGGCAGCTGGTAGTGCAGCACGAAGCGGATGTCCGGCTTGTCGATGCCGAGGCCGAAGGCATTGGTGGCCACCATCACGCGGCGGTCGCCGTCCATGAAGGCTTCCTGCGCCGCGGTGCGGTCGGCCGCCGGCAGCTTGCCGTGGTAGAGGCCCGCGGATTCGCCCGCGGCCAGCAGCGCCTCGTGCACGGCCTGCGCCGCCTTCACGGTGGCCGTGTACACGATGCCGCTGCCTTCGGCGGAGCGCACGAGCTTGAGCACCTGCGCCAGCTTGTCCGCCTCCTTCTCCACGGGCAGCACGCGCAGGTCGAGGTTGGGCCGGTAGGCGCTGGTGTTGATAACCCCTTCCGCCGGGATGCCCAGCTGCTCGCAGATGTCCCGCGCGATGTCGTCGGTGGCGGTCGCCGTCAGCGCCAGGACCGGCGGACGGCCGAGGCGCTTGAGCACCGGGCCGATCTCCAGGAACGCGGGGCGGAAGTCGTGCCCCCAGTGCGAGATGCAATGCGCCTCGTCCACGGCCAGCAGGGCCACGCGATGCGCCAGCAGCATCTCCAGGAAGCCGGGATCCGCCAGCCGCTCCGGCGTGGTCATGATGATGCGCGCGCTGCCATCGGCCACTGCGCGTTCGGCCGCGCGCTCCTCCTCGCTGTCGATGGCGCTGTTCACCTGCACCGCCGCGATGCCCAGCTCGCGCAGGGACTCGCACTGGTCCTTCATCAGCGCGATCAGGGGCGAGACGACCACGGTGCGGCCTTCGAGCAGCAGCGCGGGCAGCTGGTAGCACAGCGACTTGCCCGCGCCCGTGGGCATCACCGCGAGCGTCGGCTGCCCGGCGAGCACCCGGTCGATCACGGCCGCCTGGCCCGGGCGCAAGCGCGACAGGCCGAAAGTTTCGCGCAGGAGGGTCCGCACCCGCTGCCCTGAAGAAGCGGGTGCCGAGCGGCGGGCCATCGCGTCAGCCCTGCTCGTCCGACGCGTCGCTGTCGGCCGCGTCGTCGCTGTCGAGGTCTATCATCTCCATGCCGTCGGGATCGGCTTCGGGGAAGCCCTCGCCGTCCGCCAGGCTCACCACGCGATCCGGCAGGATGTCCCCGCCTTCGCGCGCGTCCGGGCCCGCCACCGCGCCGCGCGAGCCGGTGCCCACGGAGTCGCTGTCCTCGTGCGCCTCGGCCGTGCCGATCGCGTCGCTGCCGCTGTCCGAGTTGTCGCTCGGGCCCAGCAGGTCGGCGTCGCGGCCGCTGGGGTTCCCCGGGGCCACTTCCGCGCCCATGATGCTGCTGTATGCCATGTGTCCTCCTGGCGTTGGATGCAGCCAGTCTGGGCACGCGCCGTCCAGCACGGCGTCGGCTCCGTCGCATGCCCCGTGTCGGACACGGCCTGTCCTTCGCGGTGCAGGCGCGGCCATGAGCGTCGCTTACAGTGCTCGCAATGGAGACCCCCGTGCCCGCTACCCCTGCCTCGACGGCGCCTGCGTTGCCGCCGTTCCGCGCCCTTTCCGACCTCATCCGCGAGCACGCACGCGTGCGACCCGATCGGCTTGCCTTGCGCCACGGCCAACGCCGGCTCAGCTGGGGCGAGATGGACCGCGAGGTGGACCGCATCGCGGCAACCCTCCAGCAGCGGGGCGTGCGACCGCAGGAGGCGATCGCCGTCTGCGGCGCGAACTCGATTCCCTACCTGTTGCTGTTCCTCGGCGGCCTGAGGGCCGGGCTGGCGGTGGCGCCGCTGCCGACCGGCGCCACGGCGGAGCAACTCGCCGGCATGGTGGCCGACAGCGGCGCGCGGTTCCTGTTCGCCGATGGCTCCGTGCCGGCACTCGACACAGCCGCGCCGCGCGTCCGCATGGACGTCGAGGGTGAAGGCGGGCTGGGCGCCTGGCTGCTGCCGCCCGGCGCGCAGCCACAGCCGGTGCAGGCCCAGCCCGGGTGGGCCTTCAACATCATCTATTCGTCCGGCACGACCGGCACGCCCAAGGGCATCGTGCAGCCCCACGCGATGCGCTGGGCGCACATGGCGCGCGGAGAGAACTACGGCTACGACGCCGACGCCGTGGCGCTCGTGGCGACCTCGCTGTGCTCCAACACCACGCTGGTGTCGGTGTTCCCCTGCCTTGCGAAGGGCGGCGCCGTCGTGATGACAGAAGGCCGCTTCGACCCTGCGGCCTACCTCGCGCTGGCCCAGGATGCGCGAGCCACGCACGCGATGCTCGTGCCGGTGCAGTACCAGCGCCTGATGGCGCTGCCGGAGTTCGGCCGCCACGACCTGTCGTCCTTCCGCATGAAGTTCTGCACCAGCGCGCCGTTTTCCGCGCATCTCAAGGCCGACGTGCTGGCACGCTGGCCCGGTGGACTGGTCGAGTACTACGGCATGACCGAAGGCGGCGGCACCTGCATCCTGGAGGCGCACCGCTTCCCGTACAAGCTGCACACGGTGGGCAAGCCGTCCGAAGGCCACGACATCCGCCTCATCGACGAGGACGGCCGCGAGCTGCCCCCCGGCGCCACCGGCGAGGTGGTGGGCCGCTCGGGATCGATGATGACGGGCTACCGCAACCAGCCGGCGAAGACCCGCGAGGCGGAGTGGTACGACGCGCAGGGCAACCGCTTCATCCGCACCGGCGACGTCGGCCGCTTCGACGAGGACGGCTTCCTCACGCTGATGGACCGCCGCAAGGACCTGGTGATCAGCGGCGGCTTCAACATCTATCCGAGCGACCTCGAGGCGGTGCTGCGCGAGCATCCGGCGGTGGCCGACGCCGCCGTGGTGGGCGTGGCCGATGCGACCTGGGGCGAGACGCCGGTGGCCTTCGTCGTGCCGGCCGGCGAACCGCCTTCGGAGGAAGACCTGCGGGCCTGGGCGAACGCCCGCCTGGGCAAGACGCAGCGCCTGGCCGGCCTGCGTTACCTGCGCGAGCTGCCACGCAGCGACATCGGCAAGGTCCTGAAGCGCGAACTGCGCGAGCGCTGGCACTGATCGGGCAGCCAGTGCGCTGCCGGCTGACAGGGCGCTTCCGCGCATTCGACGGCTACGGCTGCGCTGGTCGCTGACGCCCGGCGTCATTGGCAGCGTCCCTTCGAACGGAGCGCCGGCCCACAGGGCGCCCGCGCGCAAGGCCGCATTCTGGAGCCCACACCAGGAGATGCTCCGATGAAATACATGCACAAGGCGATCTGGCAATCCGACGGCAACCTCGTGATCCGCGGCAACACCCGCGCCCTGCTGTTCCGCGCATTGGAAGACGTTCGTGCCGATCTCGAGAAGCGCCAGGATGGCGAGCAGCTGCAGCGCACGCTGGCCGCCCTGAACGAGGTGCTCGGTGCCTACGACGGCAAGCTGCCGAGCGCCGCCGAGCTGCTGGGCGATCCGGTGCGCGAGCAGGTCTCGCGCAACCTGCTCAAGGGCTGAGCGATCCGCGCGCGAGCAGGGCGACGTTGCCGCCCGCCGCGGTGGTGTTCACGGTGACGGTCTGCTCGGCGCAAAAGCGCGCCAGGTAGTTCGGGCCGCCGGCCTTGGGGCCGGTGCCCGACAGGCCTTCCCCGCCGAAGGGCTGCACGCCCACCACGGCCCCGATCATGTTGCGGTTGACGTAGACGTTGCCGATGCGCGCCTCGCGCGCCAGGGCTTCGGCCCGGCTGTCGATGCGCGTCTGCAGGCCCAGCGTGAGGCCGTAACCGATCCGGTTGATCGCCCGGACCACCTCTTGCGGGTCGCCGCTCCAGCGCACGACGTGCAGCACGGGGCCGAAGATCTCGTGCTTCACGTCCGCGAGGCTGCTGACCTCGAACGCCTGGGGCGGCAGCAGGCGCGTCTGCGGATCCGGATCCGAAGGCGGAAGCAGCGGCCGCGCTTGCGCGCGCAGCCGGCGCAGGTGCCGCTGCAGGTTCTCGAAGGCTTCGCCGTCGATCACCGGTCCCACGTCCGTGCGCCACTGCGCCGGATCGCCCGCGACGAGCTCGCGCGCCGCGCCGGCGATCATCCCGATCACGCCGTCGGCGATCGCTTCGTGCACGCAGAGCAGGCGCAGCGCGGAGCAGCGCTGGCCGGCGGAGCGGAATGCACTCTGCACCACGGCGTCGGTCACCTGCTCGGGCAGCGCCGTCGAATCCACCAGCATCGCATTGATGCCGCCGGTCTCCGCGATCAGCGGGACGATCGGGCCGTCCTTGGCGGCCAGCGCCCGCTGGATGGTCTTCGCCACCTGCGTGGACCCGGTGAAGACCACGCCGGCGACGCGCGGCTCCGCGACGAGGGCGGCACCGACGGTTTCCCCCGGGCCATGCAGCAGCTGCAGCGCATCGCGCGGCACGCCGGCGGCGTGCAGCAGGCGCACGGCTTCCAGCGCGACCGCCGGTGTCTGCTCCGCGGGCTTGGCCAGCACGGTGTTGCCGGTCACCAGCGCGGCGGCCACCTGGCCGGTGAAGATGGCGAGCGGGAAATTCCACGGGCTGATGCACACCCAGGGGCCGCGGGCCGTGAGGCGCAGGACGTTGCTTTCGCCGGTGGGGCCGGGCAGCGTCACCGGCTGCAGGATGCGTTCGGCCTCGTTGGCGTAGAAGCGCAGGAAGTCCACGGCCTCGCGCACTTCCGCCAGCGCATCGCCCCAGGTCTTGAAGCCCTCCTTCACCAGCAGCGCGCACAGCCTCGGCAAGTTGCCCTCCATGGCGTCGGCCGCGGCGCGCAGGGCTCCCGCGCGGGCCTCCGCGGGCGTGCGTTCCCAGGCGTGGCCGGCGGCGATCGCGCGGTCCAGTGCCTGCGGGACGGCGGCCACGTCGGCCTCGGGGACCAGGGCCACGGAGGTCGTCGCCAGCGCGGATTCCAGCGGCGCGCGCATGGCCGGCACGGTGAGGTCCAGCCCCGTGCTGTTGCGCCGCCCGTGTCCGTAGAGATCCGGCGGCAAGGGCAGGGAGGGCTGCGGCACCAGGTGCAGTGGCGACTGCAGGAGTTCTTCCATGCCGACGGATTCGTCGGCGAGCTGGTGCACGAAGGAGGAATTCGCGCCGTTCTCCAGCAGGCGCCGCACCAGGTAGGCGAGCAGGTCGCGGTGCTGCCCCACCGGAGCGTAGACGCGGCAGGCCAGCATCGGGTCCTGCAGCACCTCCCGGTAGACCCCTTCGCCCATTCCGTGCAGCCGCTGCAGCTCGAACTGCGCGCCGGTGCGCCGCGCCATCTGCACGATCGCGGCGATGGTGCCCGCGTTGTGCGTGGCGAACTGCGGGAAGATCACGTCCTGCGCTTCCAGCAGGGCGCGTGCGCAGGCGAGGTAGGACACGTCGGTGTGGTGCTTGTGCGTGAACACCGGGTAGTGCGGCAGCCCCAGCTCCTGCGCGCGCTTGATCTCCGCGTCCCAGTACGCGCCCTTCACCAGCCTGCACATGAGCCGGATGCCGTGCCGCCGCGCGATCTCCGCGACGTGGCGGATCAGCTCCAGCGCGCGCGTCTGGTAGGCCTGCAGCGCGAGGCCGAAGCCGTGCCACTGCGGATGTTCGCGCGCCACCTGCCCGGCCAGTGCCTCGAAGACCTCGAGCGACAGCTCGAGGCGGTCGACTTCCTCGGCGTCGATGGTGAGGTTGATGTTGGCCGCGGCGGCGCGGCGGCACAGGGCGGCCACGCGCGGGACCAGCTCCTGCATCACGCGCTCGCGCTGCAGCGCCTCGTAGCGCGGGTGCAGCGCACTGAGCTTGATGGAAATGCCGTCGTTGCCCTGCACCGGCTGGCGGGGGTCGCACGCCGCGCCGATGGCGGCGATCGCCTCCTCGTAGTGCGCGAGGTAGCGGTCCGCGTCGGCGGCCGTCCGGGCGCCCTCGCCGAGCATGTCGAAGGAGAAGCGCAGGCTGGGGTGGCGGCGGCGCGCCGCGGCGGCCTCGTGCATCGCTTCGCCGATGCCTTGCCCGAGCACGAACTGGCGCCCGAGCAACTGCACGGCGCGCAGCGTGGCGGCCACGACGGTGCGGGCACCGAGCCGCGCGAACAGGCGGCTTTCCGGTTGCGCCCCGTCGCCCGGCAGGAAGCGCTTCGACAGCGAGATCGCGCTGTGCGACAGGCGCGCCAGGGCGCTGTCGGCGGAACCCTCGAAGTCGGCGCGCGAGAGCTGGTCGGCGGTGAGCGCGACCGCGGTCTCGGCATCCGGCACGCGCAGCAACGCCTCGGCCAGGCGCATCAGGGCGAGGCCTTCCGCGCTGGAGATCGGGTACTCCTTGAGCAGGCTTTCCATCGCCCAGAAAGGCGGCGGGTTGCGGCGTACCGCATCGACCCAGGGCCTGGCGGACTGGGCTGCAGCCGCCCAGTCCAGCGCGCCCTGCAGGGACTGCAGGCGGTCGGCGACGATGGCGGCTTCGGGACGGTAAGGCGAGGGGAGTCTTTGCATGGCGCGGGGGCGTGAATGCCGGTGTTGTCGCCATGTTCCAGGTTTGGCCGGCGAATGTTTCGCTAAAATTGATGCCGATCACTGGAATAAATCCGGAGCATGGACGCATCCACCCCCGACCTCGACCGAATAGACCTGCGCCTGCTGCAGGTGCTGCAGGCCGACGGCCGCATCTCCAACCTGAAGCTCGCCGAGGCGGTCTCGCTGTCGCCCACCGCCGTCCTGGCGCGCGTGCAGCGGCTCACCCGCGACGGCTACATCCTGGGTTACGAGGCGCGGCTGGATCCGGCCAAGCTGGGCGCCGGCATGTTGGTGTTCGTGGAAGTGCTGCTGGATCGCACCACCCCCAACGTGTTCGAGGCGTTCAAGGCGGCGGTGCAGGTGCATCCGCAGATCCTGGAGTGCCACATGGTGGCGGGCGGCTTCGACTACCTGCTCAAGACGCGCATGGCGGACATGCACGCCTACCGCGACTTCGCGGGCACGGTGCTGTGGCAGCTGCCGGGCGTGCGCGAGACCCGCACCTATGCCGTGATGGAGGAAGTGAAGAACACCACGCACCTGGCGCTGCGCGTGTAGCGATCCTGCTTCCGGGGGCTGTCCAGGGCCGGCGGCGCTGGGCAGAATCGGCCTTTTCCCCGGAGGAGATCCCATGCGCATCCTGACCCTGGCCGCCGGCGCCTTGCTGGCCGCTGCCTGCCTGCCCCTGTCCGCCCAGACCATGAAGCCCGGTTTGTGGGAAATGCACAACAAGATGCAGGGCGGCGGCGCCGACGATCCGATGGCCGAATTGCAGAAGCAGATGGCCCAGATGCCGCCGCAGCAGCGCAAGCAGATGGAAGCGGCCATGGCGGCGCAGGGCGTGAAGATGGTGCCGGGCGCGGGCGGCGGCATGGCCACGCAGATGTGCTTCACCCGGGAGATGGTCGAACGCGACGACGTGCCCATGCAGGAGGGCTGCAAGGTGACGCAGAACACCCGCAGCGGCAACACGCAGAAGTTCGCCTTCAGCTGCAGCAACCCGCCTTCCAGCGGCGAGGGGCAGGTGACCTACGGCGGGCCGGAAGCCTACAGCAGCCGCATGACGGTGAAGACGTCGGCCGGCGGCGCGCCGCAGGTCACCACGATGGAGACGCGCGGCAAGTGGCTGAAGGCGGATTGCGGCAACGTGAAGCCGATGCCGGTGCCGAAGAAGTAGCCACCAGGAGGAGCGCCTGGATTGCGGGCTTGACCCGCAATCCAGGCGGTGTCCGTTCAAGCGCCGCATGGATCCCGGGTCACGCCCGGGATGACAGGTTTCAGGCCTCAGGCCTTCGCCGGCCGCCCGCCGAAGATCGCCGTGCCCACGCGCACCATCGTGCTGCCGGCGTGGATGGCGGCTTCCAGGTCCGCCGTCATCCCCATCGACAGCGTGTCCAGCGGCAGGCCCGTGGCGCGCAAATCCTCGAACAGCGCGCGCGCCCGCCGGTGCACGGCCAGCTGCGCATCGAAGTCCGGCGCCGGCTCGGGGATCGTCATCAGCCCGCGCAGGCGCAGGTTCGGCAGCGCATGCACCTCGCGCGCCAGCGCCAGCGCCTCGGCCGGGGCCACGCCCGACTTGGCGGTGCCGCCATCGATGTTCACCTGGATGCACACCGAAAGCGGCGGCAGGCCTTCGGGCCGCTGCTCTGACAGGCGCTGCGCGATCTTGGCGCGGTCCACCGTATGCGCCCACGCGAAGTGCGCGGCGACCAGCCGCGTCTTGTTGCTCTGGATCGGGCCGATGCAGTGCCATTCGAGGGGCAGGTCCTCCAGCAGCGCCTGCTTTTCCACCGCCTCCTGGATGTAGTTTTCACCGAAGGCGGCCGCGCCCGCCGCGAAGGCCTCGCGCACGGCGTCGGGCCCGAACGTCTTCGACACGGCGAGCAGCGTGACTTCGTTCACGTCGCGTTGCGCGCTGGCGCAGGCCCTCGCGATCCGCTCGCGCACGCTCTGGAGGTTGGCAGCAATCGTCGTCATAATGGATCAGCATCGGCGCCGAGGCGCCGCCGGGTGCCGCCTGCGCGGCGCACCGTCGTGGGACCAGAAAGAGAAGAGGGATTCGTGGATATTACCCAGCTGCTTGCCTTCAGCGTGAAGAACAAGGCGTCGGACCTGCACCTGTCCGCCGGCCTGCCCCCGATGATCCGCGTGCACGGCGACGTGCGCCGCATCAACGTCGACCCCATGGACCACAAGCAGGTCCATGCCATGGTGTACGACATCATGAACGACAGCCAGCGCAAGCAGTACGAGGAATTCCTCGAGTGCGACTTCTCCTTCGAGATCGAGGGGCTGGCGCGCTTCCGCGTGAACGCGTTCAACCAGAACCGCGGCTCGGGCGCCGTGTTCCGGACGATTCCGTCCAAGATCCTCACGCTGGAGCAGCTGAACGCGCCCAAGATCTTCCAGGACCTGGCGCTCAAGCCGCGCGGCATGGTGCTGGTGACCGGCCCGACCGGCTCGGGCAAGTCCACCACCCTGGCCGCGATGATCAACCACCTGAACGAGACCGAGTACGGCCACATCCTGACGGTGGAAGACCCGATCGAATTCGTGCACGAGTCCAAGAAGTGCCTGGTGAACCAGCGCGAGGTGGGCCCGATGACGCTGTCTTTCTCCAACGCGCTGCGCTCGGCACTGCGGGAGGACCCGGACTGCATCCTGGTGGGCGAAATGCGCGACCTGGAAACGATCCGCCTGGCCATGACGGCCGCCGAAACGGGCCACCTGGTGTTCGGCACGCTGCACACCTCCAGCGCCGCCAAGACCATCGACCGGATCATCGACGTGTTCCCGGCGGAGGAAAAGGAAATGGTCCGCGCCATGCTGTCCGAATCGCTGCAGGCGGTGGTTTCGCAGACGCTGTGCAAGACGAAGGACGGCAACGGCCGGGTGGCCGCGCACGAGATCATGCTGGGCACGTCGGCCATCCGCAACCTGATCCGCGAAGCCAAGGTGGCGCAGATGTACTCCGCCATCCAGACCGGCAACAGCGTGGGCATGCAGACGCTGGACCAGAACCTCGCCGACATGGTCAAGCGCAACGTGATCAGCGCCGCCGAAGCCCGCGGCAAGGCCAAGATCCCCGAGAACTTCCCCGGGTGATGGGCTCCCCCCCGAAGCGGCCTTCGGCCGCCTCCCCCTCGAGGGGGCGCCACCAGGGGCCCGGCAAGGCCGGATCCACGGTGGCACTGGAATTGGTCGGCGCGTGCGTGGACCTGCGCGCGCCGGATGAAGCGAGAAAGAAGGCTTGAAATGGAACGCGATCAGGCATCCAAGTTCATCAACGACTTGCTGAAGTTGATGATCGGCCGCAACGGCAGCGACCTGTTCATCACCGCCGAGTTCCCGCCCGCCATCAAGGTGGACGGCAAGGTCACGAAGGTGTCGCCGCAGCCCCTGTCGGGCGCGCACACGCTGGCGCTGGCGCGTTCGATCATGAACGACAAGCAGGCGGCCGAGTTCGAGCGCACCAAGGAGTGCAACTTCGCCATCTCGCCGCCGAACGTGGGACGCTTCCGCGTGAACGCCTTCGTGCAGCAGGGCAAGGTGGGCATGGTGCTGCGGGTGATCCCGCAGATCCTGCCGACCATCGACGGCCTGGGCGTACCGCAGGTGCTCAAGGAAGTGGTGATGGGCAAGCGCGGCCTCGTCATCCTGGTGGGCGCGACCGGCTCCGGCAAGTCGACCACCCTCGCGGCGATGATCGACTGGCGCAACGAGCAGAGCCACGGGCACATCATCACCATCGAGGACCCGGTGGAGTTCGTGCACCCGCACAAGAACTGCGTGGTCACGCAGCGTGAAGTGGGGCTGGACACCGACAGCTGGGAAGCGGCGCTGAAGAACACGCTGCGCCAGGCGCCCGACGTGATCCTGATGGGCGAGATCCGCGACCGCGAGACGATGGAACACGCCATCGCCTTCGCCGAAACGGGCCACCTGTGCATGGCGACGCTGCACGCCAACAGCGCCAACCAGGCGCTGGACCGCGTGATCAACTTCTTCCCCGAGGAGCGCCGTCCGCAGCTGCTGATGGACCTGTCGCTGAACCTGAAGTCCTTCGTGTCGCAGCGCCTGATCCCCAAGCAGGATGGCAAGGGCCGCGCCGCCGCCGTGGAGATCCTGCTGAACACGCCGCTGATCTCCGACCTGATCTTCAAGGGCGAGGTCTCCGAGGTGAAGGAGATCATGAAGAAGAGCCGCAACCTCGGCATGCAGACCTTCGACCAGGCGCTGTTCGACCTGTACGAGAACAACATGATCACGTACGAGGACGCGCTGCGCAACGCCGACTCGGTGAACGACCTGCGGCTGCAGATCAAGCTCAATAGCCAGCGCGCCAAGACGCAGGACCTGTCGGCGGGCACGGAGCACCTGGCCATCGTCTGACGCGCTGCGGCGTGCATGAAAAGCCGGGCGCCGCCCGGCTTTTCCGTTCCTGCTCCTAGAATCGGCCCTTCCACGAATACGGAGCCGCCGATGCCCAGCACCAACCCCCGCACCTACGAATCCACCCCTTCGCGCAAGGTCGCGTTCCTCGGGCTGGGCGTGATGGGCTTTCCCATGGCCGGCCACCTCGCGCTGGCGGGGCACGACGTGACCGTGTTCAACCGCAGCGCCGAGAAGCGCACGGCCTGGTGCAAGGAATTCACCGGCGCCGCCGCGCCCACGCCGCGCGAGGCCGTGGCGGATTGCGAGCTCGTGTTCTGCTGCGTCGGCAACGACGACGACCTGCGCTCCGTGGTGCTGGGCGACCAGGGCGCCTTCGCCGGCATGAAGAAGGGCGCGATCTTCGTGGACCACACCACGGCCTCCGCCAACGTGGCGCGCGAGCTCTCCGCCGAGGCGAAGCAGCGCGGCCTGCAGTTCGTGGACGCGCCCGTCTCGGGCGGCCAGGCCGGCGCGCAGAACGGCATGCTCACGGTGATGTGCGGCGGCGAGCAGGCGGCCTTCGACGCGGCCAGGCCGGTGGCGATGGCGTTCGCGCGCGCTTTCACCCTGCTGGGCGCGAGCGGCGCGGGGCAGCTTGCCAAGATGGTCAACCAGGTGGCGATCGCCGGCCTGGTGCAGGGCCTGTCGGAG
The DNA here is from genome assembly GCA_004144865.1 of Comamonadaceae bacterium. Taxonomy (GTDB): domain Bacteria; phylum Pseudomonadota; class Gammaproteobacteria; order Burkholderiales; family Burkholderiaceae_C; genus Ramlibacter. Next base: position 28,352 of record SEAY01000005.1, read on the forward strand.
GCGATCGCCTTCGGCATGAAGGCGGGGCTCGACATGGAGCAGGTGCTCGAAGTCATCGGCAAGGGCGCGGCCCAGAGCTGGCAGATGGACAACCGCGGCAAGACGATGATCGCCGGCCAGTTCGAGTTCGGCTTCGCCGTCGACTGGATGCGCAAGGACCTCGGCCTCGTGCTCGACGAGGCCAAGCGCAACGGCGCGCGGCTGCCGGTGACGGCGCTGGTGGACCAGTTCTACGCCGACATCCAGGGCATGGGCGGCAACCGCTGGGATACGTCGAGCCTGATCAAGCGGCTGCGCTGAAGGCAAAGGGCCGCTGATGCGGCCCTTCTTCGGACTGTAGGCTGGGTTGCCGCAGGCACCCCAGCGCTGGGGTTCGCTGCGCGAAACCCATCCTACGTGGCCTACACCTCTATCGCACGGGCGTCGCGACCGCCCCACCCGTGGCGGGTTCTGCCGGTGCCACGGACGCGGGAGCCACGGCGGGAGCCGGCGCCACCGTCGCCGGCGTTGCGCTGCTGCCCGGCACGTTCACGCCGGCCGCGCGCAGGTCCTCGGGGGAGGTGATCTCGAAGATGCGCACGACGCGCTGCACGCCGCCGATCTGGCGCGCGATGCTGGTGGCGCGGTCGGCCTCGCGCGGCGTGACGCGGCCCATCAGGTAGACGCTGCCGCGCTCGGTGACGACCTTGAACGAGTTCGCCTGCAGGTCCTGCGCGTCGACCAGCGAGGCGCGGATCTTGCCCGTGATGAGCACGTCGTTGGAACGCTGCGGCAGGGAGGTGGACGGCATCACGGCCAGCTCGTTGACGATGCTGCGCACGTTGTCGACGCCGCCGGCGACCTGCTCGGCCTGCTGCTTCATGGCCTCGCTCGGCACCTCGCCGGTGAGCAACACCTGGCGGTTGTAGCTGGTGACGTTCACGTGCGCGCGGTCGCCGAAGGCCTCGCGCAGCCGCGCCGCGGCGCGCAGTTCGATCGCCTCGTCGTCGATCTGCGCGCCGGAGCTGCGCCGGTCGGTGACCATCAGCGCGGTGCCGACGGCCGCCCCGCCGACGATCAGCGGTGCGCAACCCGCGAGCGCGCCGGCCAGCAGCACGCCGGCGAGGGTGGTGGCGGAGAAGGAGGAAATCGTCTTGCGGTTCGTCTTCATGCGGTGGGGTCCTGGTCGCCGAGGAGCTGCGCATCCACGCCGTCGCAGATGCAATGCAGAACGAGGATGTGCACTTCCTGGATGCGCGCGGTGCGTTCGTGCGGCACGCAGATGTGCACGTCGGTTTCGCGCAGCAGCGCGTTCATCTTGCCGCCGCCGCGGCCCGTGAGCGCGATGACGGTCATCTCGCGCTCGTGCGCGGCTTCGATGGCGGCCAGCACGTTGGCGGAGTTGCCGCTGGTGGACATGGCGAGCAGCACGTCGCCGGCCTGGCCCAGCGCCCGCACCTGCTTGGAGAAGATGCGGTTGTAGTCGTAGTCGTTCGCGATCGCGGTGAGGATCGAACTGTCGGTGGTGAGCGCGATGGCCGCGAGCTCGGGGCGCTCGCGCTCGTAGCGGCCGACGAACTCGGCGGAGAAGTGCTGCGCGTCTGCCGCGGAGCCTCCGTTGCCGCAGGCGAGCACCTTTCCGCCGCTGGTGACGCACGCGAGCACCGCATGCACCGCCTGCGCGATCGGCTTGCTGAGGCTCTGGGCGGACTGGTACTTCAGGTCGGCGCTGTCGATGAAGTTCTGCTGTATGCGTTGCTCGAGCATGTCCTCATGATACCGCCGCGCCTGCGTGCGACGCATGTCCGGGGCATGCGCGCCGTGTGAACGGATCGTTACGTTCGCGCGCGTGAAGCTCCTGCGTATCCCGGGGTGTAGTCCCTATCGGACGATTGCGGGAAGGAATGGCCGACGCTGTGGCGGACACGACCCGACACGAGGTCCCGCATGGAACTGACTTCGCGGACGCAGAAGCTCACCAATCATTCGCTGGCTGGCTTAGGTGCCCGCAGTTTTCAAGTTCCACAAATCAAGCTCAAGGAGAAGTTGCAATGGCTGTTCTGAAAAAAATTGCCGGTCTGGTTGCCGGTGCTTCCGCTGTCGCCGTGATCGGTGTCGCCATGGCCCAGGGTGTTCCCCCGAACCCCTTCGTTTCCAACCACGCTCTGGGCGCCGGCCAGCAGAGCACGCACCTGACCTCGATGGGTGAGACCGGCGTGCCCGGCCTGATCGATCAGGTCCAGACCGCCCAGGTCACGACCGTCCAGGAAGTGGCCGTGGTGGAGCAGCCCGCCGTCGTGGCTCAGGCTCCCGCTCCCGCCCCCGTGATCGAAGAGCGCCAGTCCATGGGCGCCGCCCCGGCCCCGATGGAAGAGCCGGCTCCGGCCCCCCGTGCCGACCGCGGCTGATCGCGCACCCCAGCTGGAACCTGACCTGCGGGCGGGTTTCAGCCAGCATCGAAAGCGGCAGGGATCCACTGGACCCTGCCGTTTTCCATGCTGATCACGTCGAAGCGGCAGGGCGGCGGCGCCGCCATCCGCATCAGGTAGCAGCGCGCGGCGAACACGATGCGCCGCTGCTTCACGGCGCTCACGCTGGCGGCCGCGCCGCCGTAGCGCGCGCTGGCGCGCTTCCGCACTTCCACGAACACGAGCGTCCCGTCGCGGTCGCGCATCACCAGGTCGATCTCGCCGCCGCCACGGCCGGGCGTCCGATAATTGCGCGCCAGCAGGCGCAGGCCCTGCGTGCGCAGGTGGGCGAGCGCCTTGTCCTCCGCGGCGTCGCCCTGCTGCTTGGTGCTCATCGCGTTCCCCCTGGAAGGAGTTCTTTTGACCGCATCCTTTGCCTCCGCGCTGGCCGCGGCGCGTGACGCGGCGGCGGGCCAGCACTATCCGCCCGGGGCACTCTACGTGCTCGCCACGCCCATCGGCAACCTGGCGGACATCACATTGCGGGGGCTGCACGTGCTGCAGCTGGTGGATGCGGTCGCGTGCGAGGACACGCGGCACACGCAGGCCCTGCTGCGCGCTTATGGCATCCACAAGAACGACTGGCTCAGCGTGCACCGCCACAACGAGGCCCAGGGAGCCGAAGAGGTGGTGCGGCGGCTGCAGCAGGGCCAGCGCGTGGCGTACGCGAGCGACGCGGGCACGCCCGGCGTGAGCGACCCCGGCGCCCGCATCGTCGCCGCCGTGCGCGCGGCGGGGCTGCCGGTGGTGCCGGTGCCGGGGGCGAGCAGCATCACGGCGGTGCTCAGCGCCACCGGCGGCGTGGGCGACGACGGCGGCTTCGTGTTCGCCGGCTTCCTGCCCGCGAAGGGCGGAGAACGGCAGCAGGCGGTGGAAATGCTCAGGCAGGAGCCGCGCGCGGTGGTGCTGCTCGAGGCGCCGCACCGCATCGCCGCCCTCGCCGACACCCTGGCCACACTCGGAGCTCGCGGCATCACGGTGGGCCGCGAGCTCACCAAGCAGTTCGAGGAACTCGCCACCTTGCGCTGCGACGGTTTGCCGGCATGGCTGCAGGCCGAGGCCACGCGCAGCCGCGGCGAGTTCGCCCTCGTGCTGCATGCGCAGCCGCGGGAGCGCGACGATGGTCAGGGGGAGCGGGTACTGAAGCTGCTGCTGGAGGAAATGCCGCTGAAGACCGCGGTGCGGCTGGCGGCGGAGATCACGGGCGGCTCGCGCAACGAGCTGTACCAGGCGGCCTTGAAGATGAAGGACGGGGCCGGCGAGGACTCGTAGGCTGGCCTTCTCAGATCGCCAGCGGATCCACGTCCACCGCCCACCGGATCAGCCCGCGCATGCGCAGCCCGTGCAGCACCGGCTGCCATGCGGCCAGGAAAGCCTGCAGCGCGGGGCGCGAGCCGCTTTCCAGCAGCAACTGGGCGCGTTCGACGTTGGCCACGCGCTGCACCGTCATCGGCACCGGCGAATAGACCACCACGTGGCCGTCGCCCGGCAGGCCCTGCGCGCCTTGCGCCGCCTGCCGCAGGAATTCCTGCGCGATCTCCTGCGTGCGCGCCTCCGCGCGCAGCAGCGCCTGGAAGGCGAACGGCGGCATGGCGGCCTGCTGCCGCTCCTTCAGCTGCTGCTGCGCGAACGCCGGGAAGTCGTGCTTCTTCAGCGCCGCGAAGAGCGGATGTTCCGGGTTCCAGGTCTGCACCCACATCTCGCTGCGCCCGGATTGCGCCGCGTCGCGGCCGGCGCGGCCCGCTGCCTGCATCAGCAGGCTGAACAGGCGCTCGGGCGCGCGGAAATCGCTGGAGTACAGGGCCGAGTCCGGATTGACGGCGGCCACCAGGGTGATGCCGCGGAAGTCGTGCCCCTTGGTCACCATCTGCGTGCCGACCAGCACGTCGACCTCGCCCGCGTGCACTTGCGCGAGCTGCTCCTCCAGCGCGCCCTTGGCGCGGGTGCTGTCGGCGTCGATGCGGACCAGGCGCGCGGGCGTGCCATCCGGCCGGCGCGCATCGGCCAGCAGTTCGGCGAGCTGTTCCTCCAGCCGCTCGGTGCCGCGGCCCAGGGGAGCGATGTCCACGTTGCCGCACTGGGGGCAGGCCCGCGGCACGCGCTCGGTGAAGCCGCAGTGGTGGCAGCGCAGGGTGCGGTCGATCTTGTGGAAGACGCGGTAGGCGCTGCAGTGGCTGCATTCGCTGCGCCAGTCGCACGCGCCGCACGCGAGCACCGGCGCATAGCCGCGGCGATTGAGGAACACCAGCGACTGTTCGCCGCGCGCCACCCGCTCGCCGATCGCCGCCAGCAGCGGCGGCGCGAACAGCGTGCCCTTGGGCTGGTTCTGCATGTTGACCAGGCGCACCCGGGGCAGGTCGCCCGCGCCTATGCGCGTGGGCATTTCCAGGCAGCGGTAGCGGCCGCGGTCGCAGGCCTGCCAGCTTTCCAGCGAGGGCGTCGCCGAGCCGAGGATCACCTTGGCGCCTTCCAGCCGGCCGCGGTACACCGCGAGGTCACGCGCGGAGTAGCGGGCGCCCTCCTGCTGCTTGTAGCTGGGATCGTGCTCCTCGTCGACGACGACCAGGCCCAGCCGCGGCAGCGAGGCGAACACGGCCATCCGCGTGCCCAGCACGATGCGCGCCTGGCCCAGGTGCGCCGCCATCCAGCTGCGCAGGCGCTGCGGGTTCGTCATGCCGCTGTGCAGCGGCGCCACGGCGCCCGCGCCGAAGCGATCTTCGAAGCGCGCCTGCAACTGCGGCGTGAGATTGATCTCGGGCACGAGCACCATGGCCTGGGCCTGCGGGTCGCGCTGCAACAGCGCTTCCACGGCTCGCAGGTAGACCTCGGTCTTGCCGCTGCCGGTGGCCCCGAACACGAGGAAAGGCCCAGCCTCGGACGCGATGGCATCGAGGGCGGCGGCCTGGTCGGGCGTCAGCTCGGGCCGCGCAACGCCGGCCGCAGGCTGCGGCGCGGCCGCGGCGCGCTTGAGGCGGCGCGCCAGCTGGGTGGCGTCGAGCGCGCGCAATTGGGGTGGCAGGGCGGCCAGCGCGACTTCGCCGAGGCTGCGCTGGTAGTACCCCGCCGCGAACGCGACCAGTTCGCGCCAGGCCGCAGAGAGCGGCGGAAGTCCGAGTAGCGGCTCCCCGATGCTCTTCAGTTGATCCGCCGCGAGCGACTGCGCCGCATCCGCCGGCGGCGCCTCCCACACCACCCCACAGACCTCGCGTTTGCCCAGGGGCACGCGCACCAAGGCGCCGGGCGTGAGTGGAAGCTCACTGCGGTAGCTGAGCGCGCCCGCCAGGCTGCTGTGCGCCGGCGTAGGCACGACGACATGGACTTCCTGGGTCATCCGTGGTGCCTGTTAGGCGACATCCTTAAGCCGGGCTCGCGAAAACCCGAGTAAGTCCTTGATTCCACTGTGTTTTGGTTGGATGAGCTGAGGCTTGTGGATAACTTTGTTGATACCCGGGCCGGAGCGGCCCGCAAGCCCCGGAAAATCAAGGGCTTGCCGGCATGGCGCCGAAAAAGTCCCTTCGCGGCATCCCAATAAAATCAACAACTTACGTGCGCTACGCTTTTCGGAGCGCACGTGGCCGCTGCCACGGGGGCTGGCGTTCCCGCAACACCGTTTCTGTGCACAAGTCAAGCCGCAAGGCGGAGGATTTCCCATGCGCGCGAGCTAGGGAACTCCCGGATGTGCTACTCACGAGCCGGTGGCTGCCCGGCGCATGTGCGCCGAATGCACATGCACGGCCTCGACCAGGGCGCTCACGCTTTCCGGCGGGGTGTGCTGGCTGATGCCGTGCCCGAGATTGAACACATGCGTAGGCCCGCGGCCTTCGCCCATGTGCGGCGTGCCGAAATCCTCGAGCACGCGGCGCGCTTCGGCGGCCACCTGCTCCGGCGTGGCAAACAGCACGGCCGGATCGAGGTTGCCCTGCAAGGCCTTGCTGCCGCCCACCAGCGCACGGGCGCGGCCGAGGTTGACCGTCCAGTCGACGCCCAGCACGTCGCAGTCCAGTTGCTCCATCTGCTGCAGCCAGAGCCCGCCGCCCTTGGTGAAGACGATCCGGGGGATGGTGCTGCCGTCCGGTCCGGTGCGCTTCAGGCGGGACAGCACGTCGGCCGTATAGCGCAGGCTGAATTGCTGGAAGGCGCCGTCGGCCAGCGCACCGCCCCAACTGTCGAACACCATCACGGCCTGCGCGCCGGCGTCGATCTGGGCGTTGAGGTAGGCGCTGACGGCCTGCGCGTTGACCTCGAGGATGCGATGCACGAGGTCCGGCCGGCGGTACAGCATGCTCTTGACGCCGCGCCAGTCGTCCGAGGAGCCTCCGCCTTCGACCATGTAGCACGCGAGCGTCCAGGGGCTGCCGGAGAAACCGATCAGGGGCACGCGGCCGCCGAGCGCCTTGCGGATGGAGGTGACCGCGTCGAACACGTAGCGCAGCTTCGCCAGGTCCGGCACCTGCAGTGCGGCGACCGCCTGCTCGTCGCGCAGCGGGCGCGCTAGCCTGGGGCCCTCGCCCTCCGCGAAGCTCAGGCCCAGCCCCATCGCGTCCGGCACGGTGAGGATGTCCGAGAACAGGATCGCGGCATCCAGGGGGAAGCGCTCCAGCGGCTGCAGCGTGACCTCGGTGGCGTACTGCACGTTGGTGGCCAGGCCCATGAAGCTGCCGGCGCGCGCGCGCGTGGCCTTGTACTCGGGCAGGTAGCGGCCCGCCTGGCGCATGAGCCACAGCGGCGTGTAGGGGGTGGCCTGGCGCAGGCAGGCCCGCAGGAAGGTGTCGTTGGTCAGCGGCGCGAACATTGCCGCCATTGTCGCAGGGCCTATGATCGGCCGCTTTCCACGGAGGACCATGGACGGCCATTTCGAGCAGGCCCGCACGCTGTTCCTGGAGGGCGTGGCGCACTACCAGGCGGGGCGCTTTTCGGGCGCGGAGCAGAAATTCGCCGCGGCGCTGGCGCTGGTGCCGGGGCGCGCATCGGTGCTGACGAACCTGGGCGCGGTGCGCCTGAAGCTAGGGCGCGCGGAGGAGGCGTTGGCCGTGCTGCAGGAAGCGTTGCGACTCGAGCCTGGCAACGCGGAAGCGCTGGGGCACTGCGCCACGGCGCTGGCGGAACTGGGCCGCCTCGAGGAAGCCGTGGCGACCTTCGACCGCGCCCTGGCGGCAGACGACCGGCCCGCCGCCCCGTGGATGCTGCGCGGCACGGCGCTGCGTGAACTGGGGCGGGGCGAGGAGGCGGCGGCTTCCTTCCGCCAGGCGCTGGCGCGGGGTGGCGATGCCGAGCTCCTGGGCTACTACCTGGCCTCGGTGCAGGAGGCGCAACCGCCCGCGCGTCCGCCGCGGCAGTACGTGGAGGCCCTGTTCGACCGCTATGCCGGCGAGTTCGAGCAGCACCTCGTGCAGGGCCTCGACTACCACGCCCCGCGTGTGCTGGCGCAGAGGCTCGCCGCGCAGCAGCGTACCTGGGAGCACGCACTCGACCTGGGATGCGGGACGGGCCTGTGCGGGCCGCTGCTGCGGCCGCTGGCGCGCCGCCTCACCGGGATCGACCTGTCGGCGGGCATGCTCGAGAAGGCGGCCGCGCTGCGCGTGTACGACGAGCTCCGGCAGGCCGATGTCGTGGAGTTCCTGGCCGCGGGCGAAGGGAGCTTCGACCTGGTCGTCGCGGCCGACGTCTTCATCTACGTCGGCGCACTGGACGAGGTGTTTGCCGCGTTGGCTCGCCGCATGCCATCGGGTGGCACTTTCTGCTTCACGGTGGAGGAAAGCGCGCGCCAGCCGCTGGAACTGCGGCCCAGCCTGCGCTATGCGCATTCGGAGGGCCATGTCCGCGAGCTCTCGCAGCGGCACGGCTTTCGCATCGTCCATGCCGAACGCAGGCCGGTGCGCACGGAGCAGCGCCAGCCGATCCCGGGGCTGTTCCTCTGGATGGAGCGGACCTAAGCGCGCGGCGCCCTCACCGTTCCAACTGGATCTCCGCCGTCCCGGTGATGTGACGCCACGCCGTGGCGTTGCGATCCAGGCGGTAGGCCCAGGCCCGCCCGCTCACGGGGTCGGCCCGGTACTGCACCTTGTAGCTGCAGTCGTGCGGGGCCGGCGCGAACTCCAGCACCAGGTAGGGTTCCGCATACTGGACCGAGGTGGGAGTGCGGTAACCCAGGCAGCCGTCACCGGCGTCCCCGAGGAAATCGGCGCTGCCCCGCCCCGGGCGGACCCGGATCGTGTACGACTGCCAGGGCTGCACGAAGCGGATGTCCACCACGTCCGCCGCCATCCACTGCTGCGCGGCGCGCTGGCGCTGCTCGCTCGTGGCGTCGCTCCTTGCCAGCACTCCGCCGACCCAGTCGGCAGCGCCGTCGCGCCAGAGATAGTCCACGTGGCGGTCGGGGCGCATCCGGAACTGCAGGGTGCTGCCGTTCGGCAGGGTGGCGTGCAGCTCCTTGCCCTCGCTCACGAACCGCGCCGGCACGCGGACGCTGTAATCGGTGCTTGCGCTCGCCAGGGCGTACACGACGCTGGCTTCGTCGCCGCGGATCTGCTCGACGACGAGGGCGACGTCGCACTCGAAGCCGCCGCAGCCCCAGCCCCGCCAGCCGCCGGAGAAGGCGGCCCGTTGCGGGGGCACCTCCGGGCCGGGCGGCGTGACGCTCAGGTCCGCCGGCAGGCGCGCCGGCCTGGGGCTCAGGCTGGCCGCCGGCCGGTTTCCCGCGAGTGCTTCCGGCCAGACCGCTTGCGCCCGGACCGCCGCGGGAAGCGCGGCGCCGGCGAGCAGGAGAAGTAGCAGCTTCGACATGGGCCCTCCCTGTGCGCGGATCACCTTAGCATCAAGCCCGCGTCTTGGGGTGGCTCGGGTCCTCAGGTCGCGCGGCGCAGGGCCTGGTCCACGTCCCACAGGATGTCCTCGACATCCTCGATGCCCACCGACAGCCGGATCATGTCGGGCCGCACCCCCGCGCGCGCGAGTTCTTCCTCATCGAGCTGGCGATGGGTGGTCGACGCCGGATGGATCACCAGGGTCTTGGCGTCGCCGATGTTGGCCAGGTGGCTGAGGAATTCGCAGGCGTCGATGAAGCGCTCGCCCGCCTTCGCCGCGTCGTCCGCGCGGATGCCGAACGTGAGGATGCCCGAGGCGCCGGGCCGGCCATCGATGGCGCGGAACTGCTTCTTCGCCAGCGCGTGGTGCGGGGAAGCCTCGAGGCCGGGGTAGTTCACCCAGCCCACCAGCGGATGGTCGCTGAGGAACTCCGCCACGCGCAGCGCGTTGCGGCAGTGCGCCTGCATGCGCAGGTGCAGCGTCTCGATGCCCTGCAGGATCAGCCAGGCGTTCAGCGGCGACAGCGCGCCGCCGAAGGTGCGGTTGACCTCCATGCGCGCCTTCATCGTGTAGCCGAAGTCGCCGAAGGTCTCGTAGAACTTCACGCCGTGGTAGGCCTTGCTCGGCGCCAGCATCTCGGGGAATTTCTCCTTCGCCAAGCCGCTGCCCCAGTCGAACTTGCCGGACTCCACGACCACCCCCGCCATGGTGGTGCCGTGGCCGCCCAGGTACTTGGTGGCGCTGTGCACCACGATGTCCGCGCCGAAGGCGAAGGGGTTGCACAGGTAGGGGCTCGCCACGGTGTTGTCCACGATCAGCGGCAGGCCGTGCTCGTGCGCGATGTTCGCCACCGCCTCGATGTCGAACACGTTCACCAGCGGGTTGCCGAGCGTCTCCCCGTACACGGCGCGCGTGTTCGGGCGGATGGCGCGGCGGAAGTTCTCGGGATCTTCGGGATCGACGAAGGTCGTTTCGATTCCGAGCCGGGAGAAGCCGATGCCCAGCTGCCCCACCGTGCCGCCGTACAGCGTGGACGCCGCCACGATGTGGTCGCCTGCCTTGAGGATGGCCAGCAGCGCCGTCATCTGCGCCGCCATGCCGGTGGCGCAGGCCAGCGCGGCGCGGCCGCCTTCCAGCGAGGCGACGCGCTCCTCGAGCACGGCGACGGTCGGATTGCTGATGCGGCTGTAGACGTTGCCGAAGGTCTGCAGGTTGAACAGGCTGGCCGCGTGTTCGGCGGAGTCGAACACGAAGCTGGTGGTCTGGTGGATGGGCGTGGCGCGGGCGCCGGTCACCGGGTCGGGGATGGCGCCGGCGTGGATCGCGCGGGTGCCGAAGCCGTAGTCGTGGTCGTTGTCGGCCATGCGGTCAGTAGAAGAGTTGCTGGGGACGGCGGGCCGAGATGACCTTCGTGTTCACGCCGGCCCAGTTGAGGCCGCCGAACAGGCGCGCATGCTCGATCTTCACGCAGCGGTCCATCACCACGTCGAGCCCGGCCGCGCGGGCCGCGGCGGCCGAGGCCTCGTCGATCACGCCGATCTGCATCCACAGGCACTTCGCGCCGATGGCGATGGCTTCCGCGGCGAGGGGCGGGATGTCGGCGCTCTTGCGAAAGCAATCCACCATGTCGATCTTCTCGCCGGCCGCCGCGGCCGCGGTGACGCTCGCGTAGCTGCGTTCGCCCAGGATCTCAGGCGCCGCAGGATTGACCGGCACGATGCGGTAGCCGTGCTCCTGCATGTATTTGGCCGCGAAGTAGCTCGGACGGTGCCATTGCGGCGAGAGGCCGACCACCGCGATGGTGCGGCAGGTGCCGAGGATGCGGCGGAGATCCTGGATGGTGCTCATGGGCGCAGTGTACGGAGCGCCCCCGTTTCCGTCATCCCCGCGCAGGCGGGGATCCAGGGCGCCTGCGCGGGAATGACGCCGAATTCAGGACTTGTACTTGATCGAGCAGCCGTAGGGTCGCGTCGTCGCCTGGCTGACCGGCTTGCCCGCGGCCGCTTCGCCGACGGCCTGCTTCACGTAGTTCACGGCCTTGCCGATGTCGGCGGGACTGGCGGAAGGGATGCTGTCGATGCCGCCGGCATAGACCAGGCGGCCCTGCGGATCGACGATGTACATGTGCGGCGTGGTGCGCGCGCCGTAGGCCTTGCCCGCGCTGCCTTCCTCGTCCATCAGGGTGGCCGTGGGCTGCACCTTGCGCTCGTTCTGCCAGGCGGCCAGCTTCGCGGGCTCGAGGTAGTCGTAGCTCGCCTTCTCCGTGGAGTTGATCGACAGCCACACGGCGCCCTTGGCGACGGCCTCCTGCTGCGTCGCCGCCATGTTGCCGCTGTCGTAGTGCTTGCGCACGTAGGGGCAGCCGGGATTGGTCCACTCCAGCACGACGACCTTGCCGCGGAAGTCCGACAGCTTCACGGCCTTGCCGGCCGTGTCCCTCAGCGTGAATTCAGGGGCGGCCTGGCCGACGGCGGGGACGGCCTGCGCGGCGGCGGCGAACATCAGGGCGGGCAGGACCCACAAGGCACGGCGCTTCATGAGGGGCTCCTAGAGCGGGGACGAAAGGGCGGCGCGCACTTCCTGCACCCCGAGGATCTCGGAGAGCACCACCGGCGGGCGCCCGGGCCGGTAGACCACGTACACGGGCACGCCATTGCGTCCCAGCTGCGCGAGCGCCGCCGTGATGGCGGGATCGCGGCGCGTCCAGTCCGCCCGCAGCAGCGCGTAGCGGCCGGCGTCGAAATCGGCGAGCACCTCGCGGTCCGCGAGCGTGGTCTTCTTGTTGTACTGGCAGGTCACGCACCAGGCCGCCGTGAAGTCCACGAACACCGGCTGGCCCGCCGCCAGCAGCTGGTCGACGCGGCCGGGAGCCCACGCCTGCCAGCGGCCCTCGGCCGCCGCGAGCGGCTGCGCCGCCACGCTGCGCGTGATCGCGCCGCCTGCCGTCCACGCCAGCGCGGCGAAGCCGGCGAGGGCGACGCCGGCGATGGCCACGCGCGTGCGGCCGCGAAGCGTCAGCGCCCACACGACCATGCTCAGCGCCACCAGCAGCGCCAGCAGCGCACCGGCGCCGTCGATGCCGCTTTGCTGTCCCAGCACCCACACGAGCCAGGCGACCGTCGCGAACATCGGGAAGGCCATCAGGCGGCGGAACGTTTCCATCCACGCACCGGGCCGCGGCAGCCGCTGTGCGACGCCCGGCACCCAGCTCGCCAGCAGGTAGGGCAGGGCCATGCCGAGGCCCAGCACGATGAAGATCGCCAGCGCTTCCCAGGCCGGCAGGCTGATGGCGAGGCCCAGCGAGGCCCCCATGAAGGGCGCCGTGCAGGGCGAGGCCACCGCCACCGCGAGCACGCCGGTCAGGAAGCTGTTCAGCACCGGGTGCCTGGCTTCGAGCGTGGCCACGCTGCTGGGAAGCAGGGAGCGGAACTCGAACACGCCGGCGAAGTTGAGTGCGATCAGGGTGAAGAGCGCCGCAAGGCTTGCGACCACTGCAGGCGACTGCAGCTGGAAGCCCCAGCCGAGTTGTTCGCCCGCCGCGCGCAAGGCCAGCATCAGGCCGCCCAGCGCCGCGAACGAGAGGACCACGCCGGCCGTGTAGGCCAGCCCGCCGATGCGGTGCCCCCGCCGGTCATCCGCGTGCCGCGTGAAGCCCACCACCTTGATGGCGAGCACCGGGAACACGCAGGGCATCAGGTTGAGGATCAACCCGCCGACCAGCGCGCCCAGCAGCGCGGCGGCCAGGCCGAGGGACGTGGAAGAGGGCAGCGCGGGCGACGCCGCGTTCTCGCGCAGGGCTTGTTCGAGCGCGGGCGAAACCGTCGCGGGGGCGGCCGCGGCCTGCGGCCAGGTCCCCAACACGCGCAATTCCGTCCGCCAGCCTTCGCCGCCGCTGGCCAGCACGACCGGCATCACTTCCGGGCTGGCGCTGCGCTGGGCAGACAGCGGGACGCGCGCAGTCCATGCCGCGCCGTTCCAGGCCTGCGTCCACTTGGCGCCGTTGTCGATCACCTCGCCGGTCTCGGGGAAGAATTCCAGCACCTTGCCGCGCAGCGCCACCGGCAGGCCCTGCACCGTCACGGCCAGCGCGCCGTCTTCGATGCGGGCGGTGCTTGCGGGAACGATGCCGGTCTCCTGGCTCATCACCGGCTTCGGCTGGCGCGCGAAGGCACCCTCGAAGGCCTGCGCGTGCAGGGCCGTCGTGCCGCGCACGGGCAGCTTGAGCCTGAACTCGCCCTGCTCGGGGATGCATTCCTTCTTGCACACCAGCCAGTTGGCGCGCAGCCGGATCTCGAGGTCGCCCGACAGCGGCGAAGGCTTGAAGTCCTGCGTGACGGTCAGCGGCACCGGCAGCAGCACGGTGTCTTCGTAGCCGTAGTTCGCCAGGTTGCCGATGGGGATCTTCTTCGGCACGGGCCAGGCGATGTCGCCGGCCACCAGGCCGGCGGGCAGCGTCCAGGTGAGTTCGGTCGGCAGTCCCGAATCCCCGGAATTCTTCCAGTAGGTGTGCCACTCGGGCTGGTGCGTGATCTGCAGGCCGACCCAGAGTGGCTTGCCGGGCTGCACGCCGTCGGGGGCGTGGGCCAGGAGCTCGGCGCGCACGTAGTCGGTCTTCACCGCGGACGTGCCCTGGGCGAGCGCGCTCCATGGCAACAAGGCCAGCGCGGCGCAGGCAGCGAAGAAGCGCAGGAAGGTCATCGCAAGGGTGGAGCTCAGCGGGCCGGTCAAGGTTCCGCCCGTTCAGGAGAAGCCCAGCACCACCCGTCGGGTGGTGGCGCTCTTCTTCTCGATCTTCGTGACGACCACGCGGCCGATCTCGGCGGTGTTGGCCACGTGCGTGCCGCCGCAGGGCTGGAAATCGATGGCCGCCTCCGGCGCACCGACGCGGATGGTGCGGATGCGGCCCGTGCCGCGCGGGGGCTGCACGGACATGCTCTTGACGAGGGCGGGATTCGCGTCCAGCTCCCCGTCGGTGATGGCGCCCACTTCCACCGCGTGCGCCGCAGCGACGAGCCGCGCGATGCCTTCGCTGAGCGCATCCTTGTCCAGCGGGTCGGTCATGTTGAAGTCCAGGCGCGCGTACTCCGGCGTGATGGAGCAGCCGTTCACCAATTGCGGCACCAGGTGGCACAGCAGGTGGGTCGTGGTGTGGAAGCGCATCAGCTTGTGGCGGCGTTCCCAGTCGATGCGCGCGGTCACGGGCGTTCCGGCGCGCAGTTCGGCCAGCAGCGCTTCCTGGCCCGGCGCAGGCACGTGGGCGATCCCATCGGTGGGCTTGCCCTCGGCGTCCTTGCACTTGCGGGTGTCCGCGACCTGCAGGGCCCGGCCGTCCGCCAGCAGGAGCACGCCGGAATCGCCGGCCTGGCCGCCGCCCAGGGGGTAGAACACGGTGCGATCGAGCACGACACCCTGCTCGCCCACGGAAAGCACCGTGGCTGGCGTTTCGCGGAGATAGGCGTCCTGCCGGAACAGCTCTTGCGTCATGCCGCCATTGTCCCGGTTTCGGGAAACGGCACTCCGGAGGGGGGCTTGCGGGTTAGATGAACCAGTGCAGGTTCGTCAGGACCATGGCGGTGAGGGAGGGGCCGCGCGTGCACTGGTCCATGGAAGGGAGCACCAGCGCCGCTGCGGACAGCAGCACCAGCAGCAGCGCCTCGCGGCGCGACTGCGGGTCGGAGAGAAGTGCAACCTTGGCTTTCATGCAGAAGATGATCCCGCGCCACGGGGCTCTTGCCAGCCGCCGGGAAGCGGCATTCGCTGCGGGATGGCGGCGGCCGCGCAGGTCGCCGCGTGATGACGCCCGTCAGTTCCTGGCCGACGGGCGTGGCAGCGGCAACGCCGTCTTGGAGCGCACCTGCTTGAGCGCGAAGCTGGAGCGGATCTTCTCGATTCCCGGGATGGGCGTGAGCTGCTCCAGGATGAAGCGCTCCAGCGCCCCGATGTCCGCCACGACCACACGGATGAGGTAGTCGCTGTCGCCCGTCATGAGGTAGCACTCCATCACCTCGTCGTGCTCCGCGATGCGGCGCTCGAACTCCGCCAGCGACTCCTTGGACTGCTCTTTCAGGCTGATGTTGATGAAGACGTTCAGGCCCAGCCCCAGCAGCCTGGCATTGGCCAGGGCGACGTAGCGCTCGATCACGCCCGCAGCCTCCAGCGCCTTCACGCGCGCCAGGCAGGGGGACGGCGACAGGTGCACGCGCCGGGCGAGCTCCACGTTGGTGAGGGCGCCGTCCTGCTGCAGCTCGGCCAGGATACGGAGATCGACCGAATCGAGTTGAACTTCCATGCTGTGGTTGGGTCGATTTGCGGCATTCTATGCCGCAGAGCTGCCTGAAGCAGTCATTTCCGACACCCTCTGCTGCCCGCCGCGCCCTAGAGTGGAGGCATGGCCGACCAGAGCATCACCCGTTACCTCGCCGACGAATCCGGCGACACCGACCCCGGCGAGACCGCGGAATGGCGCGAAGCCTTCCTGGCGCTCGTGGCCACCGAGGGGCCGGCGCGGGCGCGCTTCATCCTGGACCAGATCGCGGTGCTGGCCCGCGATCCGTCCGTGGGCTGGTCGCCCGAGCTGGTGACGCCCTACGTGAACACGGTGCCGGTGGACAAGCAGCCGGTGTTTCCGGGCGACCTGGCGATCGAGGAGAAGCTCGCATCGCTGATGCGGTGGAATGCGCTGGCGATGGTGGCGCGCGCCAATGCCGCCTATGGCGAACTCGGGGGCCACATCGCCAGCTATGCGAGCGCGGCCGACCTGTTCGAAGTGGGCTTCAACCACTTCTTCCGCGCCCGCAACGCGCAGCAGGGCGGCGACCTCGTGTTCTTCCAGCCGCACAGCGCACCCGGCGTGTATGCGCGCGCCTTCCTCGAAGGGCGCCTCACCGAGGCGGACCTCGCGCACTACCGCCAGGAAATCACCGCGCCCGCGAACGGCGCCCGCGGGCTTTCCAGCTATCCGCATCCCTGGCTGATGCCGGACTTCTGGCAGTTCCCCACCGGCTCGATGGGCATCGGGCCCATCAGCTCGATCTACCACGCGCGCTTCATGCGCTACCTCACGCACCGCTCGCTGGTGGATTGCGGCGGACGCAAAGTGTGGGGCGTGTTCGGCGACGGCGAGATGGACGAACCCGAGAGCATGAGCGCGCTCACGTTGGCCTCGCGCGAGAAGCTCGACAACCTGGTGTGGGTGGTCAACTGCAACCTGCAGCGCCTGGACGGCCCCGTGCGCGGCAACGGGCGCATCGTCGACGAACTGGAAAAGCTGTTTCGAGGCGCCGGCTGGAACGTGGTCAAGCTGCTGTGGGGCAGCGACTGGGACGGGCTCTTCGCGCGCGACACGGCCGGCGCCCTGGTGCGCGCCTTTGCCCATACGGTGGACGGCCAGATGCAGACCTTCGCCGCCAAGGACGGGCGCTTCAACCGCGACAACTTCTTCGGCCAGGACGAGGAGCTGGCGCGCCTGGCGCAGGGCATGACCGACGAACAGATCGACCGCCTCAAGCGCGGCGGGCACGACCTGGTGAAGATCCATGCCGCCTACGAAGCGGCGGCGAAGCACCGCGGCCAGCCGACCGTGATCCTCGCGCATACGAAGAAGGGCTATGGCATGGGCTCCGCGGGGCAGGGCCGCATGACCACGCACAGCCAGAAGAAGCTGGACGACGCGGCGCTGCTGGAATTTCGCAACCGCTTCAACCTGCCGATCTCCGACTCGCAGGCGACCACGCTCGCCTTCTACAAGCCCGCCGAGGACAGCGCGGAGCTGCGCTACCTGCACCAGCGCCGCCAGGCCCTGGGCGGCTACCTGCCGCAGCGGCAGACGGCCTGCGGCGTGGTGCCGGTGCCGGACGCGGCGGCGTACGCGCAGTTCGCGCTGCAGGCCGGCGGCAAGGAGATGTCCACCACGATGGCCTTCGTGCGCCTGCTGGGCGCGTTGCTGAAGGACGCCCAGCTCGGCCCGCGCATCGTGCCGATCGTGGCCGACGAGGCGCGCACCTTCGGCATGGCCAACCTGTTCAAGCAGGTGGGCATCTACTCCAGCGCGGGCCAGAGCTACGAGCCGGAGGACATCGGCTCGGTGCTGTCGTACCGCGAGGCGCTGGACGGGCAGATCCTGGAAGAGGGCATCAGCGAGGCCGGCGCCATCGCGAGCTGGACGGCCGCGGCCACCAGCTACAGCGTGCACGGCGTGGCCATGCTGCCCTTCTACATCTACTACTCCATGTTCGGCTTCCAGCGCGTGGGCGACGCGATCTGGGCCGCGGCGGACCAGCGGGCCCGCGGCTTCCTGCTGGGCGCGACCTCGGGCCGCACCACGCTGGGCGGCGAGGGCCTGCAGCACCAGGACGGCAGCAGCCACCTGGTGGCCGCGACCATTCCGAACTGCAAGGCGTACGACCCGGCGTTCGCGGGCGAAATGGCGCTCATCGTCGACCGTGGCATGCGCGAGATGCTGGTCGAGCAGCGCGACGTCTTCTACTACGTCACGCTGATGAACGAGAACTACGCGCAGCCGGACCTGCCGCGGGAAGCCCACGAAGGCGTGATCCGCGGGGCGTACCGGTTCGAGCGTCTGGGCGACGGGACGGCGCGCCAGCGCGTCGCGCTGCTCGGGTCGGGCGCCATCCTCACCGAGGTGCTGAAGGCCGCGCGGCAGCTGGCCGACGACGGCATCCCGGTGGACGTGTTCAGCGTGACGAGCTGGAGCGAGCTGGCGCGCGACGGCGTCGAGCAGGAGCGCCGGGCCATGGCCGGCGAGCCGGCCGACCTGCCCTACATCGCGCAGCTGCTGGCCGGCAGCGGCCCGGTGATCGCGGCCAGCGACTACGTGCGCGCCGTGCCGGAGAGCGTCCGTGCCTGGATGCCGCCGGGGCGGCGCTACCTGACGCTGGGCACCGACGGCTTCGGGCGCAGCGACACGCGGGCGGCGCTGCGGGGGTTCTTCGGGGTGGACGCGGCCAGCATCGTGCGGGCGGCGCAGTACGCGCTGAGCTGACCCGCCTACACTTGGGCATGCCGCTGCCATCCCGCTACTGGGCCGACCTGGCCACCACCGATTTCGCCGCGCTCGACCCGGCCCGGACGGTGGCCGTGCTCCCCGTGGGCGCCACCGAGCAGCACGGGCCGCACCTGCCGCTGGCCGTGGACCACCGCCTGGTGGACGGCATCGTCGCCCGGGCCCTGCCGCTGCTGCCCGTGGACGCGCCCGTGCTGGTCCTGCCCACGCAGCAGGTCGGCTACAGCCCGGAGCACGCGGAATTCGCCGGCACGCTGACGCTGCCGGTGGAGACGGTGGTCGCCACCTGGGTGGCGCTGGGCGAGTGCGTCGCGCGCTCCGGCGTGCGCAAGCTGCTGCTCTTCAACGCGCACGGCGGGCAAGTGAGCCTGCTGGACATCGTGGCGCGCGAACTGCGCGTGCGCTGCCAACTGGTCGTCTACGGCTGCAGCTGGTGGAACCTGCCGCTCGGCGACGATGTGAACGGCCTGTTCCCGCCGGACGAACACCGCTTCGGCGTGCACGCCGGGGACATGGAGACTTCGCTCATGCTGGCGCTGGCGAAAGACACGGTTCGCATGGGCCAGGCGCGCGATTTCCCCTCCACGTCGCGCGACCGCGCGCAGAAGTACCCGGTGCTCGGCAACGGCCGTAGCGCCAAGCTGGGGTGGGCGATGCAGGACTACAACGCGCAAGGCGCGGCCGGCAATGCCGCCGCCGCGACGGCCGCCAAGGGCAATGCCGTGCTGCAGGCGGCCGCGCGCGAACTCGCGCGCCTGCTGGGGGAGATGGCCGACCTGCCGCTGTCCACCGTGGCCTGAACGCGGCACCATGCCGGCCTGTCCTACGCCAGCTTGCGCGTGCACCGACACCCCCGCGCCGTGCCAGGCCTAGATTGAGGGACTCGGGCCGGCCCTCGCCGCGCCCATCCTCCAGGGAGAAAGCGATGACGACGGTGGCAGATGTCATGACCCGGGGCGTGCGGACGATGCGCCCCACCGACTCGGTGGTGGACGCCGCGCGCTGCATGGACGAACTCAACGTGGGCGTGATCCCGGTGTGCGACGGCGACAAGCTCGTCGGCATGGTGACCGACCGCGACATCGTGGTGCGCGGCGTGGCGCAGCAGGGCCAGGTGCAGGACATGAAGCTGGCCGACGTGATGAGCGCGCACGTGCGCTGCGCCCGCGAGGACGACGACGTGGAGCAGGTGCTCGGCGAGATGGCCGAGGCGCAGATCCGGCGCCTGCCGGTGGTGGACGGCAACGAGCGCCTGGTGGGCATCGTCACCCTGGGCGACATCGCGGCGAAGAACCCGGAGGACGAAGGCGACGTGGCCATGTCGCTGGGCGACATCTCCTCCCCGGCCGAGCCCGATCGCCCGGGCGCGGGGCAACGGCAGTCGCAATCGCAAGGCCAGGGTAAGCACTAGGACAAGGCGCCTCGCGCGGCCATCTCCCGCATGGCCGAGTTGGCGCGCGGCGACAGGCCCGCGCAGGTTTGCGCACTACGCCGGATGGGTCACGCCACGGACACGTTCGCCTGCCTAGACTGCAGGCAGGTGAACCTCATGCGTTTCTCGTCCGTCTTCCAGCGACCAACGCCTGCTCCGGCTGGCGAAGCGCCGGTGCGCGCGGCCGTCCCGCAGGGCGTTCCCGAGCCGGCCTTGCCGCCGGAACTGCCGGACGACCTGGATGCGCGCGTGCGCCTGGTCGGCGAGTGGCAGGGTTTCGAGGGCTGAGGCGGGCCAAAAACAAGGCCGCTCGCAGCGGCCTTGTCGGAGGGTTGCGTCGCGTCAGCTGTTGCTGTGCGAGCCGCCGCCGCTGCCGCCGCTCGCGTGCGAGCTGCTGCCGGACGACTCCATCGCCTTGCGGCGATTGGCGCTGCGCGCCATGCCGCCCTTGCGGCCGGCTTCGCGCGCCTCTTCCGAGGTGAACTCGTGCGCGGTGCCCTTCTCGTGGGCCGCACGGCCGCCCTCGCTGGCAATCTCGCGCTGGCGCTGCGGATCCATGGAAGCGAAACCTCGGTTGGATTTTCCGCCCTGATTGCCTTGATTGTTGGAAGCCATGGTGAGGATCTCCTTGCAAAACTGAATGTTGGAACTGCATGTCCGGTCTGCGCCGGCCATGGAGTGATTGAGCTTGCAAGCGCGTTGCACGCTCGTCAGGCGTCGATGCAGGCGGGTGTAGGAGCTTCCCTACCTCGTCACACGAGGGAACGGGGCAGGACTTCGCCTTGCAGGCGCCGCAGGAGGCTGTCTGCGTCCGCCGCGAGCGTCGGCGAAGGCTCTGGCTGAGCTTGCAAGGTGGCCAGCATGCGCGCGAACTGCGTCGCCGACGGCGGGATGGGCCCGAGGAACAGCACCTGGCCGCCACGTGCGACGAGCAGCGTGGGGAAGGTTTCGATGTCCATGTCGCCCATGGCCTCGTCCTCGTCCTCCACGTCCACCCATGCGAAGCGCATGTGCGGGTGCGCCCGCGCCTGCGCGGTGAAGAGCGGCAGCCACTCGCCGCACACGCCGCACCACGCGGCGCACAGGCAGGCGACCCACCAGGTCTGTCCTTCCGAGGCCGCCATGCTGTCCATGGCGGCAGTGTAGCGGGGGCTCAGTGCACGCCGCAGTCGGCGTACGCGTCGAGCGCGCGTCTGTAGGCGGCGGTCTGCACCTGCAGCAGGCCCAGGACCGAGTGGAACAGGTTGTCGTGCGTGATGCGCGTTCCCGCGCGTGCATGCAGGCAGTCCATGGCCACGCCATTGCGCTGCTCGAAGGCCGGCGACAGCCACGTGATCCAGGGCACGTGCTTCTGCACGTCTGGCGCCAGCGCATATGGCAGTCCGTGCAGGTAAAGGTTGTTCTCGCCCAGGGATTCGCCATGGTCGGCGACGTACAGCAGCGCGCCGTCGAAGTCGCCGCTGCGCGAACGCAGCCACGCGATGGCGGAGCCGAGCACGTGGTCGGTGTAGGCGATGGTGTTGTCGTAGGCGTTGCGCAGCTGTTCGGCGCTGCAGTCCGGCAGGTGCGCACTGGTGCACTCCGGCAGGAAGCGCTTGAAGGTGCGCGGTGAGCGCTGCGCGTAGTCCGGCCCGTGGCTGCCCATGGGGTGGAGGACCAGCACCACGCCGCGCGCGCGGCGCTCCGGCGGCAGCTGCGCGATGCGCGCGTCGATGCCGGAGAGCAGGATCTCGTCGTGGCATTCGCCGCCGGCGCACGCCACGGGGTCGCGCAGGGACGAGGTCTTCGCGTTCGGCACGCGGTCGCACACGCCCTTGCAGCCGCCCGGCTGGTTGTCGATCCACAGCACCGCCAGCCCGGCGTGCTGCAGGACGTCCAGGAGGTTCTCCGAGTCCCGATCGCGGGCCAGGAACCCCTCGCGGCCGAGAGGCGAGAACATGCAGGGAACGGACGCGGCGGTATGCGTGCCGCAGGACCACGCGTTGCGGAAGCTCGCGACGCCCGCCTTCGCGAGCTCCGGCGTGGTGTCGCGTGCATAGCCGTTGATGCCGAAGTTGCCGCTGCGGCCGGTCTCGCCGACCACCAGCACCAGCAGGGGCGGCCGCTGCGCCGAAGCAGCCAGCTGCGCATCGCGGCCCACCGGCAGCAGGCCGCCCTTGGCCTGCGTCTTGCCGAAGCCGAGCTGGCCGGCCGCGTACAGCGTGTTCAGCGGATTGAGCAGGTAGCGCAGGTGCTTATGGTTGCGCATGGTGGAGGCGAGCGGCTGGAAGCTGGCCACCAGCAAGGCGGCGAACAGCAGCAGGCCCGCGCCGGCCGCCGCCAGGTTGCGCGCGGCCTGCCGCGGCCAGGGGCGATGCCGCACCGGCAGCCGCCACAGGACGGCGGCGGGCACGAGCGCGCCCAGCACGAGGGCCCCGGCGAGCGCCGGCGTGAGCAGGCCCAGCGCCTCGTGCCAGTCCGTCTGCAGCGCGCTGGAGGCCATGCCGCTGTCGATCACGACGTGGTAGGTCCACATGAAGTAGCCCGCGCCGCCGGAGGCGAGCAGCAGCAATGCTAGCGCTGGCTTGAGAAGCCGCGGCCAGGCCAGCAGGCTGACGAGGGCGAACAGGAGGCTGGCCACCATGCCGGCGAGCGACAGGGCCAGCAACCAGCCGCCGGGCGCCTGCAGCAACCCGAGCGCGTGCAGCTCGCGCCACAGCGGCGCGTTGCTGGCCGACGCCATCCACAGGCTGCCTGCAGCCGCCAGGGCGGCGGGCGGCATCGCGGTGCGCACTTCCCGGCTTTTCTGCATGCGTCAGGTCCCCCGCATGCCCGCGCCGCGCGGCCAGGCGGCATCGACCATCCAGGCCACGCCCCAGCAGACCACCGCCGTCCAGAGCGTGTGGCTCATGAAATGCGCGCCGCGCCATTGCTGCGCGAGTCCCAGCAGCAGGCCCGTGGCCACGGAGGCGGCGAGCCAGGCCCGGGCGAGGCGCTCGTCCACGCCGCGGAAGGCGAAATAGCCGCCGGCGAAGCTGAATCCCGAGGAGGCGTGGCCCGCGGGAAAGCACTGCCCGCTGCCGCCGTCGACGGCCCCGCTCCAGTGGGAGGTGTAGCGCGCGACACCGCCGAACTCCGCCAGGTCCCACGGGCAGCTCGTATGGCTGGACTGCTTGAGGAGGGCGACGGCGAAGGCGGCGAGCAGGGTGCTGGCCGCGAGCTGCGCCCGCCGCGCCGTCGTCAGGCGCCGCAGCGGCCCGAAGGGCCACCACACGCCCACGCACAGGGCGAGCGCCAGCAGCCACGCCAGCCGGCGCGCGCCTTCGTGCAGCACGGTGGAGGTCCACCAGTGGTCCCGCCACGGAAAGCCGTGTTCCGAGCCGGCCAGGTGCGCCAGCGGCAGGTCCAGCGCACTGGCATCCCAGGCGAGCGCGACGGCGAGCAGCGCGAGGCCGACCCAGGCGTGGAACGGAAGCGCGCGATGCCAATTCGAAACCATGGCCCGCATGCTCGGGACAGCGGATTAAGTCATCCTTAAGCGGAGCACAATGGGGGCATGCGTGTGCTGGTGGTCGAGGACGACAAGGGCATCGCCGACGGGCTGGCGGCGCACTTCACGCGCTCGGGCCACGCCGTGGACTGCACGCCCTCGATGGCGCAGGCCTGGCGCGCCCTGTCCGCCGAAGCTTATGACGTGGTGCTGTTGGACCTCGGGCTGGAAGACGGCGACGGCAGCGTGCTGCTGCGCCGCCTGCGCGATGCGCCCGCGGGCCGCCTGCCCGACCCGGCGACGCCGGTGCTGATCATGACCGCGCGCGACCAGGTCGCCTCGCGCATCGCCGGCCTGGACCTCGGCGCGGACGACTACCTGACGAAGCCTTTCGATCCCGACGAACTCGCCGCGCGCATGCGCGCCCTGCGGCGGCGCCTGGCGGGGCGGGCGCAACCGACCTTGCGCCACGGCGACATCGAACTCGACCCGGCGGCGCGCACCGTGCTGCGCGGCGGCCAGCCGGTGGAGCTGTCCGCGCGCGAGTTTTCCGTGCTGCTGGCGTTGATGGAAGCGCGCCCGCACGTGCTTTCGCGCGCGCAGATCGAGACCAAGCTGTACAACTTCGACAGCGTGCTGGAAAGCAATGCCATCGAGGTGCACGTGCACAAGCTGCGGCGCAAGCTGGGCGATGGCGTCGTGCGCACGGTGCGCGGCGTGGGCTATTACGTGCCCGCGGAGGCCACGCCGTGAGCAACGCCCCCAGCCTCACCCGCCGCCTGCTGGCCTGGGCGCTGGGTGCGCTCACGCTGGTGTGGGCCACCTTCATCGTCGCGGGCTATATCACGGGCGAGCACGAGGCCGACGAGCTCACCGACGGCCACTTGGCGAGCGTGAGTTCGCTGCTGCTGCCGCTGGCGCCCGCCGGCCTGGCGCCGGAAGTGACGCCGGCGGGCGCGCTGGTGGACCCGAGCCTGAAGGCGCACGACTACCAGCGCTCGCTGACGGTGGTGGTGTGGGATGCGCAGGGGCGCCTGCTCTGGCGCACCGGCGACGCGCCCACCCCGCGCTTCGATGCGCAGGAGGGTTTCGCCACGCTGCAGCTGGGCGATCCGCCGCAGCCCTGGCGTGCGTTCTCGCGCCGCCATCCGGCGCACGGCCACAAGGTGACGGTCATGCTGTCGCAGGCCGAACGCGACGCGCTGGCGGCCGACATCGCCCAGCAGGTGATCGAGCCCGGGCTGTGGCTGCTGCCGGCGGTGGCGTTGCTGCTCGGCCTGGCCATCCACCGCGGGTTGCGGCCGCTGCGCACGCTGGCGCAGGAAGTGCACGCGCTGGACCCGCAGCAGCCGCACAAGGTCCGCTCGCCGGGGCAGCACCAGGAACTGCTGGCCACCGTGGAAGCGGTCAACCGCCTCGTGGACCGGTACCACGCCGCCCTCACGCGCGAGCGCGCGCTCGCCAACGAGATCGCCCACGAACTGCGCACGCCGCTGGCGTCGCTCGCCCTGCATGCGCGTACCGTGCAGGAGTCGCCGCCCGGTCTCGCCCAGCGGGAAGCCGTGCAGCGGCTGGAGCAGGACGCCCTGCGTGCCGGCGAGGTGCTGGCGCACCTGCTGGCGCTGGCGCGCACCAGCCGCGCCGAACTCGACGAGGCCGCGCAGCCGCTGGACCTGGACGGGCTGGCGCGGCGCATCGTCTCCGAGTACGCGCCGGACGCCCACGCAGGCGGGCGTGAGCTGGGGCTGGCGAGCCCCGGCCCGTTCCTGCTCGCCGGCCATCCGGTGCTGCTGGAGCTGGCCCTGCGCAACCTGGTGCAGAACGCGCTGGCGCACACGCCGCCGGGGACCCAGGTGGAAGTGGAGCTCGATCCGGCGGGCCGCTGCCTGCAGGTGAGCGACGACGGGCCGCGGCACGCCGGTGCGCCCGCCTCGGAAGGCTCGGCACGCCTGCAGCCGCTGCGGCTCGGCCTGGGCCACCGGGTGGTGGAGAAGGTCGCCGCGCTGCACGGCGCCCGCTTCGATGCCGACGTCGCGCTGCCCGGCGAGCGGCGCGCCTGGCGCATCCTGTTCCCCGCGCCGGAGCCTCAGGCGTAGGTCACCCAGTCCTTGTACTGCGGCGCGTCGAGGTGCGGGATGCCGTTGAACATCACCAGCATGTGCCGCTTGGGCGTGAACGCGAACTCCGTGATGGCGGTGTTGCGGATGCGCAGGTTCAGCTCGATCGTCGTTTCCGGCGGCGTGCCGAGCACGTGGCCGACGGCGGTGGAGATCGGCCCGCCGCTGGTGACCACGAGCACGTTCTGCCCGTAGTGGCTGGCGCGCACGTGGTCCAGCGCGCTGGAGACGCCCTCCACGAACTGCGCATAGGTGGGCATGCCCCGCGGGCTGGTGCTGCCCGCCATCCAGCGCGCCATCGCGTCGCGCAGCAGGCGGAAGTGGTGCCGGTACAGCTCCGGGGACGTGGGCTTCTCCAGCTTGCCCTCGTGCACCGTGGCGATCAGCGCCTCGCTGTCGTATTCGTTGAGGCCCTCCCAGGAGAGGTGCTCGCCCGCGCGGTTCATGCCCTGCAGGATGCCCTCGAGCGTCTGCTTGTGGCGGCGCAGGGTGCCCGCGATGAGGCCGTCGAAGTGGATGCCGCGCTCGGCGAAGTACTCGCCCAGGCGCACGCTCTGGCGCCGGCCGAGTTCGCTGAGGTGGTCGTAGTCGTCGGCGCCGAAGGAAGCCTGGCCGTGCCGAACGAGGTAGAGGGTGCCCATGCGCGCATTCTGGCAAAGCGGCGGCAGCCGCGGCGTCCCAGCGGCGACTTCAGCGCGGCGTGGCGCCAGCGAGCACGCGGGCGAATACCGCCGTGTCGACGTTGCCGCCGGTGAGCGCGACGCCCACGCTGCGGCCGCCGTGCCGTGCGCGGTCGCGCATCGCTGCCGCGAGCCCGGCCGCTCCCGCGCCTTCCGCCACGTTGTGCGTGTCCGCGAAGAGGACGCGCATGGCCTCGGCAACCTCCTCGTCGGTGACGGCGACGATGTCGTCGGCATCGCGCAGCACGACCTCGAGCGCCTCGGCGTCGGCGATGCGGCAGGCCATGCCATCGGCCAGCACAGTGCTGACGGGTGCCTCCACCACGCGCCCGGCACGAAAGGAGTCGAGGTAGGTGGTGGCATGGGCGGAGACGACGCCGACCAGCCGGCTGTTCCGGCCGGTGAAGGCGCGCGCTGCCGCGGCCGCGCAGAAGCCGGAGCCCTGGCCCACCGGCACGTACACCACCGCCGGCTCCTCGCCGGCCGGGAAGCTGTCGAAGAACTCGAGCCAACAGGTCATCACGCCCAGCACCAGGTCGCGATGGTAAGAGGGCACCATGTGCAGGCCGCGTTCGGCGGCCAGGGCGATCGCGTGCTCGCGGGCCGCCTGGAAATCCTCGCCATGTTCCACCAGCGTGACGCCCAGGGCGCGCATGGCGGCGTTCTTTTCCACCGAGTTGCCGTGCGGCACGACGATGGTCGCCTCCAGGCCGAAGCGGCGCGCGCCCCAGCCGACCGACTGGCCATGGTTGCCGCGGGTGGCGGAGATCACGCCGCGCAGCCGGGGCTCGCGCCGGGCGAGCGCGGAAAAGTAGGTCATGCCGCCGCGAACCTTGAAGGCGCCGGCGGGCGTGTGGTTCTCGTGCTTCACCCACACCGGGAAGCCGAGGCGCTCGCGCAGCAGCGGCCACGCGTACTGCGGCGTGGGCGGCACGAAGGCGCGCACGGTCTGTACGGCGTGGGCCACTTCTTCGCGGGTGAAGTTCATTTTTGCTCCGTCAGAGCCATGCGCAGCGCGAGGGCACCGAGAATGGTGCCCATCAGGTAGCGCTGCGCCGCGAGCCAGCCGCGGCTGCGCGCCAGGAAAGCCGAGATGCGTGCCGCGCCCAGGACCAGCAGGGCGTTGACGCTGCCGCTCACCACGATCTGCACGGCGCCCAACTGCAGCGCCTGCGCCAGCACGCTGCCGCGCTCGGGGTGCAGGAACTGCGGGAAGAAGGAGAGATAGAAGATCGCCACCTTGGGATTGAGCAGGTTGGTGACGAAGCCCATGCGGAACAGGCGCGCCGGCGCGTGGATCGGCAAGGCCCGCGTGACGAAGGGAGAGGCGCCGCCGGGCCGCAGGGCGTCCCAGGCGAGCCACAGCAGGTACGCGGCACCGGCGAGGCGCAGCGCATCGAAGGCGAAAGGCACGGCGTGCAGGACGGCCGTGAGGCCCACGGTCGCCGCGACGATGTGCACGATGAAACCCAGCAGCACGCCGGCCAGCGAGACCAGTCCGGCAGCGCGTCCTTGCGAGAGAGCGCGCGAGACGCAATAGATCATGTTCGGGCCGGGCGTGAGCACCAGCAACAGTGCGGTGAGCGCGAACAGGGCGATTTCCGCGAGGGTGAGCATCAGAGTCCTCCCGAGTGCAGCCGCACGCGCCCGCGCGGCGTGTCGAGCACCGCGCACAAGCGGGTCGGGCCTTCCTTCACGGCGAAGCCTTGCAGGCCGATCGCCTCGCAGGCCGCGCGAAGCGGCCCGGCCTCGGCGTGGCTGGCGCCCATGCCCTGCAATGTCACGCCCGACTCCGGCAGCGCGGGCGCCGGATGCACCTGGCCCCATTCGATCAGGGTGGGCAATGTGCCCCGGAACAGTCGCTGGCCATCCGGGCGCACCGTGATCTGCCATTGCAGCAGGCCGCGCGCCGTAGCGCGCGAGGCCTGGACCACCTCGCCCCGGTCGATGCCGAGGCGCTGCCAGGCGGCGACTGCGGTGCGGACATCCGGCACGGCAGCCACGAAATGCAGCAAGCGGGGGCCTTCGCGGCGCACGGTGTCGCGCACGCCTTCTTCATCCAGGTCGAACCAGCGGCGCGCCCGCTGCGGCGTGCGCCCCGGCTGCACCGCGATGATCTCCAGGTAGGCACGCGGGTAGTCGACGGTCGCGATGCGCAGCAGGCGGTTGTGCGTGCCCATCAGCGGGTGCTCGCCACCTGGCGCCGGCACGACGCCCAGCGTGGCCTCGCACCATGCGGCGCCTTCGTCCAGGCTGTCCGCGGCGATGACGAGGTGGTCGACCCGCGCCTGCATGTCAGAGCCTCACCGACCCTTCGATGCAGGTGACCGAGGCGCCGCCGATCCAGGTCTCTCCCTGCGCGTCGCGCTGCACGTGCACGCGGCCGGCGCGTCCGAGAGCGGTGCCCTGGCTGGCGACGTAGCTTTCGGGAGCGAGCCCGGCGCCGATCAGCCATTGCGCGAGGGCAGCGTTCAGGCTGCCCGTCACGGGGTCTTCCGCCATGCCGTTGTTGCCCGGGAAGAAGGCGCGCACCTCGAAGGCGCACTCGTCGCCCGAGGCGCGGGAGCCCACCACGCCGACCTTGCCGCGCGGACCGACCACGCCGACGTCGAGGCCGGCGAGGATGGCACCGTCCGGCTTGAGGGCCAGCACCTGTTCGGCCGAGCGCAGCATCACGCCGCGCCAGTTGGGGCCGTTGTCGCACCAGGCGTGGCCGACGATGTCGGTGCGGGCAATGCCCAGGCCGCGCGCGATGAGCGCCAGGTCTTCCTCCGCCAGCGGGCCGCCCTTGCGCAACGGCGGTGCGGCGAAGGCCAGGCGTTCGCCATCGCGCCGCAGCTTGACCAAGCCGACGCCGCACTCCTGCACCACGTGTTCGCCGCGCGGCTTGCCGCCGGCCTGCAGCCACGCATGGCAGCTGCCGAGCGTGGGATGGCCGGCGAACGGCAGTTCGCGGCCGGGGCAGAAGATGCGCAGGCGGTAGTCGGCGCCGGCCTGCGTGGGCGGCAGCACGAAGGTGGCCTCCGACAGGTTGGTCCAGTTGGTGAAGGCCTGCATCTCCTCGGTGGACAGGCCTTCGCCGTCGAGCACGACGGCCACGGGGTTGCCGCGATAGGGCACGGCGGTGAAGACATCGACTTGCTGGAAGGGACGCGTTTTCATGTTCAGCTCAGGGGAAGATCGAGGACGCCGCGCGCCGCCGGTTGCTGCCGGATGCCGTCGTACCAGCGGCGCAGGTGGGGATGCGGCGGATGCTCCAGCGGCAGGCCCCACCAGCGGTGCATCTCGCACGCGACGGGAATGTCGGCCATGGTGAAGGCGTCGCCCGCCATGAAGCGCTGCCGGGACAGGTGCGCATCCAGCATGGCGAGCAACGGCTCGGTGGCCGCGATGGAGGCGGCCACCGCCTGCGCGTTGCGTTTTTCCGCCGGCACGCGGATCAACTGCCAGAACGCGTCGCGGCCGGCGCCGTTCAACGTGGTCTGTTGCCAGTCCATCCAGCGCTCGGCGTCGAAGCGCGCCCGCAGTTCCTGCGGGTAGAAGCCGCGCTCCGGATGTTGCGCGCACAGGAAGCGCACGATGACGTTGGACTCCCACAGCGTGAAGTCGCCGTCCTCCAGCAGCGGCACGAGCGAATTGGGGTTGCGCGCCTTGTACCGAGGCGTCTGCACGATGCCGAACGCGAGGCCCGCGTCCACCCGCTCGAAGGGCAGGTCCAGCCACTGCGCGGCCAGCACCACCTTGCGCACGTTGATGGAGGAGATGCGGCCCCAGATCTTCAGCACGGCAGCGCCTCGCGGATGGCGGCGGCCAGGGCGGCGATGCCGGTGGCGATCTGCTCCTCGCTGGCCGTGACGAAGGATAGGCGCAGCGTGCGCGTGTCCGCCGCGCCCGCGTAGAAGGCGGCGCCGGGCACGAAGGCGACATCGCGCTCCACCGCTTTCGGCAGCAGGTCGATGGCGTTCACGCCCTGCGGCAGCCGCGCCCACAGGAACATGCCGCCGTCGGGGACGTTCCAGGTGACGCCCAGCTCCGCGCATTCGCGCGCGAGCGCAGCCAGCATCGCGTCGCGCTGGGCCTTGTACAGCGCGCGGATGGTGGGCACGTGGCGATCGAGGAAGCCGTCGCGCATCACTTCGAAAACCATGCGCTGGTTGAAGCCGGGACTGTGCAGGTCCGCCGCCTGCTTGGCCTGCAGCAGCTTGGGGAACACTGCGGGCGGCGCGACGATGAAGCCGAGCCGCAGGCCGGGGGCGAGCACCTTGGAGAAGGATCCGAGATAGATGCAGCCCTCCGGGTTGCGCGCCGTCAGCGGCGCCGGCGGCGGCGCGTCGAACCAGAGGTCGCCATAGGGGTTGTCTTCCACGATGGGCAGGCCGAGCTCACGCGCGGTATCCACCAGGGCCTGGCGGCGCGGCTCGCTCATCGTGCGGCCGGTCGGGTTCTGGAAGTTGGGCAGCACGTAGAGGAAGCGCGCGTCCCCGCGTCGTGCGCGCAGGTCGGCCACGTCCATCCCTTCGGCGTCGCTGGCGATCCCCACCGCCTCCGGCTCCATGGGCGCGAAGGCCTGCAGCGCGCCGAGGTAGGTCGGCGTCTCGACCAGCACGCGGCTGCCGCTGTCGATCATCACCTTGGCGACCAGGTCGAGGCCCTGTTGCGAACCGGTGGTGATCAGCACCTGGGCGGGGTCGACCTTCCACGGCAGCATCGCGGCCACGGCCTCGCGCAGGGGGCCGTAGCCCTCGCTGGCCGCGTATTGCAGCGCACCGGGGCCGTCGGCGCGCAGCACCTTGTCGCAGGCCTCGGCGAACTCGGCGACCGGGAAGGTGCGCGGCGAGGGCAGCCCGCCGGCGAAGCTGATGATGCCCGGGCGCTCGGTGACCTTCAGGATCTCGCGCAGCACCGAAGGGTTCATGCGTTCGGCGCGGCGCGCCAGCGTCCAGCCCAGGGCGGGCGACAGTTCATCTCTTTTCATCGGGACTCCACGGCTGCGGGAACGAGGGATGCGGGGCGGGCCGCGCTGCGCACCGGCATCCTGCGGCCGGCGAACACGGTGGCGATCACGGCCAGCGCGAAGCCCACCGTGACGATGTCCAGCCGCTCGCCCAGCAGCGGCACGGCGAACAGCATGCTGAGGAAGGGCTGCACCAGCTGCACCTGGCTCACGCGCACGGTCCCGCCCAGCGCCAGTCCGCGGTACCAGGCGAAGAAGCCGATCCACATGGAGAACACGGCGACGTAGGCAAAGCCGCCCCAGGCGCTGGCGGGCAACGCCTGCAGCGGCCGCGCCCACGCGGCCAGCGGCAGCGTGATGGGCAGCGCGATCACCAGGGCCCAGCAGATGACGTGTTCGGCGCGCATGCGCTGCGACAGGCGAGCGCCATAGCCGTAGCCGACGGCGGCGCAGGCCATGCCGGCGAGCAGCAGGAGGTCTGCCGGGTGCAGGCGCAGGCCGCCGCCGGTGCGCAGCACCGCGAACGCGACCACGAGGATGCTGCCCAAGGCGGCGCAGGTCCAGAAGCCGGTGGACGGGCGTTGCCGGTGCAGCAGCGCGCCCACGAGCGCGGTGGCGAGCGGCAGCACGCCGACGATCACGCTCGCGTGCACGGCCTCGACGTAGCGCATGGCCACCGAGGTGAAGAGCGGAAAGCCGAACACGACGCCAGCCGAGGTGAGGACCAGGGGCCACCAGTCTTCGCGCCGCGGCCACGGCGCGCGCGTGGCGAGCAGGAACAGGGCGGAAAGTGCCGCGGCCACCACGGCCCGGCCGAGGGCGATGAACACGCCGGACATCAGCGGCGCTTCGGGCGTGCCGACGGCGAGGCGCGTCATCGGCAGCGTGAGGGCGAAGATCGCCACGCCCAGGAATCCGAGCCACAGGCCCTTGCGTTCCGCCGCCGTCATACGGTCACCATCCAGGCGGCGGTGCCCACCAGCACCAGGGCCAGCGCGCGATTGAACCAGAGCAGCCGCTGTCCTTGCGACAGCCATCCGCGCAGCAGCGAGCCGACCAGGGCGTAGAGGAAGTTGCTGGTGAAGGCGAACACCATGGTCGCCAGGCAGATGATGGCGAGCCGCTCCCCGGGGTTGCTGGCGGGCTGGCCCGCGGCGTTGACCACCCAGCCGGCCGTGAGCGTGAGGGCCAGCATCCAGGCCTTGATGTTGACGAACTGCAGTCCCACGCCTTGCCAGAAGGTCACGCGCAGGCGCGCGGCATCCACCTCGGCGAGCTGGGCGGCGCGCGCCAGTTTCCAGGCCAGCCACAGCATGTAGGCCACGCCGAAGATCTTCACGCCCCAGCGCAGCGCCGGGACGCCCAGCACCAGGGCGCCCACGCCGAGGCCGGAGCCCAGCATCAGCAGCAGCCACCCGGCCGGCACGGCGAAGCAGAAGCGCAGCGCGCGCTTGAGCCCCCCGTTGGCGGCGAGCGCCGTGGAAAGGGTGGTGTTCGGCCCGGGCGAGAAACTCATCGCGGTGCAGAACAGGAGAAGGGCGGTGACTTCGGCGGGGCTCATTCGGGGACGACTTGCGGAGGCATGCAGGCCAATGTAATCTCCGCCACCAATACACCGCCAGTACAGTTTCCCAGATCACCCGGTGATCTGTACTGGCGCGCACGGCAATACAGAAGGACTACCCATGTTGATGAAGGCTTCCGCGCAATCGCTCACCGAGCAGCTGGCCGGGCGCTTTGCCGAGCGCATCCGCACGCGCCTGCTCGCGCCGGGCGCACGGCTGCCTTCGGTGCGGCAATGCGCGCAGCAGCACGGCGTGAGCCCGTCCACGGTGGTCGCCGCGTACGACCAGCTGCTGGCGCAGGGCCTGGTGGAAGCGCGCAGGAACCGCGGCTTCTTCGTGCGCGAGGCGAGCGTGGCGCCGGCGGACGAGCGCAACGAAGCGCTGCCGCCGGCGGTGTCGAGGACGGTGTCGACGGCGTTCGCGGCCGCGCACTGGATCGTCGCGCGGCGCAGCCCGGCGCCCGTGAACGCCACCTCGCTGATCCGCGGCATGTTCCACAAGGTGAGCGACAAGCCGCAGCCTGGCATGGGCGTCTTCCCGCCCGACTGGCTGGAGACGACATTCATGCCGGCCGCCGTGCGCAAGGTCACCGGCACGCGGGCGCTGCACGACTTCTCACTGCAGTACGGGGAGCCGCTGGGCGACGCTTCACTGCGGCGCGCGCTCGCGAACAAGCTGGTGGCACTGAACGTGCCCGCCACGCCGGACCAGGTCATCACCTCGGTCGGCGCCACGCATGCGCTCGACATCGTGAGCCGCACGATGCTGCGCCCGGGTGACCCGGTGATGGTGGAGGAACCGGGCTGGGCGGTGGAGTTCGCGCGCCTGACGGCTCTGGGGATGCACCTGCTGCCGGTGCCGCGGCGCGCCGACGGGCCCGATCTCGAGGTGATGGCGAAGTATTGCGAGGTGCACAAGCCCAAGCTGTACGTGAGCGTGAGCGTGTTCCACAACCCGACCAGCTACTGCCTGTCGCCGGGCAGTGCGCACCGGTTGCTGCAGCTGGCCAACCAGCACGACTTCCACATCGTCGAGGACGACACCTACAGCCACATCGCCCCGGCGCACGCGACGCGGCTGTCCGCGCTGGACGGGCTGCGGCGCACTATCTATGTCGGCGGCTTCGCGAAGATCCTTGCCCCCAACTGGCGCATCGGGTACCTGGCCGCCCCCGCGGAGCTGGTGGAACAGCTGCTGGACACCAAGCTGCTGGGGACGCTGACCACCCCGGCGCTGTTGGAACGCGCGCTCGCCCTGTGCATCGAGCAGGGACAGCTGCGCCGCCACAGCGAGCGCGTGCGCACGCGCCTGGACGTGGCGCGCGGCCGCAGCGTGAAGCTGGCGCTGGCGGCAGGATGCCGCTTCGCGGCGGAGCCCGCGGGCCTGTTCGGTTGGGTGGATACGGGCGTGGACACCGATGCGCTCGCGCAGCGCATGCTCGACGAAGGCTACCTGCTGGCGCCCGGCGCGCTGTTCCATGCCGAACGCAAGCCGAGCACGCTGATGCGCATCAACTTCGCGACCACGCAGGACGCTGCGTTCTGGAAGAAGTACGCCGAAGTCGTGAAGAAGATGTGAGCGCGCGGCGCTACAGCATCTCGTCGGGCGCGAACGGGCCGATCACCCGCACCAGCAGCTTGAGCTTGGTGCTCGCGCCCGGCTCGCCCTTCTCGTCGCCGAATCCCGCGCCGGAAGGGGCGCGCCAGAACAGGTCGTCGCCGCGCGCCTCCACGCGGTAGGCCGCGGTGGCGAGCGTGTTCTCGATCTGGCGGGTGGCCACCTGCGCGAGCTGCGCGCCGCGGATCACCAGCGCGACCTCGCTGTTCTGGAGCTGCGAGCGCAGGTCGAGGTTCATTGAGCCGATGACCGACCAGCGCTGGTCGATGATCACGGCCTTGGAGTGCAGGCTCGCGCGCGAATTCGGGTATGCCTTGGAGCCGCCGGCGCTGCCGAACAAGCCGCCGGCGCTGCCGCGGCCGCGGCTGGAACCGAGCAGCTCCGCCGCCGTTTCGGGATCGGAGCGCATTTCGTGCAACTCCACGCCCATCGCGAGCAGGTCCTTGCGGTAGCGTGCGTAGCCCGCATGCGCGGCCGGGGCGTCGTTGGACGCAAGCGAGTTGGTGAGCACGCGCACGCGCACGCTGCGGCGACGCAACTGCTCGTACACGGCCATCATGCGCGGGCCCGGCACGAAGTAGGGCGAGATGATGAGGACGTCGCGTTGCGCCTGCTGCATCAGCTGCAGCAGGCCGTCGATGACCGTCTCTCCGGCGTCCACCTCGTCGTCCCCGGGGGCGACCTTGCCGGGACCGTCCACGAGGAGGGTCGATGGCGCCCAGATCAGCGGCACCGTGCGCAGGTCCATGGGCGGCCGTTCGGCCTGCACCGCCTCGGCCTGCGTGATGCTGGGCAACACGGTGGGCGACGCCGTGACCGGCAGCACCACGGGCTGCACCGACTGCTGCGCCACCCTCGACGAGGCGCCGCTGGGTGTCCACTGGCGCAGCCGCTCGAGGTCTTCGGCGTCCAGCAGGCTCTGGACGGGATAGGCGAGCTTGTCGTTCCAGAAGCGGTCGAAGCTCCGGGACATGTCCTGCACCACGCGGCCGGCCGCCAGCACGTCGAGGTCGACGAAGTTCTGCTTGTCGCCGCTGCCGAAATACCGGTCCCCGAGATTGCGGCCGCCGGTGATGCCCCAGGCGTTGTCCGCGAGGAACAGCTTGTTGTGCATGCGCTTCTGCAGCCGGTCCATGTCGTGCAGCGTGGAGAAGATGCGCCCCAGCATGTTGTTGCGCGGGCCGGCCAGCGGGTTGAACAGGCGGATTTCGACGTTGGGCACGAAGGCGAGCCGCAGCACCTGGGCGTCGGCGCCGACGGTGTTGAAGTCGTCGAGCAGGATGCGCACCCGCACGCCGCGCTGTGCGGCGTCGCGGATGCGCTGCAGCAGCACTTCGGTGCTGGCGTCCGCGTGCACGGCGTAGTACTGCAGGTCCAGGCTGCGGGTGGCGCCGTCCACCAGCGCGATGCGGCTGGTGAGTGCGTCCTCCACGGTGTCCAGCAGGAAGAAGCCCGAGTCGCTGCGCGCGCCGGCCTGTGCGCGGCGGGCGTGCACGAGCTGGCCCAGCGGGGTCGCATCGGGGCGCGCGAAAGCGGTGGACGGTACCTGCCGGTCGTTGGCGGGCAGGCTTGCGCAGCCGCTCGCCCATCCCAGCATCCACGCGACGAAGACCCAGCGCCAGAAGCGGATGGCTCGCAGGTGCGGGGCGGGTCCGCGGGCTTCGGCGCTGAGGGCTTGCATGGTCCAGCGACTGTAGTCCCCGGGCCGCCGCAGCGGGGCGGCGCCAAGGTCAGCTGTAGCCGCCAGATGGTGCCGGTGGCAGCCTACAGTTGGCCCAGCGCTTCCCAGCGCTCCAGCGCCGACATCAACTCGGTCTCGATCTGCTCGCTGCGCATGGCGAGCTGCTGCGCCCGCCCCGGATCGTCGCGGTACACGGCGCCTGCGGTGAGCTCGGACTCGATGGCTTTCTGCTCCCGCTCCAGCGTTTCGATGAGGGCGGGCAGGGCCTCGAGTTCGCGCTGCTCCTTGTAGCTGAGCTTGCGACGCGCGGTCGCGGTCGCGGTCGCTTGAACGCCTGCGGGCGCAGGCTTTTCCTTCGAGGCGGGCACCGCCGGCGCTGCGGCGGCCTCGGCCAGTTCGCGTGCGCGGCGCGACTGCGTGAGCCAGTCCTCGACGCCGCCCTCGTACTCGCGCCAGCGGCCGTCGCCTTCGAAGGCGATGGTGCTGGTGACGACGTTGTCGAGGAACGCGCGGTCGTGGCTCACGAGGAACACCGTGCCCTCGTAGTCCTGCAGCAGTTCCTCCAGGAGCTCCAGCGTGTCGATGTCGAGGTCATTGGTGGGCTCGTCGAGCACCAGCACGTTGGCAGGGCGCGCGAAGAGCCGCGCGAGCAGCAGGCGGTTGCGCTCGCCGCCCGAGAGCGAACGTACCGGCGAACCGGAGCGTGCGGGCGAGAACAGGAAGTCGCCGAGGTAGCTCTTCACGTGCTTGCGCTGGCGGCCGATCTCGATCCATTCGCTGCCGGGGCTGATGAAATCCTCCAGCGTGGCGTCCGGATCGAGCGCGGTGCGCATCTGGTCGAAGTAGGCCACCTGCAGGTTGCTGCCCAGGCGGACCTTGCCGGAGTCAGGGGCCAACTCCCCGAGGATCATTTTCAGCAGGGTCGTCTTGCCGGCGCCGTTGGGGCCCATCACGCCGACCTTATCGCCGCGCAGGATGGTGGCGCTGAAGTCGCGGACCACCACGCGCGGGCCGAATGCCTTCGTGACGTGGGTGAGCTCGGCGACGATCTTGCCGCTCGGCTGGCCGGAAGCGACTTCCATGCTCACGCGCCCGAGCACCTCGCGGCGCTCGGTCCGGCGCGCGCGCAGTTGTTGCAGGCGAGTGATCCGCCCTTGCGCGCGCGTGCGGCGTGCTTCCACGCCCTTGCGCACCCAGACCTCCTCCTGTGCAAGCAGCTTGTCCGCCTTGGCGTTGATCACCGCTTCCTGCGCGAGCTGCTCCTGCTTGAGTGCCTGGTACTGGCTGAAGTTGCCCGGATAGGACAGCAGGCGGCCGCGATCGAGTTCGACGATGCGGGTGGCGACGCGGTCGAGGAAGGCGCGATCGTGCGTGATCAGCACCACGCTGCCGCGGAAGTCCAGCAGCAGGTTCTCGAGCCACTCGATCGAATCGAGGTCCAGGTGGTTGGTCGGCTCGTCGAGCAGCAGCACGTCGGGCCGGCGCACCAGCGCCTGCGCGAGCGCGACGCGCTTGCGGTTGCCGCCGGAGAGGTCGCCGATGCGCGCGTCGGGCTCCAGGTGCAGCCGGTGCAGGGTTTCGTCGACGCGCTGGCGCCAGTTCCAGCCGTCGTGCGCCTCGATGCGGCCCTGCAGCGCGTCGAGGTCGCCGTGGCCATGCGTGTACTCGTCGATGAGCGCGATGACGTCGCCGAGGCCCGCCTGGACCGCATCGAACACGGTCTGGCCGGCATCGAGGACGGGCTCCTGCGCCACGAAGGCCGTGTGCAGGCCCTGCTGGCGCTGGACCTCGCCGTCGTCGGGGTGCTCCATGCCGGCGAGGATGCGCAGCAGAGAGGACTTGCCGGCGCCATTGCGGCCGATGAGGCCGATGCGT
The DNA here is from genome assembly GCA_004144865.1 of Comamonadaceae bacterium. Taxonomy (GTDB): domain Bacteria; phylum Pseudomonadota; class Gammaproteobacteria; order Burkholderiales; family Burkholderiaceae_C; genus Ramlibacter. The sequence goes on from SEAY01000005.1 coordinate 66,015, forward strand.
TCGCCGCTCTCCAGCGCGAAATCCGCGTGGTCCAGCAGCGGAACGTGGCCGAAGGCCAGCTGGGCGTCGGCGAGCGTGATGAGGGCCATGGTGCGAGGGGAAAGCCAGCGAGCGTATCACCGCTGCCGTGCGTCGGCTGCGGGGGCGCGGGCGCATGCCCTGCGTGGCTATAGTGGGCTCTGCCGTTCCTGGGAGCCGTTTCGTGGATCTGAATGTCAATGGTGCGCGCGTGCAGGTGGACGCCGACGCGGCGATGCCACTGTTGTGGGTGCTGCGCGACCTGCTCCAGCTGACGGGCACCAAGTACGGCTGCGGCGTCGCCGCTTGCGGGGCCTGCACCGTGCGCATCGACGGACAGGCCGTGCGTTCCTGCGTGGTGCCGGTTGGCAGTGTGGCCGGCAAGGCGATCCAGACGATCGAGGCCCTCGGCACCCCGGCGAGGCCGCACGCACTGCAGGTCGCGTGGATCGCGGAACAGGTGCCCCAGTGCGGCTATTGCCAGAGCGGAATGCTGATGGCCGCCGCCGCGCTGCTGGAAAAGAAGCCGAAGCCGACGGATGCGGATATCGACGAGGCGATCACCAACATCTGCCGCTGCGGCACCTACCAGCGCGTGCGGGCGGCGATCAAGCGCGCCGCGGGCGTGAAGACATGAAGCGTCGCGCGTTGCTGCTGGGCTTGACGGCGGGAGCGGGTGCCCTGCTGGTGGGGTGGGCGGCGCTGCCTCAGCGTTCGCGCGTGGGATTTGCGTCGTTGATGCAGCCCGGCGAAGGCGACGTCGCCCTCAACGGCTGGATCAAGATCCTGCCCGATGGCAGCGTGGTGCTCGCGATGCCGCGCAGCGAGATGGGGCAGGGCGTGCATACGGCGCTGCCCCAGCTCGCCGCCGAAGAACTCGACGTGCCCCTGTCCGCCGTGCGGATCGAGCAGGCTGGCTGGGACTCGGTGTACGGCAACGTGGCGATGCTGGTCGCGAGCCTTCCCTTCCATCCCTCCGAAGCCGAGCAGGAGGACGGGTTCGGCCGCGTGAAGGCCGGGCACTGGATCGTCGGCAAGCTCGCGCGCGAGATCGGGATCAACGCCACGGGAGGCTCGTCCAGCGTTGCCGACGCCTGGGAGGTGGTGCGCGTCGCTGCGGCGACTGCGCGGGCGTCGCTGCTGGGTGCGGCGTCGCTTCAATGGAAGCTGCCTGTCGAGGACTTGCGGGTGGAGAACGGCGTGGTCTCGCATCCTTCGGGGCGCTCGCTGACCTACGGCGAACTGGCGCGGACGGCGGCGGCCACGCCGCCCGGCCGCGTGAAGCTGAAGGAACGCGCGGAATGGCGCGTCATCGGCAGGCCCGCGCCGCGGCTGGACGTGCCGGCGAAGGTGGATGGCACCGCGCGCTTCGGCATCGACGTGCGCTTGCCCGGCATGCGGTACGCCGCAGTGCGCCTGTCACCGCGGTTCGGTGGTGCGCCAGGGCGCGTCGATGCGCGCGCCGCACTGGCCCTGCCCGGCGTGGAGCGGATCGTGATGCTGCCGGCGTACGCAGGCTCCGCGGCGGGCTTTGCGGTCATCGCGCGCAACTACTGGCAGGCGCGGCAAGCCGTCGAGGCCGTGCAGGTCGAGTGGCGGCGGCCTGGCCGGGTTGCGGCGGATTCCAAGGACATCGCAGGCGCGCTCGAGGCCGCGGTGCGGGATGGCGAGGGCCATACCTTCTACGCACGAGGGAACCTGGCTGAATGGCCCGCGGGCGGGCGCACCGTGGAAGCCTGGTACAGCGCCCCCTACCTGGCGCATGCCACGCTGGAGCCCATGAATGCGACCGCACGGTTCGAAGAGGGTCGCGTCGAGGTCTGGGCGCCTACGCAGGTGCCGCAAATGTGCCGCGCCGCCGCCGCGCGGGTGGCCGGCGTCCCCGTGGAGAAGGTGGACCTGCACGTCACCCTGCTTGGCGGAGGCTTCGGGCGAAGGCTGGAAGTGGACTACGTGGCGCAGGCGGTGCGCGTGGCGATGGACGTGCCGGGCGTGCCGGTACAGCTGATCTGGTCCCGCGAAGAGGACATGCAGCACGACTTCTATCGGCCGGCGCAAGTGGCGCGGCTGCGCGCCGTGTTCGATGCCAAGGGAGATCCCCTTGGGCTGCAGATCAAGTCCGCGGGTGATGCGATCGCGCCCCGCTGGATGGAGCGCGGCATGCCCGCCGTGGCAGGACGTGTCGACCTGCCGGACAAGACGGCATCGGAAGGCTTGTTCGACCAGCCTTACGCTTTCGCCCACCAGCGCATCGAACACGTTCCTACCCGCAGCGGCGTGCCCGTGGGCTTCTGGCGCTCCGTGGGGCATTCGCACAACGCGTTCTTCCTGGAGAGCTTCTTGGATGAGATCGCGGCGGAACTGCGGCTGGACGCCGTCGATCTGCGTCGCAGGCTGCTGCGCACTTCGCGTCGTCACCTGGCGGTGCTGGACCTTGCGGCGGGGCGCGCTGGTTGGGGGCTGCGGCCGCTGGCGGCGGGTCGTGCACGCGGGGTCGCGCTGCATGAATCCTTCGGCTCTGTGGTCGCCCAGATCGCGGAGGTCTCCGTGGAAGGCGGCAAGGCCAGGGTCCATCGGGTGGTGTGTGCGATCGACTGCGGAACGGTGGTCAATCCGCAGATCGTGGCGCAACAGATGGAAGGTGCGGTGGTTTACGGCCTGACTGCCGCCCTGCATGGACGCATCGACATCACGGATGGGGTGGTGCAGCAGCGGAACTTTCCGGACTACCCGATGCTCAGACTCGCCCAAGCGCCGCAGGTGGAAACCTGGATCGTTCCAAGCGATCGGTCCCCCAGCGGTGTTGGCGAGCCGGGCGTCCCGCCTGTGGCGCCGGCGGTTGCGAACGCGCTGTTCGCGCTCACCGGCAAGCGCTACCGCTCGTTACCGTTCGGAGATCTGGCGTAGGGGTTTTCCCCGTGCTATAGTCGCGGGCTCCGCTGATGACGGCGCTGCGAAAGCGGCAACGACAGCAGTTAGGAAAAAGAAGCCTTCGGACTCGGAAGACGATCAAAAGTCGGTATAGAATCTAGGGCTTCGCTGGTGACGAAGCGGACTGCAGCGCAAAGCGCGGTTCGCAAAGAAAGCAGCAAAAACAGCTGGACAGGGCTTCAAAAAATCTGTCATAATCGAAGGCTTCGCTGATCGCAGCGGAGACGGCAAGAAAAGAAGGTCAGGCTTGCAAAAGCGACTGGAAGTTCTTGCGGGATCGTTAACAACATACAGCCGATAAGCGTGGGCGTTTGATGGCGAGCTGCCAAGTTCTTCGGAACAAATCAAACGCTCATAGAGAGAA
>SEAY01000084.1 GCA_004144865.1 Comamonadaceae bacterium
GCTCGGCCCCCGAGTTCATGATCGAGCTGTTCCGCCAGGAAGTGCCCGAGATCGAGCAGGGCCTGCTGGAGATCAAGAGCTGCGCCCGCGACCCCGGCTCGCGCGCCAAGATCGCCGTGGTCTCGCACGACAAGCGCGTCGACCCGATCGGCACCTGCGTCGGCGTGCGGGGCTCGCGCGTCAACGCCGTCACCAATGAACTCGCCGGCGAGCGCGTCGACATCGTGCTGTGGTCGGAGGACCCGGCGCAGTTCGTGATCGGCGCCCTGGCGCCCGCCAACGTGACTTCCATCGTCGTGGACGAGGAGAAGCACGCGATGGACGTGGTGGTCGACGAGGAGAACCTCGCCATCGCCATCGGCCGCGGCGGCCAGAACGTGCGCCTGGCTTCCGAGCTGACCGGCTGGAAGATCAACATCATGGACGCCAACGAATCGGCCCAGAAGCAGGCCGAGGAGCAGTCCACGATCCGCGCGCTGTTCATGGAGAAGCTCGACGTCGACGAGGAGATCGCCGACATCCTGATCGTGGAAGGCTTCACCAGCCTCGAGGAAGTGGCCTACGTGCCGATCTCCGAGATGCTGGAGATCGAATCCTTCGACGAGGACACGGTCAACGAACTGCGAGCCCGCGCCAAGGACGCCCTGCTGACGATGGAGATCGCCCGCGAGGAGAGCGTCGAGGAGGTTTCGCAGGACCTGCGCGACCTCGAGGGACTGAGCCCCGCGCTGATCGCCCAGCTCGCCGACAACGGCGTGCACACCCGCGACGAACTGGCCGACCTGGCCGTCGACGAACTCACGGACATCACTGGCCAGTCCGCGGAAGAGGCCAGGACCCTGATCATGAAGGCGCGCGAGCACTGGTTCAACCAGCCCGCGGCCGCTGCCGCCCACGAGTGATGGGAGGAGCCAAGGACATATGTCGAGTACCACAGTCGCCGAGTTCGCGAACGAACTCAAGAAATCGACCGAGACGCTGCTGGAACAGCTGAAGAGCGCCGGCGTGGCCAAGTCCGCGCCGACCGATTCGCTGACCGAAGCGGACAAGCAGAAGCTCCTGGGCTACCTGCAGGCCAGCCACGGCACCGCCTCGCCCGAACGCAAGAAGATCACGCTCGTGAAGAAGTCCACCAGCGAGATCAAGCAGGCCGATGCCACCGGCAAGGCCCGCACGATCCAGGTGGAAGTGCGCAAGAAGCGCACCTTCATCAAGCGGGACGAAGGCTCCGACACCGCCGTGGTGGAGGCGCCCGAGGCCGCGCAGGCGCCGCAGCCGTCCGGCCCGGACGATGCCGAGCTCTCCCGCCGCGAGGAGGAAGCCCGCCGCCAGGCCGAGCTGATCCGCCGCCAGGAAGAGGAACTCGCCGCCAAGCGCCGCGAGCGCGAGGAGGCCGAGGCGCGCCAGCGTGCCGAGGAAGAGGCGCGTAGCCTTGCCGAGCGCGAGCGCGAGGCCGAGGCCCGCGCGGAAGCGTATTCCGCCGCGCAGGCTGGCGCGACCGCCGCCAAGGCCGCCGAAGCCGAGGCGGCCCAGGCCGTCGCCAAGGCCCAGGCCGAAGCACGCGAGAAGGCCGCGGCCGAAGCACGCGAGAAAGCCGCCGCCGAATCGAAGGCCCGTGCCGACGAAGAGGCCGCGCGCGCCCACGACCTGCAGGAACGCCGCCGCAAGGCCGAAGCGGAGGCAGCCGCCATCCGCTCGATGATGAGCGCGCCCAAGAAGGTGCTGGTCGCCAAGGCGCCGGAGAAACCGGTCGCCAAGGCGCCGGAACCCGGCAAGCCGGGCGTCAAGGGCACGCTGCACAAGCCGCCGGCGCAGCCGGCGCGCCCCGGTGCCCCCGGCGCTGCTCCGGCCGCTCCCGGCGCGGGCAAGGAAGTCAAGTCGGCCAAGCTGTCGTCCAGCTGGGCCAACGATGCTTCCAAGAAGAAGGAAATCAAGACCCGCGGCGACACGTCGGGCGGCGTGGGCCGCAACTCGTGGCGCGGCGGGCCGCGCGGGGGCCGCAAGGACCACCGCGACCACCGTGACGACCACTCCCAGTCGCAAGCCGCGGAGCAGCGCATCATCGAAGTGCACGTGCCCGAGACCATCACGGTCGCCGAGCTCGCGCACAAGATGGCCGTGAAGGCGTCCGAGGTGATCAAGGCCCTGATGAAGATGGGCCAGCTGGTCACCATCAACCAGTCGCTGGACCAGGACACGGCCATGATCGTGGTCGAGGAAATGGGCCACAAGGCGGTGACCGCCGCCCTGGACGATCCGGAAGCGTTCACCGAGGAAGAAACCGGGCAGGCGACGGCGGAATCGCTGCCGCGCGCGCCGGTCGTGACCGTCATGGGCCACGTCGACCACGGCAAGACTTCGCTGCTGGACTACATCCGCCGCGCCAAGGTGGCGGCGGGCGAGGCCGGCGGCATCACGCAGCACATCGGCGCGTACCACGTCGAGACCCCGCGCGGCGTGATCTCCTTCCTGGACACCCCGGGCCACGAGGCGTTCACCGCCATGCGTGCCCGCGGCGCCCAGGCGACCGACATCGTGATCCTGGTGGTGGCCGCCGACGACGGCGTCATGCCGCAGACCAAGGAAGCCGTGAAGCACGCCAAGGCGGCCGGCGTCCCGATCGTGGTGGCGATCAACAAGATCGACAAGCCCGATGCCAACGCCGACCGGGTGAAGCAGGAGCTCGTGGCCGAGGAAGTCGTGCCGGAAGAATACGGCGGCGAATCGCCGTTCGTGCCGGTGTCGGCCAAGACCGGCCAGGGCATCGACGACCTGCTGGAACAGGTGCTGCTGCAGGCCGAAGTGCTGGAGCTCAAGGCGCCGGTGGATGCCGCCGCCAAGGGCCTGGTCATCGAAGCCCAGCTGGACAAGGGCCGCGGCCCGGTGGCCACGGTGCTGGTGCAATCGGGCACGCTGAAGGTCGGTGACGTCGTGCTCGCGGGCCAGACCTACGGCCGCGTGCGCGCCATGCTGGACGAGAACGGCAAGGCCATCAAGTCGGCCGGCCCCTCGATCCCGGTGGAGATCCAGGGCCTGACCGAGGTGCCGCAGGCCGGCGACGAGTTCATGGTGATGACCGACGAGCGCCGCGCGCGCGAGATCGCCACCTACCGCGCCGGCAAGTTCCGCAACACGAAGCTGGCCAAGCAGCAGGCCGCCAAGCTGGAGAACATGTTCGCGGACATGACGGCCGGCGAGGTGAAGACGTTGCCCATCATCGTCAAGGCCGACGTGCAGGGTTCGCAGGAAGCGCTGGCGCAGTCGCTGCTGAAGCTCTCGACCGAGGAGGTCCGGGTGCAGATGGTGTACGCCGCCGTCGGCGGCATCAGCGAGTCGGACGTCAACCTGGCGATCGCCTCCAAGGCGCTCATCATCGGCTTCAACGTGCGCGCCGATGCCGGCGCGCGCAAGCTGGCCGAGGGCAACGGCGTGGAGCTGCGCTACTACAACATCATCTACGACGCGGTGGACGAGCTCAAGGCCGCCATGTCCGGGATGCTGGCGCCCGAGAAGCGCGAAGAGGTCATCGGTTCGGCCGAGATCCGCACCGTGTTCGTGGCCTCCAAGATCGGCACGGTCGCGGGTTGCATGGTCACCTCCGGCATGGTCACCCGCAGCGCGCACTTCCGCCTGCTGCGCCAGAACGTGGTGATCTACACCGGCGAGCTGGAGTCGCTCAAGCGCCTGAAGGACGACGTGCGCGAGGTCAAGGAAGGCTTCGAGTGCGGCATCAAGCTGAAGAATCAAGGAGATCGCGCGGACGCTGTAAGCGGACGGGCCTGGGCCCATGAAGAAGAAGTCATCCACCCCCAACCGCGGCTTCAAGGTCGCCGACCAGATCCAGCGCGACCTGGCGGAGCTGATCGCGCGCGAGCTGAAGGACCCGCGGGTGGGGATGGTGACGATCAACGCCGTGGAGGTCACGCCCGACTACGCGCACGCCAAGGTGTTCTTCAGCCTCCTGGTGGGCGATCCCGAGGAGACGACGGAGGCCCTCAACCAGGCGGCCGGCTTCCTGCGCAACCACCTCTTCAAGCGCCTGCACATCCATACCGTGCCGACGCTGCATTTCCAGTTCGACCGCACCACCGAGCGCGCGGCGGACATGAACGCCCTGATCGCCAAGGCCGTTTCCTCCCGTTCCAAGGACGAATAGCGGATGAACGCGCCACGCACCAGGGTGCAGCGGCGCCCTGTGCATGGGGTGTTGCTGCTCGATAAACCGCTGGGTTGCTCCAGCAACGACGCGCTGCAGAAGGCCAAGTGGCTGCTGCGGGCGGAAAAGGCCGGCCATACCGGCACGCTCGACCCGATGGCCACCGGCGTGCTGCCGCTGTGCTTCGGTGCGGCCACCAAGTTCAGCCAGCTGCACCTGGATGCCGACAAGACCTACGAGGCGGTGGCGCAGCTCGGCGTGCGCACCGCGACCGGCGATGCCGAGGGCGAGGTGATCGCCCGGTGCGACGTGCCCGCCATTTCGCCGGAGCAGCTTGCCGAGGTACAGGCTCGGTTCACGGGCGCGATCACGCAGGTGCCGCCCATGCACAGCGCCTTGAAGAAGGACGGCAAGGCGCTCTACGAGTACGCCCGGGCCGGCATCGAGGTGGAGCGGCAAGCCCGCAACCTGACGGTGTTCGCGCTGGAACTGGCCGTGGTGGGCCCTGCGCTGCTGAAGATCACGGCCAAGGTCAGCAAGGGCACCTACATCCGGACCCTGGGCGAGGACATCGGCGCGGCGCTGGGCTGCGGCGCCCACCTGGTGTCCCTGCGAAGAATTGCCACCGGGCCGTTCGATGTTTCGCAATGCCTGACGCTGGCGGAACTCGAGGCGCTGCCGGAGTCAGACAGACAGGCCCGTTTGCTGCCCGTGGAGTCGCTGTTGCCGTCTCACACGCGCGTCACATTGGGCACGGAAGATGCAGGCCGCTTCCTGAGCGGGCTGCGCCGGCGCGGCGGCTGGCGAGACGAAGAACAAGTAGCCGTTTTCGGGGAGGCACCGCCCGCGCTCCTCGGTACCGCTCACGTCAAGGCCGGGGAGTTGATTCCCTCCCGCCTGCTGAGCCCGATCGAAATCCAGCAAATCCTCGGCGTGGCCGAGCCAGAGAACGTATGACGCAAATCCGAAACATCGCCATCATCGCCCACGTCGACCACGGCAAGACCACCATGGTGGACCAGCTGCTGCGCCAGTCCGGCACCTTCGCCGACCACGAGAAGGTGGTCGACACGGTGATGGACAACAACGCCATCGAGCGCGAGCGCGGCATCACCATCCTGGCCAAGAACTGCGCCGTGAGCTGGAAGGGCACGCACATCAACATCGTGGACACCCCCGGCCACGCCGACTTCGGCGGCGAGGTGGAGCGGGCCCTGTCCATGGTGGACGGCGTGGTGCTGCTGATCGACGCCCAGGAAGGCCCGATGCCGCAGACCCGCTTCGTCACCAAGAAGGCGCTGGCCCTCGGCCTGCGCCCCATCGTGGTGGTGAACAAGGTGGACAAGCCCGGCGCCAATCCGGACAAGGTGATCAATGCCGCCTTCGACCTGTTCGACAAGCTCGGCGCCAGCGACGACCAGCTCGACTTCCCGGTGGTCTACGCCTCCGGCATCAACGGCTGGTCCTCGATGGAAGAGGGCAAGCCGGGCGAGCAGTGGGGCACCGACATGTCGGCCCTGTTCGACACCATCCTGTCGCACGTGCCCGAGCACAAGGGCGACCCGGCCGCGCCGCTGCAGCTGCAGATCTCCGCGCTGGACTACTCCAGCTTCGTGGGCCGCATCGGCGTGGGCCGCGTCAACGCCGGCACCATCCGCCCGATGATGGACGTGCTGGTGATGGAAGGCCCGGACGGCAAGCAGGTCAAGGGCCGCGTCAACCAGGTGCTCACCTTCGAGGGCCTCACGCGCGTGCAGGTCAAGGAAGCCGGCCCCGGCGACATCGTGCTGATCAACGGCATCGAGGAGATCGGCATCGGCGTGACCGTGACGGACCCGCTGAACCCGGCCCCGCTGCCGATGCTGAAGGTGGACGAGCCGACGCTCACCATGAACTTCTGCGTCAACACCAGCCCGCTGGCCGGCCGCGAAGGCAAGTTCGTGACCAGCCGCCAGATCTGGGACCGCCTGCAGAAGGAGCTGCAGTCCAACGTCGCCCTGCGCGTCAAGGAAACGGACGAGGAAGGCGTGTTCGAGGTGATGGGCCGCGGCGAACTGCACCTGACCATCCTGGTGGAGAACATGCGCCGCGAAGGCTACGAGCTGGCCGTGTCCAAGCCGCGCGTGGTGTTCCACACGGTGGACGGCGTGAAGCACGAGCCGATCGAGCTGGTGACGGCCGACATCGAGGAGCAGCACCAGGGCGGCGTGATGCAGGCGCTGGGCGAGCGCAAGGGCGAGCTGGTGAACATGGAGCCGGACGGCCGCGGCCGCGTGCGCCTGGAATACCGCATCCCGGCGCGCGGGCTGATCGGCTTCAGCAACGAATTCATGAACCTGACGCGCGGATCCGGCCTGATCGCCAACATCTTCGACGGCTACGAGCCGTACAAGGGCGAGATCGCCAGCCGCAAGAACGGCGTGCTGATCTCCATGGACGACGGCGAGATCTTCACCTACGCCCTGGGCAAGCTGGACGACCGCGGCCGCATGTTCGTCAAGCCGAACGACCCGGTGTACGAGGGCATGATCGTCGGCATCCACAACCGCGACAACGACCTGGTGGTGAACGCCACCCGCACCAAGCAGCTGACCAACTTCCGCGTGTCCGGCAAGGAAGACGCGATCAAGATCACGCCGCCGATCGAGCTCACGCTGGAGTACGGCGTCGAGTTCATCGAGGACGACGAGCTGGTCGAGATCACGCCCAAGTCGGTGCGCCTTCGCAAGCGCTTCCTGAAGGAGCACGAGCGCAAGCGTGCCCTGCGCGAAGCGGCCTGATCCGCCCCCCTGGAAGCCCGGCCCCGCCGGGCTTTTTCTTTGCGTCCCCGATAATCCGTCATCCCCGCGGAGGCGGGGATCCAGGGCTTCCCATCCGGCGAAGCCGGATCCGAACAAGAATGAAGTGAAACTCACCCACACCCGCGCGGTGTTCGTCATGGTCGCCGTGACCCTCATGTGGTCCATCGCCGGCGTGGTGACCCGCCACCTCGAGCACGCGCGCAGCTTCGAGGTGACCTTCTGGCGCAGCTTCTTCACCGTGCTCTCGCTGCTGGTGATCCTCCCCTTCTTCCAGGGCCGCGCCGTGTTCGGCAAGATCCGCCACGGCGGGGCGGCGCTGTGGCTGTCCGGCGTGTGCTGGAGCGTCATGTTCACGGCCTTCATGATGGCGCTCACGCTCACCAGCGTGGCCAACGTGCTGGTCACCATGGCCATCGGTCCCTTCCTCACGGCCCTGATCGCGCGCGTCTTCATCGGGCACCGCATCCCGCCGCGCACCTGGATCGCCATCCTGGTGGCCGGCGCCGGCATCGGCTACATGTACGGCGTGCAGATCGAGGCCGGGCGCTTCGCCGGGACGCTGGTGGCCCTGTGCGTGCCGCTCGCGGGCGGCGTCAACTGGACGCTGACCCAGCGCGCGCACGCGCAGGGGCAGGACGTCGACCTGGTGCCGGCAGTCCTGGTGGGCGCGATCATTTCCTCGCTGGTGACGCTGCCGCTGGCGCTGCCCTTCGAGGCGTCCGTCCATGATGTCGGCCTGCTGGCGCTGCTCGGGCTGGTGCAGCTGGCGATCCCCTGCGTGCTCGCCGTGATGTGCGCGCGCGTGCTGAAGGCGCCCGAGATCTCGCTGCTGGCGCTGCTGGAGGTGATCTTCGGCATCCTGCTCGCGTGGCTGGGCGCCGGCGAAGTGCCGCGGCCTACCGTGCTCACCGGCGGCACGCTGGTCATCGCGGCGCTGTTGATGAACGAACTGATCGGATGGAAGCAGAGGGCGGCATGAGCTACGTCAAGACCGAGGTGCGCGGCAGCGCCGGCCTCATCACGCTGGACCGGCCGAAGGCGCTCAATGCGCTTTCGCTGGAGATGATCCGCGACCTGACCACGGCGCTGCTCGCCTGGCGCGACGACCCGCGCGTGGAGCGCGTCGCCCTGCGCGGCATGGGCAAGGAGGGGTCGTTCGGCGCCTTTTGCGCGGGCGGCGACATCCGCTTCTTCCACCAGGCGGTGCTGGCGGGCGACCCGCGGCTCGAAGACTTCTTCACCGAGGAATACACGCTCAACCACTTGATCCACGGCTACCCGAAGCCTTACGTCGTGGTCATGGACGGCATCGTGATGGGCGGGGGCATGGGGATTTCCGCCCACGGCGGCGACTACAGCCTGCGCATCGCCACGGAGCGCACGAAGATGGCGATGCCCGAGACGAACATCGGCTTGTTCCCCGACGTCGGCGGCGGCTGGTTCCTCGCGCGCTGCCCGGGCCGCATCGGCGAGTACCTGGCCCTCACCGGCAACCTGATCACCGGCGCGGATGCGATGGATGCCGGCCTGGCCGACGGCGTGCTGCCATCCGCCGAACTGCCCACGGTGTGGGAGCGCCTCGCCGACGACGAGGGCTTCGCCGCCCTGCGCGAGCGCATGCGCCGCACCCCCGGCACGGGCACGAGCGCGCTGGCCGCGCAGCGCGCAGACATCGACCGCTTCTTCGCGCTGCCCACGGTGGGGGCGATCGTCGCGGCGCTGGAGGCGGACGGTTCTGCCTGGTCGGCCGAAACGGCGGCCGTACTGCGCAAGCGCTCGCCGCTCATGCTGCACGTGACGCTGGAACACGTGCGCCGGGCCCGCCACATGAAGCTGGCGGACGACCTGCGCATGGAACGGGACATGGTGCGCCACTGCTTCCACCTGCGCCCGGGCAGCGCCGGCGAGACCTTCGAGGGCATCCGCGCGCTGGCGGTCGACAAGGACCATGCGCCACGCTGGAACCCGGCGCGCATCGAGGACGTCACCCCGGACATGGTGCGGGCGTTCTTCGCCAGCCCGTGGCCGGCGCATGCGCATCCGCTGCGGCACCTCGGATAGATCGTAGGGTGGGCAACGCCCGTTGCCCACCGGGCATCCGGGAACGGTGGGCAGCGGTGCTGCCCACCCTACGAACCCATCACAACTGCCGGTGGACCGATTCCGCCAGCACCAGCAGTCCCTGGCGCGGCAGCCTGCCCGTGAGGGCGTAGCCGAATCCCTGGTCGACCCAGTAGAAGCTGGACATGCCGCGTTCGCTCGCGAAGCGGAACGCCGTTTCCTCCAGGCCGCGGGCCTTGGCGCCCTCGATCGCGCCCACGTAGAGCGTCACGCGCTCGCCCGCCGCGTTCTGGAACATGAACTGGGCGCGGGCGCCGCCGTCCCCGGGCAGCAGGCGGCCGCCCACGAGCTCGTAGCCGGCCGGCGCGAGGTTGGGGATCTTCAGTGGCCGGTCCAGCCGCTTCGACAGCCACTGCACCAGGTGCTGCTGCTGCGCCGCCTCCACTTCCACCGGATGGCGCACCTCGGGCAGGTAGACCACGTGCGCGGTGACGGCCTGGCGCGCGAACGCCGTCACCGGCTGGGCGCGCCCGCCCGCTACGCGGGCCTGCCATTCGCCGTGGCTGGCCCAGCCCACGCCGAAGGCGACGAGCACGGCCGCCGCCATGCCGCCCCAGCGCTGCCACCGCGCGATGCGGTTGCCGCGGGCGTGGAGCTGCTGCGCGGCTTGCGCCAGGTGCGCCGGCACCGGCTCCGCCAGGACGCTGCCATGCAGCGCGCGCAGCAGCTCGCGCTGCTCGCTCCATTCGTGCACGCGGCGCGCCGCTTCCGCGTCGCCGCGCAGGCGCGCCTCGACGGACGCACGCTGCCGCGGCGGCAGGCGTCCGTCCACGTACGCGTGCAGTTCCGCGTCGTCGGAAGGGGGCAGCTTCTCCTCGTTCATGGCCTTTCCATCACTTCAGTCTTCGCAGCGGCGCCGCTGCGGCAGGCGCCGGGGCGCGGCCGTCCATCAACTCGCGCAGGCGCGAGCGCGCCCGCGACAGGCGCGACATCACGGTGCCCACCGGCACGCCCGTGATCCGCGCGACGTCTTCGTAGCCCAGGTCCTGCAGCGCCACCAGCAGCAGCACCTCGCGCTGCTCCTCGGGCAGGCGCAGCAGGCAGCGCTGCAGGTCCAGCGCCTGGTCCGTCGCACCCGCGGGCGCCGCCAGCTCGCCGGCGACGTCGTCCACGTCCACCCGCTGGCCCTGTTGGCGCAACGCCCGCCGGGCGCCGTCCACGAACAGGTTGTGCATCACGGTGAACAGCCAGGCGCGCAGGTCGCTGTCGGCGGCCCACAGCTGCCAGCGTTCGCACGCGCGTTCCAGCGTGTCCTGCACCAGGTCGTCGGCGGCCCAGCCGTCGCCCGTGAGGGCGCGCGCATAGCGGCGCAGGGCGGGAATGTGGCCGGCCAGCGCGGGGGTGGAAGGCGCCTGCTGCATGCGGTCAGGTTAACGGCCGGCCCGCGAAGGGCGGAAGCCGCCCGTCACGGGCGGGCGATCCGCCACGCGTTGTTCACGCCGTCGCCGGTGCGGTCACCAGGCTTGGCGTCGCGCACCCAGTAGTAGACCGGCTTTCCCTTGTACGCCCACTGGCGGCTGCCGTCGTCGCGCACGACGATCGTCCAGTCGCCCGCCGGCTGGTCGCCGGCACCCGCCATCAGGGGCGGCCAGTTGGTGGCGCACGGGCCGTTGCACACCGACTTGCCCGAGCCCATCGCGTCGCGGTCGAAGGTGTACAGGGTCATTCCGTTGGGCCCGACGAACACGCCGTCGGCCGCTGTGGCCGGCATGCGGGCGGTCGTGGTACTGGCGCAGGCCGCGAGCAGGGCGGCAGACGCGAAGGCGGCGAGCAGGTGCAGGGCAGGGCGCATGGGTTTCTCCTTGGGGTCCTGCCTGCATGAACGACCGCGGGGGCCCGATTATTCCCCGCGCCTGGGGAATTCCGATCAGCGGTGCCGCTCCTTCATGGCGCGCTCGACTTCGCGCTTGCCTTCGCGGTCCTTGATCGTGTCGCGCTTGTCGTGTTCGGCCTTGCCCTTGGCCAGGGCGATCTCGGCCTTCACCTTGCCGGCCTTCCAGTACAACTGGATCGGCACCAGCGTGTAGCCTTTCTGTTCCACCTTGCCGATCAAGCGCCGGATCTCGTCCTTCTTCATCAGCAGCTTCTTGGTGCGCGCCGCCTCCGGATTGACGTGGGTGGAGGCGGTCTTCAGCGGGTTGATCTGGCAGCCGATCAGGTACAGCTCGCCGTCGCGGATCACCACGTAGCCGTCGGTCAACTGGACCTTCCCCGCGCGCAGCGCCTTCACTTCCCAGCCTTGCAGCACCACGCCGGCCTCGTACCGCTCCTCGAAGAAGTAGTTGAAGGCGGCCTTCTTGTTGTCGGCGATGCGGGCGGGTGATTCTTTTTTCTGAGCCATAGACTGACAGTTGGGTCCGGCAGCGGCTCTCTACAATCCCGCGCGGGCCCGCAATTCTCCATGAAAACAGTCCACAAGTCCGTCCTGATCTGGTACAGCGCCGAGGAGATGTTCGCGCTGGTGACCGACGTGGCGAAGTACTGCGAGTTCCTGCCCTGGTGCGACCGGTCCACCGTGATCGCGCTGGAGCCCGACGGCATGAAGGCCGAGGTCGGCATCCATTTCTCCGGCATCCGCCAGACATTCACCACGCGCAACACGCACGTCCCGGGTCGCGAGGTGCGCATGAAGCTGGTGGACGGACCGTTTTCCAACCTCGATGGCTGCTGGAAATTCCAGCCCCTGGGGCACGCGGGCCAGCGCGCCTGCAAGGTCACGCTGGAGCTGCAGTATGCGTTCAAGAGCGCCGCGCTCGCGGCCCTCGTGGGGCCGGTGTTCGACAGGATCGCCGGCAACCTGGTGGATGCCTTCGTGAAGCGGGCCGAGCAGGTGTACGGCTGATGCCGCACGTGATCGTCATGTATTCGCCGGGGCCGCGCCAGGTGCTGGAGTGGCTGGTGGAGCTGCCCGAAGGCGCGACGCTGCGCGATGCGGTGCTGGCAAGCGGCTGGCCGCAGGCCTGCGCGGGGGAGGACGTGGCGGCGCTGGAGGTCGGGACCTGGGGGCGGCGCGGCAGCCTGGACCAGCCGGTGCGCGACGGCGACCGCGTGGAGGTCTACCGGCCCTTGCTGGTGGATCCGAAGGTGGCGCGGCGCGAGCGCTTCCGCAAGCAGGGCGCCCGCGCGGCGGGCCTGTTCGCCAGCCGCCGGCCGGGGGCGAAGCCCGGTTACTGAGCCTTCACGCAGTCGCGCGCGATCACCTCGGCCAGGCGCTTCGATTCGGCGGCCCGCGCGGCGTCGTCGATGAACTCGCGCTCGCCCTTGTCGTTGACGCGCGCGACGCGCACGCCCGAGTCGTAGGTCGCCTTGGCCTGCTTCGCGCGCTGGCAGTTCTCGGCCTGCAGCGCGGCGAACTTGTCGTCCTCGGCCTTCTTCTTCGCGGCCTCTGCGGCCTCGGCCTGCTTCTTCCGCTCCTCCAGCGTCTTGTCGACGCCCGACGGCTTGGGCAGTGCGGGCTTGGCGGCGGCGGCCGGCGCCGACACGGGTTCGGCCACCGGGGCGGCCGCGGGGCCGCGCTGGCCCGGCTGGCGCAGGATGCGGTTTGCCGGCACGTCCGGGGGCGGCGCCTGGTCGCTGAAGACCTTGCGATTGTCCTTGTCCAGCCATTGCCACTGCGACAGTGCGGCGAGCGGCGCGGAACACACGAGGGCGACCAGGGCGATGCGGAAGGCGTTCATCTTTTCAGTTTAGCTCGGCCGCCGGCAAACCCCTTGGGGCGTTGCCCTGCGCGTGGCGCGCAAGCCCCACCGGGGCCGTGCGAAATTGCACGCGGGTACAATCCTTTTTTTGGAGCGAGCACATGCGCCTTCTCGGAAAAGCGCTCACCTTCGACGACGTGTTGCTGGTGCCGGCGTTCTCCCAGGTCCTGCCCAAGGACACCTCCCTCTCGACCCGCCTCTCCCGCAACATCCAGCTGAACCTGCCGCTCGTGTCCGCGGCGATGGACACGGTGACGGAAGCGCGCCTCGCGATCGCCATCGCGCAGGAAGGCGGGATGGGCATCATCCACAAGAACCTCACTCCGCAGCAGCAGGCCGCGGAAGTGGCGCGCGTGAAGCGCTATGAGTCCGGCGTCCTGCGCGACCCGGTGGTGATCACCCCGCAGCACACCGTGCGCCAGGTGCTCGCGATGCAGGAGCAGCTGGGCATCTCCGGCTTTCCTGTGCTCGATGGCGGCAAGGTGGTCGGCATCGTGACGGGGCGCGACCTGCGCTTCGAGACGCGCTACGAAGTGCCGGTCACGCAGATCATGACCCCGCGCGAGAAGCTCGTGACGGTGCGCGAGGGCACCAGCCCCAGCGAAGCCAAGGCGCTCCTGAACAAGCACAAGCTCGAACGGCTGCTGGTGATCAACGACGCCTTCGAGCTCAAGGGCCTGATCACGGTCAAGGACATCACCAAGCAGACCAGCTTCCCGAACGCGGCCCGCGACCCGAGCGGGCGCCTGCGCGTCGGCGCGGCGGTCGGCGTGGGTGAGGGCACCGAGGAGCGCGTGGAGGCCCTGGTCAAGGCCGGCGTCGACGCCATCGTGGTGGACACCGCGCACGGCCACAGCAGGGGCGTGATCGAGCGCGTGCGCTGGGTCAAGCAGAACTACCCGCAGGTCGACGTGATCGGCGGCAACATCGCCACCGGCGGCGCGGCGCGCGCGCTGGTCGAGGCCGGCGCGGACGCGGTGAAGGTCGGCATCGGCCCGGGCTCCATCTGCACCACGCGCATCGTGGCGGGCGTGGGCGTGCCGCAGATCACCGCGATCGACAACGTCGCCACGGCACTCGCCGGCACGGGCGTGCCGCTGATCGCGGACGGCGGCATCCGCTACTCCGGCGACATCGCCAAGTCCATCGCCGCGGGCGCGAGCGCCGTGATGATGGGCGGCATGTTCGCCGGCACCGAGGAAGCGCCGGGCGAGACGGTCCTCTACCAGGGCCGCAGCTACAAGAGTTACCGCGGCATGGGCTCCATCGGCGCCATGCAGCAGGGCAGCGCCGACCGCTACTTCCAGGAAGCAACGACCGGCAATCCCAACGCGGACAAGCTGGTGCCCGAAGGCATCGAGGGCCGCGTGCCCTACAAGGGCTCGCTGGTCGGCATCGTCTACCAGATGGCGGGCGGCGTGCGTGCCGCGATGGGCTACTGCGGCTGCGCCACCATCGAGGAAATGCGGCAGAAGGCCGAGTTCGTGCAGATCACGGCGGCGGGCATGCGCGAGAGCCACGTGCACGACGTGCAGATCACCAAGGAAGCGCCCAACTACCGGGCCGACTGATTCTGGCCTGATTTGTAGGGTCGGGCCAGATCGAGTAAACTGGCCCGAATTTCCATTTCTGGCCAGACCATGCAGACCATTCCCGTCCACCAGGCCAAGGACCGCTTCTCGGCCTTGCTGCAAGCCGTCGAGGACGGCGAAGAAATCGTGATCACCCGCCACGGCAAGAAGATCGCGCGCATCGTGCGCGAGACCGAGGAGGGCGCCGGCGTGGCCGAGCAGGAGCGCGCGCGGCAGCAGGCCCTGGACGAACTGCGGGCGTTCCAGGCCCAGGTGCAACCGCCCGTGGCTGGCTACTCGGACTGGAAGAGCCTGCGCGACGCCGGCCGCAAGGTGTGAAGCCCATCGTCATCGACTCCTCGGCGGCGGGCGCCTGGGTGATGCCCGACGGGCCCAACATCGCCGCCCATGAGCTGTACGCCCAGGCGCGGACCACCCCTGATCTCTTCCACGCGCCCGCCCTGTGGTTGTGGGAGATGGGAAACATGCTCGTCATGGGGCAGGCGCGCAAGCGCATCGACGCCGGGATGGTGGAGCGCGGGCTCGGGATCCTGTCCCAGGCCCGCATCCAGTTCGACGGCGCGCCCAATGCGCATCGCCAGGCCCAGGTCGCCCGGCTGGCGTCGACGCACGGGCTGACCTACTACGACGCCAGCTACCTCGAACTCGTCCTGCGGCTGAACGGCCAACTGGCCTCCCTCGACCGGCAGCTCCTCGACGCCGCCCGCTCCTGCGGGATCGTCTGCCTCAGTTTCTGAAGCCACCATGCAACACGACAAGATCCTCATCCTCGACTTCGGCTCCCAGGTCACCCAGCTGATCGCCCGGCGCGTGCGCGAAGCCCACGTGTACTCCGAAGTCCATCCCTGCGACGTGAGCGACGAGTGGATCCGCCAGTACGCGGCGGACGGCACGCTCAAGGGAGTGATCCTCTCGGGCAGCCATGCGAGCGTGTACGAGGAAACCACCGACAAGGCGCCGCAGGCCGTGTTCGAGCTGGGCGTGCCGGTGCTGGGCATCTGCTACGGCATGCAGACGATGGCGCACCAGCTCGGTGGCAAGGTCGAGGGCGGCCACAAGCGCGAGTTCGGCTTCGCCGCCGTGCGTGCGCGCGGCCATACCGAGCTGCTGCGCGAGATCGCCGACTACGTCACGCCGGAAGGCCACGGCATGCTCAACGTCTGGATGTCGCACGGCGACAAGGTCGTGGAGATGCCACCCGGCTTCAAGCTGATGGCATCCACCGAAAGCTGCCCGATTGCCGGCATGGCCGACGAGCAGCGCGGCTTCTACGCGATCCAGTTCCACGCCGAGGTCACGCACACCGTGCAGGGCCGCGCGATCCTCGAGCGCTTCGTGCTCGGTATCTGCAAGGCGCGCCCGGACTGGGTGATGGGCGACCACATCGCGGAGGCCGTGGAGGCGATCCGCCGGCAGGTGGGCGACGAGGAGGTGATCCTCGGCCTCTCCGGCGGCGTGGATTCGTCGGTCGCGGCCGCGCTGATCCACCGCGCCATCGGCGACCAGCTCACCTGCGTGTTCGTCGACCACGGCCTGCTGCGCCTGGACGAGGGCGACATGGTGATGGACATGTTCGCGGGCAAGCTGCACGCGAAGGTGGTGCGCGTCGATGCCGCCGACCTGTTCCTGGGCAAGCTGGCCGGCGTGGGCGACCCCGAGGCCAAGCGCAAGATCATCGGCGGCCTGTTCGTCGACGTCTTCAAGGCGCAAGCCGCGAAGATCAAGGAATCGCATTCGCGCCACGTTGCGTGGCTGGCCCAGGGCACGATCTATCCGGACGTCATCGAGTCCGGCGGCGGCAAGAGCAAGAAGGCCGTGACGATCAAGAGCCACCACAACGTCGGCGGATTGCCGGAGCAGCTCGGTCTGAAGCTGCTGGAGCCGCTGCGCGACCTGTTCAAGGACGAAGTGCGCGAGCTCGGCGTGGCACTGGGCCTGCCGCCGGAGATGGTGTACCGCCATCCCTTCCCCGGGCCGGGCCTGGGCGTGCGCATCCTCGGCGAGGTGAAGAAGGAATATGCGGAGCTGCTGCGCCGCGCCGACGCGATCTTCATCGAGGAGCTGCGCAATTTCCGCGACGAGCACAGCGGCAGGAGCTGGTACGACCTCACCAGCCAGGCCTTCACCGTGTTCCTGCCGGTCAAGAGCGTGGGCGTGATGGGGGACGGCCGCACGTACGACTATGTCGTCGCCCTGCGCGCCGTGCAGACCAGCGACTTCATGACGGCGGACTGGGCCGAGCTGCCCTATGCGCTGCTGAAGAAGGTGTCCGGCCGCATCATCAACGAGGTGCGCGGCATCAACCGCGTGACCTACGACGTGAGCAGCAAGCCGCCCGCCACGATCGAATGGGAGTAAGAACGTGAATGCAGTTCCTTCGGGCGGGATGCGCGCGGCCGTGCGCGTCTCCGTGGTCATCGTCGAAGACAACGCGTTGCACGCGCAGCGCTACCGCGAGAACCTGGCGCGCGATCCCGCGCTGCAGGTGGTGGGTGAATTCGCCAACGCGCGCGCGGCCATGGACGCGGTGGCCCGGCTGGCGCCCGACGTCGCGCTGGTGGACCTGGGCCTGCCGGACGGCAGCGGCTTCGACGTCATCCGCCACATCCGGCTCGCTTCTCCGCATACCTCCATCATGGTGGTCTCCGTCTTCGGGGGCGAGCGCAACCTGTTCGAGGCGATCGAGGCCGGCGCCACCGGCTACCTGCTGAAGGACAGCCTGCCCGAGGATTTCAACGCCGCCATCCACGCCCTGCAGGCCGGCGAATCGCCCATCAGCCCGGCCCTCGCGCGGCTGCTGCTGGTGCGCTTGCGCGACGGCGGGCAGGCCGCGGCGGCGGCTGCGCAGGCTGTCCCGGCCAGCGGGCCCGCTGCTGCGCAGGATCCGTCGCCGCTCACGCGCCGCGAGGCCGGCATCCTGGAAGCCATCGCGCGCGGCCACACGATCCCGGAGATCGGGGAGCAGCTGAAGATCTCGCCGCTCACGGTGAAGTCGCACGTGCGCAGCATCTACGTGAAGCTCGAAGCCACCTCGCGCCAGCACGCCGTCTACCTGGCGCAGCAGCGCGGCCTGTTGCGGCTGTGAACCGGCTCGTCCGCGGGCTGGTGCTGGCGCTGCTCGTCGGCGGGGCGCTCGCGGGCGCCTTCTTCACTTTCGCGCCCACGCGGGTGGAAGGACCGGTGGTCGAGATCACCGCGCTCGATTTCCTCAAGTCCGACGATCCGGCGCCGCCTGCGGCCGATGCAGCGTGGGTTGGGCGCACCCTTCCGGACAACTGGCGGCGCAGCAATCCCGGCCAGTCGGGCTATGGCTGGTACCGCGCCACCTTCCGCCTGGCGCAGGCGCCGGGGGAGGCCTGGGCCGCGTACCTGCCGACGGTGGCCACCACGCACCAGCTCTCCATCAACGGTACCGACGTGGGCGGCGGCGCCATGACGGGGCCGTACAGCCGCGCGCTCGGCAAGCCGCAGTTCAATGCGATCGCGGCGCACCTGCTGCGTGCCGGCGACAACGAGCTGCTGCTGCGGCTGCGCGTGGCGCCCAACCTGCGCGGCGGCCTCGGGCCCATCACGCTGGGGCCGCGCGCCGTGGTGGCGCCGCTCTACGAGCGCGACCTGCTGCTGCGGGTGAGCCTGCCGCGCTCGATGAACATGGCCCTGGTGTTCGTCGGCCTGCTGGTGCTGCTGCTCTGGCTTCGCCGCCCCACCGAGAGCATCTACGGGATCTTCGCGGCGCTGGCCCTGGTGTGGTCGCTGCGCAATTTCCACTACACGGCCTCTCCCGCGATCCCGTCCGCGCTGTGGGAGGCTTTCGTGCTCGGGAGCCTCGGGGTGGTCGTCGTGCTGAACTGGATCTTCATGCGGCGCTACACCGGGGCGCCGCCGCGCCGGGCGGAATGGGTGCTGGCCGCCGGCGCCGTGCTGTCCATGGCGGCCTTCGCGCTGCTGGACCCCGCGGTGGTGAGCGCGCTGCGCCTGCCCTGGTATGTCGGCTGCGCCGCTTTCGGCGCCTGGGCGGTGGCGATCCTCGTTCGGCACCTGCGCGCCACGCGGGGGCGGCGCGAAGCGGGGCCCTGGGTGATCCTGGGTGCGCTCGTGATCACGCTGCTGCTGGGCGTGACCGACCTGGCCGTGTCGGCGCAGGTACTGCCTTTCGGCCCGGCCGCGCGCATGGCCTACGGCGCGCCGGTGCTGCTGTGCGCGCTGGTGTACGCGCTGGCCGAAGACTACTTCCGTACCTATGACGAGGCGCGCGCGCGCAACGCGGACCTCGAGCGGCGCGTCCAGGAGCGTGCGCAGGAGCTGGAGCGCACCCACCAGCAGCTGCGCGCCCTGGAACGGGCCGCCACCGTCGCCGCCGAACGCGACCGCCTGATGCGCGACATGCACGACGGCATCGGATCGCAGCTGATCACCACGCTCGAGGCGGTGGAGCGCGGGCGCAGCGGCCCGGCCGACGTCGCCGCGCTGCTGCGCGAATGCATGGACGACCTGCGCCTGATGATCGATTCGCTGGAACCCGACGAGCGCTCGCTGCAGATCGCCTTGGCCAACCTGCGCTACCGGCTGGAGCCGCGGCTGCGCGCCGCCGGCGTGGCGCTGGAGTGGGACGTCGCCGACGGCATGAACCTGCCTTCGCCGGGCGCGGTGCTGCACGTGCTGCGCATCGTGCAGGAGGCGGTGGGCAACGCGCTGAAGCATGCCGGGGCTTCGCGCCTGCGCGTCGCCGGGCGCATGGAGACCGGCTTCCTGGTGCTGGAGGTCGCCGACGACGGCTGCGGCCTCGCGCCGCGGGCCCGTCCGGCCGATGCGCCCGCGGGTCGGGGATTGGGCAACATGCAGGCGCGCGCTCGCCAGCTGGCCGGAACGCTGGAGCAGGCCGCGCGCGGACCGGGCACAACCTGGATCCTGCGGGTCCCCGCCGGGGGCGCCTGAGCGCGGGGCGCGGCACAATGCCGCCATGTACCAGCCGCCCCAGTTCCGGTCCGAGGATCCCGCCATCGCCGCGGAGCTGATGCGGGCCCACCCGTTCGCGAGCCTGGTCTCGACGGACGACACCGGCTTTCCCTTCGTCACCCACCTGCCGCTGCACCTCGAGGAGAGGGAAGGGCGCTTCGTCCTCCTGGGACATTGCGCCAGGCCCAATCCGCATTGGCGCCACCTGCAGGCGCGGCCGCAGGCGCTGGCCATGTTCATGGGTCCGCACGCCTATCTTTCGCCCTCCGTGTATCCGGACCGGCAGCGCGTCCCCACCTGGAACTATCTCGCCGTGCATTGCAGGGTCG
The DNA here is from genome assembly GCA_004144865.1 of Comamonadaceae bacterium. Taxonomy (GTDB): domain Bacteria; phylum Pseudomonadota; class Gammaproteobacteria; order Burkholderiales; family Burkholderiaceae_C; genus Ramlibacter. The sequence continues at coordinate 19,654 of SEAY01000084.1, forward strand.
AAGCGCGGCTGGTGGAGGACCCGCTCGCCAAGGACCGTCTTCTGAAGAAGCTGATCGGGGACCACGAGCCACCCTACGTGGAGCAGTGGCGCAGCCTCGGCGAGGAGTTCGCGCACAAGATGCTGGCCGGCATCGTGGGCTTCGAACTCGAAGTGGTGGAGTGGTCCTGCAAGCTCAAGCTGAACCAGCACCGGCGCGAGGCGCATGCGCGCATGCACGAGGACTACGCGCAAGGCACCGGGAACGAGAAGGCCCTCGCTGCATGGATGCAGCGGCTCGGCATGACGGGCGATTGATGGCGGGCGACGAGGCCTTCATGCGCGAGGCGCTGGCGCAGGCCGCGCTGGCGCAGGCCGCGGGCGAAGTGCCCGTCGGCGCGGTG
>SEAY01000179.1 GCA_004144865.1 Comamonadaceae bacterium
GTAGACGTAGAACGCGCGCGGCTCCAGCGTCTGCAGGAAGTCGCGGCCGAAATAGCGGGTGTTGCGCTCCAGCACGAAGCCGCTGTCCAGGCTCGCCGTGGGCACCGTGACCTGGGCCGAGTTCAGCCCGCCGGCAGTGGGCTGGGAGAAGTCGTACTGGCGGCCATGCAGCTGCGCGCTCGGGGTGATGAACCAGCCCGGCGCCTCCCAGGTGCGGCTCAGCCGCGCGACGACGAGGCCGCGGTTGGCGTTCGGCTGGCCGGTGATCGCAGGATCCGATTCGAAGCGGGTGTGGTCGGCCACCACGGAAGCGTCCAGGCCCCCGGGCAGGGAGCGCGCGTACGAGGCGGTCAGCTCCGGCGAGCGGTCATACGGCGGCACGATGGGCGCCAGCGGGTCCTGCAACGTCTGCCACTTCAGGCTGCGCAGCCGCATGCCCACGCCCTGCCAGCCCCACGTCATGTTGAAGTCGTTGGCCAGCAGGCGCTGCGTGAGCGTGGCCGAGTTGCGCGAGAAGTCGCGCCAGTAGTTGTCGTCGCTCACCCGGTTCAGGCGCAGCGACAGGCCCGTCGGGCCGAGGCCGGGCAGGTCCAGGTTGTCCTGCGCATGCTCGGTGGCCAGTCCCCAGCGGTCGCGGTCGCGCAACCGATCGTTGGGCATGTAGTTCGCACGCACCGTGCCGGAATAGCCCGGCTCCAGGTAGCGGAACTCCGCGCCCAGGTCGACGCCGCGGCGCGACATGATGGTGGGGTACAGCGTCAGGTCGCGGTTGGGCGCGATGTTCCAGTAGTAGGGCAGGGTCAGGTCCAGCCCGTTCTTGTTGTCGACCCCGATGGTCGGCGGCAGCACCCCCGACTTGCGCTTGTTGCCGGTGGGGAAGGTCAGCGCCGGCACCGGCAGGATGGGCACGCCCTTGAAGCTGAGGACGGCGTTGCGGGCCTCGCCGACTTCCTCCTCCTGGTCGATCTCCAGCCGCGACGCGCGCAGGATCCAGTCGGGCATCCAGCTCGGCCCGGGCTGCGCCTGGCAGGTGGTGTAGGTCGCGTTGAGGATGACCGAGCGGTTCTCGTCGAGGAAGTCGATGCGGTCAGCCTGGCCGTACGCGTCGTTGCGCAGGAACCGGTAGCGCGGCTCGTTGAAGAAGCCCTGGAAGGCGTCGACGTGCAGTTCGAGCAGCGTGCCTTCGAAGATGTTGCCGGCCTTGTTGATGCGCACGTCGCCGATCGCCCGGGCGAGGTCGTCGGGATGGTGGTACTCCAGCCGCCTGGCGCGGATCACGGTGTCGCCCTTGCGCAGCTCCGCATCCCCCTCGACGATGGTCTCGATGTCGGGCCGGCCGGTGATGCGGTCGCCTTCGACGAAGGTGGGGAGCTGCTGGCGCGCGTCCTGCGGGATGTCCTCGCGCAGCTGCGGGCTGGGGCGCAGTCGCGGCTGCGGCTCGGCCTCCGCCTGCGCGTGCACGGCGGCGGGCTGCAGCAGCGACGCCACGACCAGCGCCACGGGGCTCAGGGCGAAGCGGGCGGCGAACGCCTTGTTTCTAGGGTGATGCATCGGGGGTGCGGGCCCGGGCGGCCGGAAGGGCCCGCCCCATTTGGATTTGTAGAATCGATTATCCATGAGCGATTCCGCGCCAACCCCTTCCCAGCCCGCGCCCGCGCAAGCGGCGGTCACCTGGAGCGACCCCCGGCGCGAAGCCGCATTCCACGGCTGGCTTGCCAGCGTCGCGCCAGCCCACGGCCTGCAGCCGGGCACCCTGCGCCCGGCCTCCGCCGACGCCAGCTTCCGCCGCTACCTGCGGGTGGACGGCGCGGCGGCGACCTTCATCGTGATGGACGCCCCGCCCGAGCGCGAGGACTGCAAGCCTTTCGTGAAGGTCGGCCGCTTGATGGCCGACGCCGGGCTGCACGTGCCGCGCATCCTGGCCTGGGACGAGCCGCTCGGCTTCATGCTGCTGGACGACCTGGGCACGCAGACCATGATCGAAGTCGTCGACGCGCAGCAGCCGCGCAACAACCTGGCGCTTTACATGCGCGCCGTCGATGCCCTCGTCACCTGGCAGCTGGCCTCGAAGCCCGGCGTGCTGCCGCCGTATGACCAGGCCCTGCTGCAGCGCGAGCTGTCTCTTTTCCCCGACTGGTACCTGGCAAAACACCGCGGCGTCGAATTGCAGGGCGCCAAGCGCGAGACCCTGGAATCGCAGTTCCGCCTGCTCGTCGAGCGCAACCTGGCCGCGCCCAACGTGTACGTGCACCGCGACTTCATGCCGCGCAACCTGATGATCCCGCGCGATGCGGCCGAGCCGCGCGTGGGCGTGCTGGACTTCCAGGACGCGGTGTACGGACCGGTCACCTACGACATCGCCTGCCTGATGCGCGATGCCTTCCTGAGCTGGGACGAGGAATTTGTCATCGACGTCACGGTGCGCTATTGGGAAAAGGCGCTCAAGGCCGGCTTGCCCGTGGACGCGGACTTCGGCGAGTTCTACCGCGCGGTGGAGTGGATGGGGCTGCAGCGGCACCTGAAGGTGGCGGGCATCTTCGCGCGCCTGACGCTGCGCGACGGCAAGCCCAAGTACCTGGCGGACGCGCCGCGCTTCCTCGCCTACATCCGCGCCACCGCCAGCCGATACCGCGAACTCGCGCCGCTGGCACGCCTGGTCGACGAGATCGAGGGCAGCGACGCGGTGACGGGCTTCGCCTTCGGCCGCCTCTAGGCCGCTGCCGTGCCGCGCCTTTACTGCGACGAGCCGCTGGCGAGCGGGGCGCGCCTGGCGCTGCCGCCCGGAGCGGCGCGCCACGTGCAGGTGCTGCGGCTGCAGCCCGGGGATGCGCTGACGCTCTTCGACGGCCGCGGCGGCGAGTACGAAGCCGTGGTCGAACACATGGGCCGCAGCGAAGTGCGCGTCGAAGTCGGCGCGCATCGCGCCATCGAATGCGAAACGCGGGCCGCCGTGCACCTCGCCGTGGGCATGCCCGCGAACGAGCGCATGGACTGGCTGGTGGAGAAGGCCACCGAGCTGGGCGCCGCCTCCATCCAGCCGCTGCTGGCCGAGCGCAGCGTGCTGCGCCTCGCCGGCGAGCGCGCGCAGAAGAAGCAGGCGCACTGGCAAGGGGTGGCGATCGCCGCGTGCGAGCAGTGCGGGCGCAACCGCGTGCCGATCGTGCATCCGGTGCTGCCCTTGCGGGACTGGCTGCAGGCGGCCGCGCCAGGATGGGTGCTGTCACTGGCTGCGGGGTCGCGTCCGCTGCAAGGCGGCGCGGCGACGCCCTCGGTCACGCTGCTGAGCGGCCCCGAGGGGGGCCTCTCGCCGGCCGAGGAAGAAGCGGCGCTCGCCGCCGGCTGGCAGCCGGTGACGCTGGGCCCGCGCGTGCTGCGCGCCGAAACCGCGCCGCTGGCGGCGCTCGCGCTGCTCACCCTGGCGGGAGCCAGCGCATGAATCCGCAACTGTGGCTGCTGGCGGTGCTGCAGGGCCTGTTCCTCACCAACAACGTCACCTTCATCGCGATCAACGGCCTGGTCGGCCTGGCGCTGGCGCCCTACGGCTGGATGGCGACCGTGCCGGTGATGGGCTACGTGGTCGGCGGCGCCCTCTTCACCGCGCCGGTGGCGCTGGCGCAGGCCCGCTTCGGGCGCCGCCGCGCCTTCCAGCTCGGGATCGTGGTGGGGCTGCTGTCCGCGCTGCTGTGTGCGTACGCCGCAGCGACGCGCAATTTCTGGCTGGTGTGCGCGGGCACCGTGCTCGCCGGCTACTACGCGGCCAATGCGAGCCTCTACCGCTTCGCCGCCGCCGAACTGGCGCAGCCGTCGGCGCGCGAGAAGGCGGTGTCGCTGGTGATGGCCGGCGGGCT
>SEAY01000085.1 GCA_004144865.1 Comamonadaceae bacterium
GCCCATGCCCCCGATCGACCCGTCCGCCACCATCCCGCCCGATACGCCGCTGTCGAAGCTGCCCAACTTCGACCCGCGCGACGTGCCCCTGCTCGGCATCGACGCGCACCTGCCGCGCGTTCGTCCCGAAGCGCTGGCGCCGCAGTCGCTGCGGCAGCGCTTCGCCCAGCCGCCGGCGTGGGAGCCGGAGCTGTGGTCCGAGCGCCGCTTCACCGACCGCCAGCCCGCGCAGGCTTCCGTGCTGGTGCCGGTGGTGATGCGCGAGCGGCCCACGATCCTGCTCACGGAGCGCACGACCAACCTGGCCACGCACGCGGGGCAGGTCGCGTTCCCCGGCGGCAAGCAGGACGAGACCGACCGCGACGCGGCCGACACGGCCCTGCGCGAGGCGCACGAGGAGATCGGCCTGGAGCGGCAGCTGGCCGAAGTGATAGGCACCATGCCGACCTACACCACCGGCACGATGTTCATCATCACGCCCGTGATCGCGCTGGTGCGGCCCGACTACCGGCTGGCGCTCAACCCGCACGAGGTGGCGGATGCGTTCGAGGTGCCGCTGGACTTCCTGATGAACCCGGCGCACCACCGGCGCCACGCCATCGAATTCAGCGGCGTGCGGCGCGAGTGGTTCTCGATGCCCTACGAGGATGACGGCAAGGAACGCTTCATCTGGGGTGCGACGGCGGCGATGCTGCGCAATTTCTACCGGTTCCTGGCGGCGTAGTCCGGCGCGGGAATGACGGTGGTGGCGCCCGCTATCATTCCGCCATGAGTTTTTTCGCGATCCTGTTGGCCCTCCTGATCGAGCAGGTGCGACCGCTGGGTCCGCACAACCCGATCCACGGCGGCCTGCGCGTGTGGGCGCGCTGGGTGAGCCGCAACTTCGATGCCGGCAAGCGGCAGCACGGCTGGATTTCCTGGCTGCTGGCGGTGGTGGCCCCTTCGCTGCTGGCGCTCGCCATCCACTGGCTGCTGCTGTCCTTCGTCGGCTGGCCGGCCGCGATGGTGTGGAGCGTGGTGGTGCTGTACGTCACCCTGGGCTTTCGCCAGTTCAGTCACCACTTCACCGACATCCGCGACGCGCTGGAAGCCGGTGACGAGATGCGCGCGCGCCAGCTGCTGGCCCAATGGCAGCGCGTCGATGCAAGCGAGTTGCCGCGCAGCGAGATCGTGCGCCACGTCATCGAGCATTCCGTGATCGCCGCGCACCGCCACGTGTTCGGCGTGCTGGCCTGGTTCTCGGTGCTGGCTGCGTTCGGGCTCGGCCCGGCGGGCGCCGTGCTCTATCGCATGGCCGAATTCGTGGGGCGCTATTGGCGCTATCGCAGCCGCATGCAGATCCAGCCCGCGAGCGAGGCGCTGCAGTCCGCGGCGGCGCGCGCCTGGACGGCGGTGGACTGGCTGCCGGCGCGGATCACGGCGATCGCCTTCGCGGTGGTCGGCAGCTTCGAGGAAGCGATCGACTGCTGGCGCAACTACGCGCAGCGCTTTCCCAACGACAACGATGGCGTGATCCTCGCGGCCACGTCGGGCGCCGTGAACGTGCGCCTGGGCGGCGAGGCGCTCAAGCCTTCCGTCTTCACGCCCAACGGCAACGGAGGTCTGGCCGCGACCGAACCGCCAGGGCCGGACACCGCGAGCACGCCCGGCCGGGAAGCCGAGGTCGGGCACCTGCGCAGCGTGGTGGGGCTGGTGTGGCGGTCGGTGGTGCTGTGGATGGTGCTGCTGGCGCTGTTGACGCTGGCGAATCTGCTGGGGTGAGGCGTCGGGGTTCGCCTGCGGGCTCACCCCGACCTACGTGTTTGGGCGGCCCTGTAGGTCGGGGTGACGCAGGAACCCCGACACCCCGATCACGCCATCGTCGAAGCCCGCGCCAGCTGCGACTCCGTCCAGCGCACGATGTCCGCCGCGCCCATCGCTCCGGCCTGCCGCGCGACCTCCCGGCCGCCGACGAACAACGCCAGGGTGGGAATGCTGCGGATGTTCAGGCGGGCGCCTATGCCTTGCGCCTCGTCGGTATTCAGCTTGACGAGCTGCACCCGCGGTTCCAATTGCCTGGCCGCCTGCTCGAACGCCGGCGCCATCATGCGGCACGGACCGCACCACGGAGCCCAGAAGTCCACCAGCACCGGCAGCTGGCTGCGCGCGATGTGCCGTTCGAAATCGGTGGCGGTGAGGTTGGCCGGCTGGCCGGTGAAAAGCGCCTGGTGGCAGCTGCCGCAGTCGGGCGCGTTGGCGAGATCCCCGGACTGGACCCGGTTGGTGGTGTGGCAGTGCGGGCAAACGACATGCAGCTGGCTCATGGGTACTTCGGCGCCTCCTTCCCGCCAAGATGTGGACGAAGCGCGCGTGCACAAGAGCCTCAGTAGCGCGGCTGCGAGAGTTCCTCGAAGAGCGTGCGGTAGATGCGGTACCGGCTGGGCTCGATGCCCGACGGTGGCGCCGGCGTGCTCTGGCTCACGACCGCACGCACCCCGCAGGCGGGCTCGTGCATGTGGGTGCAGTTGTAGAACTTGCACGCAGGGACATGGGGCTTGAGGTCGGGCATGAGCCCGGCGAGCTGCATCGGATCGAGGTGGTGCAGCCCGAATTCCTGGAAGCCCGGGGAGTCGATCAGCGCGGTCTGCCGCGCCTCGTCGACCCAATACCAGGTGGTGGCGGTGGTCGTGTGCTTGCCCGAGTTCAGCGCCTGCGAGATCTCGCCCGTGAGCGCCTGCGCCTGCGGCACGAGCAGGTTGATCAGCGTGCTCTTGCCGGCCCCGGACGGGCCGAGCACCAGCGTCGTCTTCCCGCGCAGGTGCTCCATCAGCAGGTCGCGGTCGGCGCCCGCCGAACCGCGCAAGGCGAGCCGAAGGACCCGGTAGCCCATGCCGGCGTACGGCGCGAGGCGGGCCGATGCGCGCGCGAAGGGCTCGGCCAGGTCGCTCTTGTTCAGGCCCACGATGGGGGCGATGTGCTCCGCCTCCGCCGCGATCAGCGCGCGGGCCAGCTGCATCTCCGAGAACTCGGGCTCGGCGGCGATCAGCACCAGCACCTGGTCGAGGTTGGCCGCGAACGACTTGGTGCGGATCTCGTCCTGCCGGTAGAACAGGTTGCGGCGGGGCTCGACCCTTTCGACCACGCCTTCGTCGCCGGTCGGGCGCCACCGCACGCGGTCGCCGACCACCGTCTCGTTCTTCTTGCCGCGCGCGTGGCAAAGGCGGCGCACGCCGTCGGCAGTCTCCACCAGGCAATGGCGGCCGTGGCTGGCAACCACCAGCCCGGTTTGCATGTCGTGATCGGGCAAGGGGCGGCCGTCCTCAGGCGAGCAGGCCGTCGGCCCGCACCGCGCAGTCGAAGTCCGCGTCGGAGATGCCGTGCAGCGAATGGGTACTGTAGCGCACCACGCAGCGGCCGTAGTGCACCGACAGGTCGGGATGGTGGTCCATCGCATGGGCCATGAACGCGAGGGCGTTCACGAAGGCGATGGTCTCGTAGTAATTCGCGAAGGTGTAGGTCTTCTCGATCGCCACGTCGTCCCCGTCGCCGGAGAGCTTCCATCCCGGCAGGTCCGCCAGTCGCTTCACGATCTCGGTGGGCGTCAGCGCGCGGCGCGGCTGCTGCGATCCGTTCGTCATGCGGCCCCCGCGGCGCCCAGTCGCGCCAGGCGTTCCGACGCTGGCGGGTGGGAGTAATAGAACTTCACGAACACCGGATCGGGCGTGAGGGTGGAGGCGTTGTCCTCGTACAGCTTCAGGAGGGCGCTGCCAAGCTCCTGCCCGCTGGTCTGGGTGGCCGCGAAGGCGTCGGCCTCGAACTCGTGCTTGCGCGAGAAGCGCGCGAACAGCGGCGAGACGAAGTAGGTGAAGACGGGCACGGCCAGCAGGAACAGGAGCAGGGCGAGCGCGTCGTTGGGGCCGTCGAGGTTGGGCCGCACGCCCAGGCCCGTGTAGAACCAGGTGCGCGTGGCCAGCCACCCGAGCAGCGCGAAGCCCGCCAGGCTGGCCGCGAACATCATCACGATGCGCTTGACGATGTGCTTGTGCTTGAAGTGCCCGAGTTCGTGCGCCAGCACCGCGTCCACCTCGCCGGGCGTGAGCTTGGCCAGCAGCGTGTCGTAGAAGACCACGCGCTTGGCCGCGCCGAAGCCCGTGAAGTAGGCATTGGCGTGCGCGCTGCGGCGGCTGCCGTCCATCACGAACAGGCCCTTGGCCGCGAAACCGCAGCGCTGCATCAGGGCCGTCACGCGCGCCTTGAGCGATTCGTCTTCCAGCGGCTTGAACTTGTTGAAGATGGGCGCGATGAAGGTCGGATAGACCACCAGCAGCAGGAGGTTGAAGCCCATCCAGACTGCCCAGGCCCACAGCCACCACCAGCTGCCCGCAGCACCCATCAGCCAGAGGATCAGCGCCGCGATCGGCAGGCCGATGGCCGCACCCAGCAGCATCGCCTTCGCCGCGTCCGCAAGCCACAGCTTCCACGTCATTTTGTTGAACCCGAAGCGCTCCTCCACCACGAACGTGCTGTAAAGGGAGAAGGGCAGTTCGAGCAGGCCGCCGACGAGGGCGAAGCAGGCGAGCAGTGCGAGTTGCTGCCACATGCCCGTGCCGAGCGCGTCCACGAGCGCGCGGTTCAGGACGTCGAGGCCGCCCAGCAGCGTCCATCCCAGCAGCACCGCGGTGCCCCACGCGGTCTCCAGCAGGCCAAGCCGCGATTTCGCCACCGTGTAGTCGGCGGCCTTCTGGTGCGCCCCCAGCGACACCGTGCCCGCGAAAGGCGCCGGCACCGCCTGGCGATGCCGCGCCACATGCCGCAGCTGGCGCGTGGCCAGCCAGAACTTCACCGCGAGGCCCGCCAGCAGGAAGGCCGCGAAGGCGAAGGTGAGGGCAGGGGAGGCTTGCATGCCTGGAATCTTACCCATCGGCGACAATCAGCGGATGGCTGAACCTTCCGCGACCCCTGCCGCCATCCTGGAGAAGACCGACCAGAACCTCGTGTGGCTCGACTGCGAGATGACGGGGCTGGACCCGGAGCGGGACCGCATCATCGAGATCGCGGTGGTCATCACCGGCCCGAGCCTGGAGCCGCGCATCGAAGGGCCCGTGTTCGCGATCCACCAGAGCGAAGCGCAGCTGGATCTGATGGATGCGTGGAACAAGGGCACCCACGGCAAGAGCGGGCTGACCGAGCGGGTGCGCGCCTCCACGATCACGGAGGGCGAAGCGGAGCAGCAGCTGCTGGAATTCGTCGGCCGCTACGTGCCCAGGCAGGGCAGTCCCCTGTGCGGCAACAGCATAGGCCAGGACCGGCGCTTCCTCGTGAAGTACATGCCGCAGCTGGAGGCCTGGTTCCACTACCGCAACCTCGACGTGAGCACGCTCAAGGAGCTGGCCCGGCGCTGGCGGCCCGAGGTGTACACCTCCTTCAAGAAGCGCCAGCTGCACACCGCGCTGGCCGACGTGCACGAGTCCATCGACGAGCTGGCGCACTACCGCGAGCACTTCCTGAAGCTCGCTTGACGCGGCCGAGCACGAAAACGCGAATGCTGCGATAATCGCAGGCTTGCTGCTTCGAGGCAGCTGAATCGCGCATCTGCCTTCTCGCACTGGGCCGCTTCCTCCGGGGAGCTTATTGGTCCGCAGGCTCCCCGCCTGTTTGTCGTTGGAATGGTTGATGTTTACCAAACCATTTCAATGACGGCGCACCCGCCCGGGCGACGCCGCGTGGACTATTCATGACGGAAATCAAAGATACCGCCGTGGCCAACGGCTTTGCCGCGCTCGGCCTCTCCCCCGAACTGCTCGCCGCCGTGGCGGACCTGGGCTACACCCAGCCCACCCTGGTGCAGCAGCAGTGCATCGGCCGCGCTATGCGGCAAGGCGCCGCCGACGGCACCGTGGCGCAGGAACGCGCCCCTGGCCCCGGCTTCAACGACCTGATGGTCTCCAGCCAGACCGGCAGCGGCAAGACCGCGGCCTTCCTGCTGCCCGTGCTCGACACGCTCATCCGCCAGAAGGCGGCCGAGATCGAGGCCGAGCGCAAGGCCGACGAAGAAGCTGCCGCCCGCGGCGAAGCGGCGCCCAAGCGCGCGCGCAAGAACCCGCTGAGCTCGCGCAACTTCAAGGCCGCCGTGCCCGGCGCGCTGATCCTGTGCCCCACGCGCGAACTCGCGCAGCAGGTGGCGCACGACGCCATCGGCCTGGTGAAGCACTGCCGCGGCCTGCGCATCGCCAACGTGGTGGGCGGCATGCCCTACCAGATGCAGATCGCCCGCCTGCAGAACGCCGACCTCGTGGTGGCCACGCCCGGCCGCCTGCTGGACCTGCAGCGTTCCAGCCAGATCAAGCTGGACAAGGTGCAGTTCCTGGTGGTCGACGAAGCCGACCGCATGCTGGACCTGGGCTTCGCCGAGGACCTGGAAGAGGTCAACCAGCTCACCGCCAACCGCCAGCAGACCATGATGTTCAGCGCCACCTTCGCGCCGCGCATCCAGCAGTTGGCCGCGCGCGTGATGCGCAACCCGCAGCGCATCCAGGTCGATTCGCCGCAGGAGCGCCACGCCAACATCTCGCAGAAGCTGTTCTGGGCCGACAACCAGCACCACAAGCGCCAGATGCTGGACCACTGGCTGCGCGATGCCTCGATCGACCAGGCCATCGTGTTCGCCAGCACCAAGGTGGAATGCGACGGCCTCGCCGAAGACCTGCAGCAGGCCGGCTTCGCCGCCGTGTCGCTGCACGGCGACCTGTCGCAGGGCCTGCGCAACCGCCGCCTGATGGCGCTGCGCCAGGGCCAGGTGCAGTTCCTCGTGGCTACCGACGTCGCCGCGCGCGGCATCGACGTGCCGACGATCACGCACGTGTTCAACTACGGCCTGCCGATGAAGAGCGAGGACTACACGCACCGCATCGGCCGCACCGGCCGCGCAGGGCGCGATGGCCTGGCCGTCACCTTCGCGGAGTTCCGCGACCGCCGCAAGATCGGCGACATCGAGGCCTACAGCAAGCAGCGCATCCAGGCCGAGGTGATCCCGGGCCTGGAGCCCAAGGCGCGCTTCGAGGCGCCGCGTCCGGCCCGTGCCGGCTTCGGCGGCAAGCCGGGCCGGCCCGGCGAGCGCCGGCATGCCGGCGGGGGCGATCGCGGTGACCGCGGCGGCTACGGCAAGCATGGCGGCTTCGGCGCCAAGTCCTTCGGCTCGGGGAGCCGGGATGGCGGCAGCCGGGATTCCGGCCGCGGCCGTCCGGCCCGCTGACCCCAGCTCGACGGTTCCGTCGTAGGACGGTTTCCAGAGATGGCACAGGGCTCCAAGGGAGCCCTTTTTTTTGACGACACTTGCACCGTGCGTGATAGCTCGACATCGACGGACTCCCCGCTGCACCCGCTGCTGATGGCGAATGCCGCCGGCGGCGCCGCGGCCACGCAGGCCGGCCGGCTGCTGCTGTCCACCGACTGGGCCGCCACCGCGCTCGGTCCCATGGAGCAGTGGCCGCAGGCACTGCGGATCGCGGTGAGCATCTGCCTCAATTCCCGCTTCCCCATGTTCGTGTGGTGGGGCCCCGAGGCCATCAATATCTACAACGACGCCTACGTGCCGATCCTGGGCCAGAGGCACCCGGCGGCGTTCGGGGCTCCGGCGCAGCGCACCTGGAGCGACATCTGGGATGTCGTCGGCCTGCAGCGCGAAGCCGTCATGGAACGCGGGGAGGCCACCTGGAACGAGCGCGTGCTGCTCGTGATGGAGCGCAACGGCTTTCCCGAGGAGACCTGGTTCACCTGGTCGTACAGCCCGATCTACGACGACGACGGACGCATCGGCGGCCTGTTCTGCGCGTGCACCGAAGAGACGGGGCGCGTGCACGCCGAGCGCGAGCGCGACCGGCTGATGCGTGCCGCGCAGGACACCGCGCGAACGTTGCACACCTGGTTCAACAATGCGCCCGGTTTCGTCGCTCTGCTGCGCGGCCCCGACTTCGTGTTCGAGATGGTGAACCAGGCGTATTACCAGCTGGTGGGCCATCGGCGGCTGGAGGGGCTGCCGGCCTTCGACGCCCTCCCCGAGATGCGCGACCAGGGCTATGTCGAGCTGCTGCAGCGCGTGTACGAGACCGGTGAAGCCTTCGTCGGCAGGGCGATGCGGCTGGAGGTGCAACTCACGCCGGACGCGCCTCGCGTGGAGCGCTTCGTCGACTTCATCTACCAGCCGGTGCGCGATGCCGACGGCGCCGTCGCAGGCATCTTCGCGCAGGGACACGACGTCACCGAGCAGGTGAGCGCCACCCTGGCGCTGGAAGACGCCAATCGCCGCAAGGATGAATTCCTGGCCACCCTCGCGCACGAGCTGCGCAATCCGCTGGCGCCGATCCGCCAGGCGGCCCTGGTGGCGAAGGCCAGCCCCGACGCCAAGCGGCAACGCTGGGCACTGGACGTCATCGAGCGGCAGGTGGGCCACATGGCGTTGCTGCTCGACGACCTGCTGGACGTGTCGCGCATCTCGCGCGGCAAGCTGGAACTGCGCCTCGCAAGCGTGAGCCTGCGTTCGGTGGCCGACGCCGCGGTGGAGACGGCGTGGCCCCTCATCGAAGCGAAGATGCACAAGCTGGACGTGCAGCTGCCCGCGCACGCCGTGCAACTGCAGGTGGACCCGGTCCGCATCGCCCAGGTGCTGAGCAACCTGCTGTCCAACGCGGCCAAGTACACCGACCCGGGCGGCACCATCACCCTGGCCGCGGAAGAGCGTGACGGACAGCTGCTGGTGCGCGTGCGCGACGACGGCATCGGCCTGTCGCACGAGCACCTCGAGGAGATCTTCGCCATCTTCTCGCAGGTGAGCTCCGCGCGCGACCGCGCGCAGGGCGGGCTGGGAATCGGTCTCGCGCTGAGTCGCGCCCTCGTGCAATTGCACGGCGGAAGCCTGGAGGCGGCGAGCGAAGGCCCGGGGCGGGGCTCGGAGTTCACGATGCGCCTGCCCTTGCCGCAAGGTTCCGGCGCGCAGGCCGGCGGGGACAAGCCGGCCGTGCCGGCCCCGCGCGGCGGGCGCCGCCGCGTGCTGGTGGCGGACGACAACGTCGACGCCCTGGGCACCATGGCCACCCTGCTGGAGCTCGAGGGCCACGAGGTGCACACGGCCACCGACGGCGAGCAGGCATTCGAGCAGGCGGCGGCCGTGCAGCCGGACGTCGCCATCCTCGACATCGGCATGCCCGGCCTGACCGGCCACGAGGTGGCCGCGCGCATCCGTGCGCAACCCTGGGGAGGCGGCATGGTGCTGATCGCGCTGACCGGCTGGGGCCAGGCGCACGACCAGGAGAAGGCGCGCGCGTCGGGCTTCGACCACCATTGCACGAAGCCGGTGGAGATCGACCAGTTGCTGGCGCTCGTCGCCAGCGAGCCCGTGGCCGGCGGAACCTGAGCTTCAGGCGGTCGCGCGCGCGCCGGTTTCGGGCCAGCGCCGCTTCACGAAGAGCCAGGCCACCAGGCCCACGCTCATCATCAGCAGCGAGGCGATCGCCAGCACCCGCGTGGAGTGCATGACCAGCGGCGCGATCACGCCGGCCACCACGCCGTTGGAGGCCGACCCGATGAAGGCCTGCAGCGACGAGGCCATGCCGCGCCGTTCGGGATGCAGGTCCAGCACCAGCAGGGTGACCACCGGCACCATCAGCGCCCAGCCGAAGGAGAACACCGCGATGGGGATCAGCGCCCAGCGCGCGTCGGCGGGGAAGGCGAGGTTGGCCGCCACGTTCAGCACGGAGACGGCGACCATCACGATGAAGCCGTAGCGGATCTGCCGCTTTGGTGCGATGCGGCCGGCCAGGCGGCCGCTGGCGAACGAGCCGGCCATGATGCCGCTGATCGTCAGCAGGAAGAACCAGAAGAATTGCGTGGGCTGCAGCCCGAGGTGGTCGCCCAGGAACGCGGGCGCCGACAGCACGTAGAGGAACATGCCGTTGAACGGTATGCCGCTGGCGAGCGCGAGCAGCAGGAAGCGCGGGCTGGATCCGAGCTGCCAATAGCCGCGCATCAGGTTGCGCACGTTGAAGGGCTGGCGGTGCGTAACGTGCAGCGTCTCGGGCAGCAGCCGCCAGTTGGCGAACCACAGGGCGACGCCCACCGCGGTGAGGAACCAGAAGATGCTGTGCCAGCCGGCGTGCACGTACAGCCAGCCGCCGATCACCGGCGCGATGGCGGGCGCGACACCGAAGTAGATCGTGACCTGGCTCATGACCTTCTGCGCCTGGTTCGGCGGGAACATGTCGCGGATCACCGCGCGCGAGACCACCCAGCCCGCGCCCGTGCACAGCCCCTGCAGCGCGCGGAAGAACACGAGCTGGCCGATGCTTTGCGACAGCGCGCAGCCCGCCGACGCCAGGGTGAACACCGCGATGCCCCACAGCACCACCGGCCGGCGCCCGAAGCTGTCCGCCAGCGCGCCGTGGAACAGGTTCATGAACGCAAACCCGAACAGGTACGCCGAGAGCGTCTGCTGCATCTCCACGGGCGTGGCGCCCAATTGCTGCGCGATGCCGGAAAACGCCGGGATGTACGTGTCGATGGAGAAGGGGCCGAGCATGCCCAGCAGGGCAAGGAGCACGGCGAAGGCCCAGCGGGGGGCCGTCCAGATCTGTTGGGCGTCGGGATTCATCGGGGAGCCAGGAGCGGACCCGCGGTTGTACCAAACCCGGGCCACGCGCGCTCCCGCGCGGGCTGCGTCACAGCTTGTCGAGCATGTCCTTGGTGACCAGCACCACGCCCGTCTCGCTGCGGTGGAAGCGGCGGCTGTCTTCTTCCGCGTTCTCGCCGATCACCATGCCGTCGGGGATGCGGCAGCCGCGGTCGATCACCACCTTGCGCAGCCGCGACCCGCGGCCCACCACCGTGTCCGGCATGATCACCGCCTCGTCGATGGTGCAGCTGGCTTCCACCCGCACGTTGGAGAACAGCACGGCATGCCGGATGTTCGAGCCCACCACGATGCAGCCGCCGGAGATCAGCACGTTGGCCGTCTCGCCGTTGAGGCCGCTCTCGTCCGGCACGAACTTCGCCGGCGGCAATTGCTCCTGGTAGGTCCACACGGGCCACTGGCGGTCGTACAGGTTCAGCTCGGGCAGGTCGCCCGCCAAGTCGAGGTTCGCCGCCCAGAAGGCGTCCACGGTGCCCACGTCGCGCCAGTAGGGGCGGTGGCGCGTGGACGCCGGGATGGAGGAAAGGTTGAGCGGGTGCGCGACGGCTCCGCCATCCTTCACGATGCGCGGGATGAGGTTCTTGCCGAAGTCGTGCTCGGACAGGTCGTCGGCCATGTCCTGTTCCAGCAGCCGGTACAGGTACTCGGCGCCGAAGACGTAGATGCCCATGCTGCCCAGCGCCTTGTCGGGCTTGCCGGGAATGCAGGGAGGATCCTTCGGTTTCTCGAGGAAGGCGGTGATCCTGCGGTCCTCGTCCACGTGCATCACGCCGAGCGCCGTGGCTTCCATGCGCGGCACCTCGATGCAGCCCACCGTGCACTTGGCGCCGCTTTCCACGTGGTCGAGCAGCATCAGCGAGTAGTCCTGCTTGTAGACGTGGTCGCCGGCCAGCACCAGGATGTATTCGGGCCCGTAGGCACGCAGGATGTCGATGTTCTGCGAGATGGCGTCGGCCGTGCCGCGGTACCAGAAGGCCTCGTCCACGCGCTGCTGCGCCGGCAGCAGGTCGATGAACTCGTTGTGTGCACCCTGCAGGAAATTCCAGCCGCGCTGGAGGTGCCTCAGCAGCGAGTGAGACTTGTATTGCGTGAGCACGCCGATGCGCCGGATGCCCGAATTGATGCAGTTGGACAGGGCGAAATCGATGATGCGGAACTTGCCGCCGAAGTAGACGGCCGGCTTGGCGCGGCGGTCCGTCAGGTCCATCAGCCGCGACCCGCGGCCGCCGGCAAGCACCAGCGCGATGGTGCGCTTGGGCAACTCGCGCGCGAGGATCATGCGCTCCATGGCCTCGTCGGTGGTATCGCCGCCGACCGCGTCGAGAATGCTCAGGTGTTCCTTCATGCTCACGTTTCCCCCTGTCACAACCCGACGTCACTGTCGGTCAGGGGGCCGCTCAGCCATGTAGGACGCATTCGCCTTTGGCGACCGCCCGCAGGCGCTGCGTCACGCCGTGTGGTTTTCGCGGCCGGGCGTGTCCTTGGCGCGGCGGACCGTGCGCTTCTGGACCAGGGCGGAAACACCCAGCAAGGAAGCGCCGGCCAGCAAGGCCAGGATGAAGGTGTTGGCGATGTCCAGCATCGGCGTGGGACACGTCGGCGCGCGCCGAGTTCGTAGGACGACACCGCGACCTGCAGCCGGCCGTCGCGTCCGGTGCGATGGGCCGTGCGCGCTGCCGTAGCATCGTGCTCCCTCCGATCCATGGGAGAGCTTGCATGACCGTGCGCCGACTGTGCCTGCTCATTGCCGTCCTGACGGCCCTGTTCGTGCTGGGCGTTGCGCTCGCCATCGGCGGACTGGTGGCGCTGCGGGATCCCGACCTCCTGATGGTCTGCCTGGTCGCTGCCTTGGCAGGCGTGCTCGCGGCGGGACTTGCCTACCTGGCGGCGCGCGCCGTCGCGGACGGGCATGAAGAGGAATCGATGGCTCTGGCACCCGAGTTGCCTGTCGCGGTGCGACCGTTGCAGCCGGCGCCGCCGCGCCCCCTGCGTATCCAGGCCATGCCGGTCACCGAGCTGCCTGCGCCCTATGTGGCGGCAGTGATGAAGGGGCTTCAGGCGAGCCGGACCGCGACGGCAACAGCGACGGCGCGCCAGCAGCTGCATTGAAGCGCCTGCTGCTGCCGGTGTGCGAGGGAAGGTGAGTGGTGGGTCCTGTAGGATTCGAACCTACGACCTACGGATTAAGAGTCCGCTGCTCTACCAACTGAGCTAAGAACCCACTGCGAGAAAAGAGTTGTGGTGGAGAGGAGGAGGATCGAACTCCCGACCTTCGCATTGCGAACGCGACGCTCTCCCAGCTGAGCTACCCCCCCACAACGACAGCCATTGTAGCAAAGCCGCGCACGCGTTTCATCGGACGCCGCGATTCATTCCATGCCGTTGCGGGACGCCAGCTCCACGAACAGGCCCGAATGGTCCAGGTCGCCCAGGCCGTGCTCGCCCGCTTCGGCGTAGAGCCGCTCGAACAGCGCCGTCACCGGCGCCTCGAAGCCGATCTCCTCCGCGGTGGCCAGGGCGTTGCGCATGTCCTTGAGCTGGATGCCGATCTTGGCGCGCGGGGCGAAGTCGCGCTGGACCATGCGCTCGCCGTGCACCTGCAGGATGCGGCTGTCGGCGAAGCCGCCGGCGATCGCCTCGCGCACCTTGGCCATGTCGGCGCCGCCCTTGGCGCACAGCAGCAGGGCCTCGGCCACGGCGCCGATGGTGATGCCCACGATCATCTGGTTGGCCAGCTTGGCGAGTTCGCCCGCGCCGGCGGGCCCGACGTGCGTGGCGCGGCCGAACACCTCGAAGACGGGCTTGGCGCGCTCGAAATCCGCGGGCTTGCCGCCGACCATGATCGCCAGCGTGCCGTTCTCCGCGCCGCCGGTGCCGCCAGAGACGGGTGCATCCAGCTGGGCGACGCCGCGCTCAGCCAGCCGCGCGGCGTGGTCGCGCGCCTCGCGCGGCTGGATGGACGCCATGTCGATGAAAAGCGTTCCGGGACGCATCGCCTTGGATGCGCCCTGCCGGAACAGCACCTCCTCGATCACGGGACCGCTCTCCAGCATGCACACCACGATCTCCGCTTCGGCGACCGCCTCCGCCGCGGTGGCATGCACGCGCGCGCCGAAGGGCGCGAGGCGCTGCGCCTTCCCGGGCGAGCGGTTCCATGCGTGCACCTGATGGCCGGCCTCGCAGAGGCGGCGCGTCATCGGGAATCCCATCATGCCGATGCCCAGCACGGCGACTTGCATCGTTGTCTCCTGGAATGAGGTGGGGCCCCATCATGGGCGGCCCCACCGCGCGCTGCCTGTCAGGCGGCTTTCAGGAGGCGAGGCGCGAACAGCGACTCCATCTCGCGCCGGATCTTGTAGGCGTGCGTGCTGGTGTCCATCGCCACGTCGCTCCAGCTCAGGCTCTGGCCCTTCTTCACCGGCCGCACCACCTTCACGTCGTGGGCCAGGCCGAGCGGCAGCCCGCCCAGGCGCACCGAGGTTTCGGCCGGCAGCAGCTTGCCCCACACCGTGTAGCCGCCCTCGCCATCGAGCATCTCTCCGGGCTGCAGGTCGCGCTTGGCGGTGGCCACCACGTCGGCGTTCCAGCAGGTCGCCACGCCGGTGGCTTCGCCGCGCAACGCCACGCTCGCCACCGACATGCCCACTTCCAGGCCGATCAGGTGCCAGCGCTTGTAGAGGGTGAAGTAGCGGCCGCTCGGGTCGGTGTGGGCCTTGTATTCCTCGAAGCAGTTCTTGATGTACTCGGTCTCGGCCTCGACCGTGACCCACACGCCCATGCGGATCTCGTACGGGATGGTGCGGCCGTCGGTCTCCAGCGAGGAGATGACTTCCACCATGCCCTTGCGTTCCAGCACGCCGCCTTCGCTGCGCGGTCGCGTCACGAAGGGGATGTCCTCGATGCTGGCGGGCGGATAGAGCAGGCCGTCGGACGGCACGTGCAGGCCGGTGGCGTTGGCGACGGCGGTGCTTTCGATCGACGGCTTGGAGCCGTCGAGGAAGCTGTTGAACATCTTCGGATTCAGCCCGCCTCGCTTCGCCTGCTCGGGCGTGAGCCCCCAGTTGTTCCACACGGTCTCCGGCGTGGATTCGCTGAAGTGCGGCAGCCACTTGTGGCCGCGGCCGGCCGCCACCACCGGAAAGCCGCAGGTGCGCGCCCAGTCCACCAGGTCGCAGATCAGCGCCGGCTGGTCGCCGAACGCGAGCGAATAGATCACGCCCGCGTCCGCCGCCTTGCGCGCGAGCAGCGGGCCGCAGAACGCATCGGCTTCCACGGTGACGTTGACCACGTGCTTGCCGTTGGCGAAGGCTTCCAGGCAGTGGTCCACCGCGGAGATGGGGTGGCCCGTGCATTCCACGACCACGTCGATGGCGGGATGGCGCACCAGCGCCTCCCAGTCGGTGCCGACGTGCGTGCTGCCGTTCTTCAGCGCCTCGGCGATCGATCCGGCGCGGGTGCGCTCCGGCTCCCAGCCCACGCGCGCCAGGTTGGCCTTCGCGTTGTCGGGCGACAGGTCGGCGATGGCGGCCAGGTGCACGCCGGGCGTGCGGGGCACCTGCGCCAGGTACATGGAGCCGAACTTGCCGGCGCCTATCAGGCCGACGCGGATGGGGCGGCCTTCGGCCGCGCGTTGCTGGAGTTTTGCGTAGAGGGACATCAGGCGGCTTCCTTGATCTGGGCTATGGGGTCGGAGGACGTGACGAGCGCGCTGGCCGGCATGCCGTTCTTCCACGGCACGTCCACCGGGTAGTCCTTGCGCAGGCAATCGTCGGGAAGGCACGCGATGGGCGTGAAGTCACGGTGCGCGATGTACTCGGGACGCTTGAAGCGGCGGATGTGGTTCGACACCGCGCACAGGCTCAGGTACACGCTCACGCGGTTCCACGGCGAGAGGTTGCTGGTGGACGCATGCACCAGGCAGCTGTGGAACAGGATCATGGAGCCGGCCGGCCCCTTGGGGCTGACGATGCCGCCGTCCTTGCCGCCGGCGCGTTCCACCAGTTGCGCGATCAGGTCGTTGCTCACGGTCCAGAGCGGATAGCTCGTGGTGGTGAGGTCGTGATTCGCATCCACCACGCCCTTCTTGTGGCTGCCGGGGATGAACATCAGCGGCCCGTTGTACTCGTTGACGTCGTCCAGGAAGATCGCGACGTTCATCGCGCGCTCGGTGGGCATCATGTCGTCGTTGAGCCAGGTCCCGTAGTCCTGGTGCCACTGCCAGACGTCGCCTTCGAAGGCCATCTTGCCGTTGATCTTGAACTGGTGCATGTAGACCTCCTCGTCGAAGAGGTCCATCACCGGCTTCACCATGCGCGGATGGCGGGCCAGCCTGGCGAAGGGCTCGCTGACCATGTGCGCCGCGAAGTTGGTGCGCACGGCATCGCTGCCCTTCTCGCGCACGTTGAAGGCCTCGCGCCGCGCATAGAGCGCGGGCACGGCATCCGTGAGCGTGCGGGTCTCCTCCGGCGAGAAGAGGCCGGGGAAGAACAGGTAGCCCTCGCGGTCGAACTGCTCGCGCTGCGCCTTCGTCAGGTTCATGGTTGTCTCCTGGGGTCTTGCGGGGTGGACTGCAGCACGCCCAGCTGGACAGCGAGGTTCTCGCTGGCGCTGGCGCTGTGCTCCTCGATCAGGCGCGCGGCGGTGTCGCCGTCGCCGGAAGCGATCGCGCTTGCGATCGCCTCGTGTTCGTCCCAGACGGCCTCGCGCTGGCGCACC
>SEAY01000086.1 GCA_004144865.1 Comamonadaceae bacterium
CACTGGCTGGACACGCAGATCAAGTTCGACGCGGTGTGGGAGACCAAGGTGGTCGAGCGCATCCTGCACAACCTGAGCCTGCTGATGGACCGCAGCTTCAAGAGCGTGCAGGAGCTCAATCGCTACCGCAAGGAGCTGCAGGCCACCCTGGGCGGCGCACCCGCCGGTCCGGTCCCCGGCGCGGCGTGAGTCCCGCGCCCGCGTTCCTTTCCAGGATCGTCCCGCGCGGCGAAGCCGCTGCGCGCATGGGGGCCCTGCAGGGCCCCGTCGTCTTCACCAACGGCGTGTTCGACGTACTGCACCGCGGCCACGTCACCTACCTCGCGAACGCGCGGGCGCTGGGCGGCAGCCTGGTGGTTGCGCTCAACACGGACGCCTCGGCCCGCCGCCTGGGCAAGGGGCCCGACCGGCCGCTCAACAACGAGGTGGACCGCGCGATCGTCATCGCGGCCCTGGAGTCCGTCTCCCTGGTCACCTGGTTCGACGAGGACACACCGGTGCAGCTGCTGTCCGAGCTGAAGCCGCAGGTCTACGTGAAGGGCGGCGACTACGACATGGCGAAGCTGGCCGAGACGGCGCTGGTGGAAAGCTACGGCGGCCGCTCGCTCGCCATCCCCTTCGTCGACGGCTATTCCACGTCGACCCTGGTGCAGAAGATCCGCGCCGGCCGCTGAACGGCTGTCACAAGGCGGGCGGCCCCTGCGTCTAGACGGCATGGACCAGCGCACCGAACTCTTCCAGCGGCACCGCCGCCGCCTCCAGGGCATCGCCTACCGCATGCTTGGCTCCACCGCCGACGCCGAGGACGTGCTGCAGGACGCCTGGCTGCGCTGGAACGAATCGGACATCGAGAGCCTGCGCAGCGCCGAGGCCTGGCTGGTGACCATCGTCACGCGGCTCGCCATCGACCGGCTGCGCGCGGCCCGCAGCGAACGAGCGGCGTATCCCGGCTTCTGGTTGCCCGAGCCGGTCGTGGAGCCGCTGGACGAAGACACGCCGCAGGCCCTCCTGGAACGCGCGGACGACGTGTCGCTTGCGCTGCTGAAGGTGCTGGAGCAGCTCGGTCCCGAGGAGCGCGCTGCCTTCGTGCTGCGCCAGGCCTTCGACATGGAGTACGCCGAGCTCGCGGCCGCGCTGGGCAAGAGCGAGGCCGCGTGCCGGCAGCTGGTGCACCGCGCCGCCGAACGCGTGCAGGCCGCGCGGCCGCGCTTCACGGCCAGCCCCGACAGCCACAGGCGCCTGGTGGAGGCGTTCGCCGCTGCCGCCGCCCGGGGCGATCTCGGCGGCATGCGCGCGCTGCTCACCGAGGAGGCGGCGCTGGTCGGCGACGGCGGCGGCAAGGTGCGCTCCTTCGACTTCGTGCTGCAGGGCGGGCGCCGGCTCGCGCAGCTCTATTTCGCCGTGGCCCGCCGCCATGCGGGGCAGGTCGCCTATCGCGTGGTGCGGGTCAACGGGCAGCCCGGACTCGCGCGCTTCATGGACGGCGTGCTGGAGTCCGTGCACGCCTTCGAGTTCGACGGCGAACGCATCGCCGCGATCCACGTCCAGCGCAATCCGGACAAGCTCGCGCGCGCCGCCGCTGTCACAAGCCCGTGAGCCCGGGCGTCTTGTGGATGAACCCCGTTCACCACAAGGAGCCCCCATGGATACCAACCGCCTTCCCAACTATCCGCGCCTGATGCCGGAGCTGTTCCAGCGCCTCGTCGCGCAAAGTGCCGACATCAAGGCCACCACCCTCGGCAAGGGCCTGGTGGCGCTGGTGGACCTGCGCGTGTCGCAGATCAATGGCTGCGCGTACTGCGTGGACATGCATGCGCGCGAACTGCTGGCCGCCGACGGCGGCGACCTGCAGCGCCTGAACAGCGTGTCGACGTGGCGCGAGGTGCCGTTCTACACCGAGCGCGAGCGCGCGGCGCTGCAATGGGCCGAGAGCCTCACGCGCATGGGCGAAACGCACGCGCCGCGCGAGGACTTCGACGCCCTGCAGCCGCACTTCAGCGAGCGCGAGATCGCGGAGCTGACCATGGCCGTTGCCGTGATCAATGCCTGGAACCGCATCGCCGGCGGCCTGCGCGCCCCGGTCGCGCGCAGGCCGCTCGCGGCCTGAAAGCCTTCAGGGCTCCGTGCGCGGCTGCGGCGGCGCCGGCGAGCGCCGGCCGCCGCGGCTGCGCACCTTCTGCACCTGCCTGCGGATCCAGTGCTCGACGTCGTCGACGTACTCGAACACCACCGGCACCACCAGCAGGCTCAGCACTGTCGAAGTGACCAGGCCGCCGATCACCGCGATGGCCATCGGCGAGCGGAAGCTCGGGTCGGCCTCGCCCCAGCCGATCGCGATCGGCAGCATGCCCGCGGCCATCGCGATGGTGGTCATGATGATGGGCCGCGCGCGCTTGTGGCACGCGTCGAGCAGGGCCTCGAAGCGCCCCATGCCGTGGTCGCGCCGCGCCACGATCGCGTACTCCACCAGCAGGATCGAGTTCTTGGTGGCGATCCCCATCAGCATGATCAGGCCGATCAGCGAAGGCATGGAGAAGCTCTTCTGCGCGATCAGCAGGCCGACGAAGGCGCCGCCCAGCGACAGCGGCAGCGCGCTCAGGATCGTCACCGGGTGCAGGAAGTCCTTGAACAGCAGCACCAGCACGATGTAGATGCACAGCACGCCCGTGAGCATGGCCAGGCCGAAGCTCGCGA
The DNA here is from genome assembly GCA_004144865.1 of Comamonadaceae bacterium. Taxonomy (GTDB): domain Bacteria; phylum Pseudomonadota; class Gammaproteobacteria; order Burkholderiales; family Burkholderiaceae_C; genus Ramlibacter. The sequence goes on from SEAY01000086.1 coordinate 2,695, forward strand.
ACAGCTCGCCCATCACCTCGGCGTCACCGATCTCCACCACCTTCACGCCGGGCGGCAGGTTGCGCACCGACGGCAGCTGCTGCACCGCGCTGGCCACGTCGCCGAGCGCCGCGCCGGAAAGCTCGATCTCGAAGTTGATGTTGCGCGAACGGTCGTAGCGGTCGATCACCGCCGGCCCGCCGGTGAGTTCCAGCGTCGCCACCTGCCCGAGCAGCACGGGCCCGCGGGCGCCGGGCACCGTCAGGCGCTCCAGCACCTCCAGGTCCTGCCGCGCCTCTTCCTTCAGCTTGACGACGATCGGCACCTGGCGCTGCGAGAGGTTCAGCTTGGGCAGCGAGACGTCGAAGTCGCCCGAGGTGGCGATGCGCAGCGTCTCGCCGATCGCCGCGCTCGTCACGCCCAGATCCGCTGCGCGTGCGAAGTCCGGGCGCACCACGATCTCGGGGCGGATCAGGCTGGCCGTCGAGGCGATCTGGCCCAGGCCGGGAATGGTGCGCAGGTCCTTCTCGATCGCCAGCGCCGCCGCGGCCAGTGCCTGCGCGTCCTCGCCGGAGATGGCCAGGATGTACTTCTCGCCCGAGCCGCCGAGGCCGACCTTGGTGCGCACGCCGGGCAGCCGCTCCAGCACCTTGCGGATGTCGTTCTCGATGCCTTGCTTGCGCGGGCGGTTGCCGCGATCCGCGAGCAGGATCGTGAGCGTGGCCTTGCGCGTCTCGGCCGCGCCGGCCGCGAACGGGTCGGCGCCGGCGCTGCCGCCGCCCACCGTGGTGTACACGCTCTCGACGTGCTTCACGCCGGCGACCAGCCGCCGCGCGTCCTCGGCCACGCCCAGCGTCTGCTGCAACGTCGAGCCGGGCGGCAGTTCGAGGTAGACCTGCGTCTGCGAGTTGTCGTCCGGCGGGATGAAGCCGGTGGGCAGCAGCGGGATCAGCAGCACCGAGCCGATGAAGAAGAGGGTGGCCAGCACCATGGTCTTCACGCGGTGGCGCATGCTCCAGTTCACCGCCTTCATGTACCACTGCATCCACTTGGGATCGCCGTCCTTGTGCACGATCGGCTTGAGCAGGTAGGCGGCCATCATCGGCGTGAGCACGCGCGCGACCACGAGCGACGCGAACACCGCGAGCGAGGCGGTCCAGCCGAACTGCTTGAAGAACTTGCCCGCCACGCCGCTCATGAAGGCCGTGGGCAGGAACACCGCGATCAGCGTGAAGGTGGTGGCGATCACCGCCAGCCCGATCTCGTCGGCCGCTTCCATCGCCGCCTCGTAGGGGCTCTTGCCCATGCGCAGGTGGCGCACGATGTTCTCCACTTCCACGATGGCGTCGTCCACCAGGATGCCGATCACCAGCGAGAGCGCCAGCAGCGTGACGACGTTGATCGAGAAGCCCAGCAGGTACATGCCCACGAACGCCGGGATCACCGACATCGGCAGCGCGACCGCCGACACGAAGGTGGCGCGCGCGTCGCGCAGGAACAGCCACACCACCAGCACCGCGAGGATGGCGCCCTCGTAAAGCAGCGTGATGGAAGCCTCGTACTCCTCCTCCACCGGGGTGACGAAGTCGAAGGCCTGCGTCAGTTCGATGTGGGGGTGCTGCGCCTTCAGGTCGGCCAGCGCCTTGCGCGCGGCCGCGCCCACCGCGACCTCGCTCTCGCCGCGGCTGCGCGCGACCTCGAACCCGACCACGGGCTTGCCGTTCAGGCGGGCGGCCGCGCGTGGCTCGGCGAAGGTGTCGGTGACGTCGGCCACGTCCTCCAGTCGGATGCTGCGGCCGCCGGCGATGCCGATCTCGATCTCGCCGACCTGGCGCGCCGTCTGCACGGTGGCCAGCGTACGCACCGGCTGTTCGCCGCCGCCCAGGTCCGTGCGGCCGCCCGCGCTCTCCGTCTGCACCTGGCGCAGCTGGCGCGACACGTCCGCGGCGCTGATGCCCAGCGACTGCAGCTTCAGGGGATCGAGCGCCACCCGCACTTCGCGCGTGACGCCGCCCACGCGGTTGACCGCGCCCACGCCGGGCACCGCCAGCAGCTTGCGCGACACGTCGTTGTCGACGAACCAGGAGAGCGCCTCGTCGTCGAAGCGCGGCGAGGCGACGGTGAAGGCCAGCACCGGCTGGCCGGCGAGTTCCAGCTTGTTGATGATGGGATCGCGCAGGTCGGCGGGCAGGTCGGCGCGCACCCGCGCCACCGCCGAGCGCACGTCGTCCACGGCTTCCTGCACCGGCTTTTCCAGCCGGAATTCGGCCGTGAGCGTGACCACGCCGTCGGTCACCTTCGTGTAGATGTGCTTGAGGCCCTGCACGGTGGCGACCGAGTTCTCGATCTTGCGCGCCACGTCGGTCTCGAGCTGCGCCGGCGCCGCGCCGGGAAGCGCGGCGGTGACGATCACGGTCGGCAGGTCGATGTCGGGGAAGTTCTGCACCTTCATCGCGCGGAACGACAGCAGCCCGGCGAAGGTGAGCAGCACGAACAGCATCACCGCCGGAATCGGGTTCCGGATGGACCAGGCGGAGACGTTCATCACCGCGCGGCTCCCGAGGCCGGGGCTGCGGCGGCTGCCGGCGCAGAAGCCGGAGTCGATGCCGGGCGCGCGGCGGGAACGGGGGCGCCGTTGGGCGGCGCGCCCGCGATGCGCACCAGGTCGCCGTCGTTGAGGAAGCCGCCGCCGCTCGCCACGATGCGCATGTCGGAGGTGATGCCGGAGAGCACCTGCAGGCGGTCGCCCGCCATGCGGCCGATCTGCACCTTCACCTGCGTCACCCGGTTGTCGGGGTTGACGCGGAACACGTAGCTGAAGCCTTCGCGCACCACCACCGCCTGCTGCGGCACCGTGAGCGCCGGCATGGAACCCAGCTCGAACTCGCCGCGCGCGAACATGCCGGCGCGGGCACTGCCGGCGGCCGGCCCGGGCAGCGGCTGCACGTCCAGGTAGACGATGGCGACGCGGGTCTGCGGATCCACCGTCGGGCCTATCGTGCGCACGCGGCCTTCCAGCCGCGCGCCGCTGGTGGCCGTGACGATCGCCCGCGTGCCCGTCGTGATGCGCCCCAGCTCGGAGGAGGTGACCTCCGCGCGCCATTCCAACCGGCCCTTGCGGATCAGGCGGAACAACTCGGTGCCGTTGTTGACCACCGAACCCACGGTGGCGTTGCGGGCGGAGATCACGCCGTCGTCGGGCGCGTACACCGCGCCCTGCGCCAGCCGCACGCGCTGCTGCTGGAGCTGCGCGCGGGCCGCTTCCACCCGGGCGCGGGCCGTCGCCTCGGCCGTGATGTACTGGTTGATCTGCGAGGCGCTCATCGCACCGGTCTGCTGCAGCGTGCGGGCGCGCGCCGCGTTGTTGGCGGCCTCGGCGGCAGCCGCTTCGGCTTCCGCCGTCGCCGCTTGCGCCTGCGCCACCTCGGCGCGCAGCCCGTCGGCGTCGAAGCGCGCGAGCACCTGCCCGCGGCGCACGCGATCGCCCACGTTCACCAGCACGTCCGTCACGCGCAGGCCGTTCGCCTCGGTGCCGATCACGGCTTCCTGCCAGGCGGCCAGGTTGCCGTTGGCCGAGAGCGTGACCGGCAGCATGGCCTGGGTGGGCGTGACGGTGGTGACCGTCAGGGCGGGCTTGCCGGCTTCCTTCTTGTCCTCGGCCTTGTCGCCGCAGCCGGCCGCGAGCAGCGCCAGCACGAGCACGGCCGCCAGCGGCGGGATCCTGTTCGACAGCAGGGGCATGACGTTTCTTCTTCCTTGTTGTGCGTCGTCGTTCTTCAGTCGCGCGCGGCAGCGGCGGCCGCCGTGGCCTCGGGCCGTTCCCAGCCGCCGCCGAGCGCGCGGTACAGCGCGATCCACGCGGCGACGCGCTCGCGCTGTAGGTTCACCAGCGCCGTCTCGGCGGCGAGCGCCACGCGGCGCTGGTCTTCCAGCTCGATCAGGCTGCCCAGGCCGCTGCGATAGAGCGCTTCCCTGGCGGCGAACGAGGCGCGGTAGCCTTCCACCGCGACCAGCGCATCGGCGCTGCGCTGGCGCGCGCTTTCCAGCTGCACCAGCGCTTCCTCCACTTCGCGCACGGCCTGCCGCACGCGTGCGCCGTACTGCAGCACGGCTTCTTCGTAGCGGGCCTGCGCGGCGTCTTCCTGTGCGGCGCGGCGGCCGGCGTCGAAGATCGGCATCGTGACCGCCAGCGGGCCGATCTGCCAGGTCTGCGCGTCGGTGGTGGTGCCGCCGGCGCGGATCCAGCCCGCCGCCACCTGGCCGCTGAGCGACACGCGCGGGAAGCGTTCGGCGCGGGCGGAGCCGACGTCGGCGCTGGCCGCCGCCACGTTGCGCTCGGCCTGGTACACATCCGGGCGCTGCGCCAGCAGCGACGCGGGCACCGAGGGCATGGCGATCAGCGCGAAGCCGCTCGGCTCCGCCCAGGGCGCTGCGAGCCGGCTTCGCAGATCCGGCTCGGGCAGGCCGGCGATCGCCACCAGGCCCTTCACGAACAGGTCGCACTGCGCCTGCTGCTGCGTGTGGCGGGCCGCGCCTTCCGCGGCGCTGGCGCGCGCCTGGGCGGCGACAGCGGGCGCCGTGAAGCCGGCTTCGGCGCTCAGCCCCGTCAGCCGCGCGGTCTCGGCGCGCGAGCGGGCGTCGTTGCGCGTCACCGCCAGCAGGCGCTCGCAGGTGCGGATGTCCACGTACGTGAGCGCGGTTTCCGCGGCGACGGCGACGCGCGCCTCGTGCCAGCCGGCCTCGGCGCCGGCGAGGCGTTCGCGCGCGGCATCGGCATCGGCGCGGCGGCCACCGAACACGTCGATCTCCCACGCCGCCTGCAGCGCGTTCTGCTGGATCGTCGACAACGGTATGCCCGCCTGCGCGTTGCCGCGCGAGATCGAGCTGCTGGCGTCCACGCCGGGCAGCAGCGCCGAGCGCGCCGCCACCCGCGCGGCGCGTGCTTCCGCGATCCGCGTGCCCGCGGTGGCGACGTTGGGGTTCACCGCCTGCGCGGCGTCGACCAGCTCGATGAGCAGCGGATCGTCGAACTGCTGCCACCACTGGCGCAGGTCGGCGAGGCGTCCTTCGTGGGGCAGCGGCGCGTACCAGCGCGGCGGTGCCGGGGCGGCAACGTTTTCAGGCGGACGGGGAACGGCGCAACCAGCCAACAACAACAGCAAGCCGGCCGCCGCCGCGAGGGGGCGCAAGAGCTTCATGTGTCCTTCCCGGATCGGGCTTGAACTCCGCCGCCGGCGGGTCCCGTCGTGCGGGGCCGCGGCAGCGAAACCCGTGAGCCTAACACTGCCGGATGACGGAAGGGTTAGGGAAGGATTAGGGAAGCGGCTTCACCGCGTGCTCAGCCGAAGACGTGCTTCCACAACGCCAGGATGGCGTCGCGTTCGGCCGCGAGCTGCCCGTCGGGCACCTGCGTGGATTCCTCGTTCAGCCGGGCGTGGTGCTGGTGGCGGCGCAGCTCGCGGTAGGCGGCGGACGCCGCCTGGCCGACCCCCTTGGGCAGCAGCCCAGCGGCTTCGGCCCGCTGAAGTAACGCGATATTGCCGACGTTGGGCACCAGCTCGGGGTGCGCGGCCGATTGCGACAGCACCAGGAGCTGCACGGCGAACTCGGCATCCACCATGCCGCCGGGGCTGTGCTTGATGTCGAAGCGCCCGGCCTTGACCGGATGCGCCGCGCGCACCTTCTCGCGCATGGCGACGATCTCGCGCCGCAGGGCGGCCGCGTCGCGCGGCGCCGAGATGACCGCCTGCCGCACGGCGTCGAAGCGGGGCCGCAGCGATTCGAGCCCGGTGACGAAGCGCGCCCGCGTCATGGCCTGGTGTTCCCAGGTCCAGGCGGTGTTGCTGCCGCGGCCCTCCTGGTAGTTCGCGTAGGCGTGGAAGGTGGTGACCAGCAGGCCGGAATTGCCGTTGGGGCGCAGGGCGGTGTCGATCTCGAACAGGTCGCCCTCGGCCGTCTTGGTGGACAGCCAGTTGATGATCTTGCGCACGTAGGCCGCGTAGGCGTCGGGCGCGCGCTCGTCCTCGTCCTCGTAGACGAACACGATGTCCAGGTCGCTGCCGTAACCGAGCTCCTTGCCGCCCAGCTTGCCGTAGCCGAGGATGGCGAACAGCGGCTCCTCGCGGTGGCGCTGCTTCAGCCGGTCCCAGCACCAGCGGGCGGTGATCTTCACCGTGGCGTCGGCCAGCGCGCTCAGCTCGTCGGCGACCTGCTCCACGGTGAGCGCGCCCTCGACGTCGCGCGCCAGCGTGCGGAACAGCTCCGCGTGGTGCGCGCGGCGCAGCAGGTTCAGCAGCGTCTCGTCGTCGTCCTCGCCGGTGATCTGCACCGAGCGGCGGCGGTGTTCCAGCTCGCGTTCGAAGTCCTCGGCGCTGAAGCGCTCCTTCAGCAGGCCGTCGCTGGCCAGTTCGTCGATCACGCCGGGATGCTGGATCAGGTAGCGGGCCGGCCAGCGCGCCGCGCCCAGCAGGCGCAGCAGGCGCTCGTGCACCGAGGGCCGCTCCCACAGCAGGGCGAGGTAGCTCTCGCGGCGCAGCAGCGTCTCGATCCAGTCCACCATGCGCAGCGCGGCTTCCTCGCTGACGCGGCCTTCCTGCAGCCATTGCGCGGTGCGCGCGATCAGGCGCGACAGGCGTTGCCGCGCGTCGTCGCGCAGCGCCATCACGCGCGGATGGCCGCACCAGCGCTGGATGCGCTGCTGCAGCTGCGCCGGCAGCAGCTCCAGCATGTTCTCCAGGTCCGGGGGCTGCGCCCTGGCGCCCTTGTTGCAGCTGCGGCACTCGGTGGCGCCGCCGCCCAGCAGGCGGTCGAATTCCTCGGCCACGAACTCCCGGTGGCCGTCCAGCTCGTGCAGGAAGGGGCAGCAGTCCGCATAGCCCATGCTCTGGGCGATCCAGGCGAGGTCGCCGTCGTCGTCGTCCGCCTTGCAGCCCATGGGCAGCACGTGCGTCTGCTGGTCGTCCAGGTACTGGATGCGGTGTTCCACCCGGCGCAGGAAGATGTACGCGGCCTCCAGCGCCTTGGCCGTCTCTTCCGACATCAGGCCGGCGGCCGCCAGCCGCGGCAGCGCCTGCAGCGTGGGACGCGTGCGCAATTCGGGGAACTGGCCGCCGCGCACCACCTGCAACAGTTGCACGGTGAATTCGATCTCGCGGATGCCGCCGCGCGACAGCTTGACGTCGTTGGCGCGCTCGGGACGGCCGGCGGCGCGGCGCGCGGCGTGCTCGCGGATCTGGCGGTGCAGCGTGCGCAGCGCGTCGAACACGGCGTAGTCGAGGTAGCGGCGGAACACGAAGGGCAGCACCGCGGTGCGCAGTGCGTGGGCCGAGCCGTCCTCGATGCAGCAGCGCGGTGCGACGATGCGGCTTTTCAGCCAGGCGAAGCGCTCCCACTCGCGGCCCTGCACCTGGAAGTAATCCTCCAGCGCGCCCAGGGACACGGCCGGCGGCCCCGAGTTGCCGTTGGGGCGCAGGGCGAGATCGACGCGGAAGACGAAGCCGTGTTCGGTGACGTCGCCGATCAGGCCGAAGATTGTCTTGACCGCCTTGCCGAAGTATTCGTGGTTGGTGACCCGGCCGCGCCCGTCCGCATTGCCGGCGGTCTCGCCGTCGGTGTCGTACACGTACACCAGGTCGACGTCGCTGGAGACGTTCAGCTCCCGCGCGCCCAGCTTGCCCATGCCCACGACCCAGAGCTGCGCGCGGGCGCCCTCTTCCGTGCGCGGCTCGCCGTGCAGGGCGTCCAGCTCGGTGAAAGCCTGGGCGCAGGCGACGTCGAGCGCGAATTCCGCCAGCTCCGTGACGGCGAGGGTGATGTCTTCGAGCGGCGCCTGCCGGTCGCAATCCAGCACCGCCAGGCGTTCCATCACCAGCTGGCGCAGCACCCGCAGCGCCGCCGGAACATCGTAAGCGCGGGAACGCAAGGCCTCGTAGGCGACTCCCATGCTGTCCCGGGTCGGCACGCCGGTGGGCAGCAGGGGAAGCTCCGCGGCGTAGCGCCGGCGCAGCCGCTGGACGAAACGCGAATGGCCCGAGAGGGGAATTTGTCCGGCACCCGTGTCGTCCGCGCCGGCCTGGCTCCCGTTGTCTGGGGCAGGGCCGGCCTGGCCGTCCGAACCCGGTGCAGCGCCCAGGGTCATAATTCCCGTCACTCCGATGTTTTCATGAATGCGACGCCGCCGAATTCCTCACGCACGCTGAGGTTCCTTGCAGCAGCGGTCAAGTGGTCCCTGGGGCTGCTGCTGGCCGCGTCCTTGCTGCTGGCGCTCGCGTGGGGTGCGCTTCATTCATTCATTGTGCCGCGAATCGGCGAGATGCGCCCCGCGCTGGAAATGCGGGCCAGCCGCGTCCTGGGGGTACCGGTGCGCATAGGCGCGATCTCCGCGCGCAGCGAGGGGCTGATCCCCTCGTTCACCCTGAAGGACGTGGTGCTGCTCGATCCGCAGGGGCGCGAGGCGCTGCGCCTGGCCACGGTGGTCGGCGCCCTGTCGCCGCGGTCGCTGTGGAACCTGGGCTTCGAGCAGCTTTACATCGAGCAGCCGCGGCTGGACATCCGCCGCGCCGCCGACGGGCGCGTGTTCGTGGCGGGGCTGGACTTCTCCCGCGGCAGCGACAACGAGGGTCGCGCGGCGGACTGGTTCTTCAGCCAGAAGGAATTCGTGATCCGCGGGGGCTGGGTGCAATGGACGGACGAACAGCGCGGCGCCCCGCCCCTCGCATTGGGCCAGGTGGATTTCGTCTCGCGCAATGGCGCGCGGCGGCACCAGCTGCGCATCGACGCCACGCCGCCGGCCGAATGGGGCGAGCGCTTCACGCTCGCGGGCGTGTTCCGCCAGCCGCTGCTGTCCGGGCGCGCCGGGCGCTGGCAGGACTGGGTGGGCGAGCTGCACGCGGATTTCGCGGCGGTGGACCTGTCGCACCTGCGCCGCCACGCCAGCCTGGGCGTGGAGATCTCGCAAGGACGCGGGCGCCTGCGGGCGTGGGCGGACGTGGTGCGCGGCCAGGTCGTGGGCGGCACGGCGGACGTCGTCCTGCAGGACGTGAGCGCCACCCTCGGCGCGCAGTTGCAGCCGCTGGCGCTGCGGTCGCTTTCCGGCCGCCTGGGCGGGCAGCGCCTGGCAGGCGGCTTCAGCTTCCGCACGCAGGACCTGCAGTTCGTCACCGAGGAGGGCCAGCACTGGCCGGGCGGCAACGTGGCGCTGTCCTGGACGGGCGCGGAAGGCGGTGGCACGGCGCAGGGTGAGCTGCAGGCCGACCGCCTCGACCTGGGCGCACTGGGCCAGGTGGCGAGCCGGCTGCCCCTGGGCACAGCGGCGCACGCGGCGCTCGCCGCCCATGCGCCGCGCGGGTTCGTGGAGACCCTGAACGCGCGCTGGCAGGGCCCGCTCGATGCGCTGCAGAAATACGAGGTGCGCGGGCGCGCGCGCGGGCTGGAAGTCGCGTCGCGTCCCGCTGCCGAGGGCCACGCAGGCGTGCCCGGCGTGCGCGGGGCGGCGGTGGAGTTCGACCTCACCCAAGCCGGCGGGCGCGCCAAGGTCGGCATCCAGCAAGGCGAGCTGGATCTTCCCGGCGTCTTCGAGGAGCCGGTGCTGCCGGTGGACAACCTGCAGGCCGACATGCAGTGGCAGGTGGACGGCGAGGCGCTGGCCCTGAACGTCAGCAGCCTGAAATTCAGCAACGTGGACGTCCGCGGCGAAGCCCGGGCGAGCTGGCGCACGGCGGATCCGAAGGCGTCGCCCGGCGCCGCGCGCTTTCCGGGCGTGCTGGACCTGCAAGGCACGCTCACCGAGGCGGATGGCACGCGCGTCTGGCGCTACCTGCCCACCGGAGTGCCCAAGCAGGCGCGCGACTACGTGCGCGCCTCGGTCCTGGCCGGCACGGCCACCGGCACGAAGTTCCGGGTCCGCGGCGACCTGCACCACTTCCCGTTTCGCGAAGGCACCGGGGGCGAGTTCCTGATCGAGGCGCCGGTGCGCGACGTCACCTACGCCTACGTGCCGCGGTCGGTGCAGGACGGCCCGGCGTGGCCGGCGCTCACCGAGCTGGCCGCTGAACTCGTGTTCCGTGGCGCCGGCATGGAGATCCGGGGCGTCCAGGGCAAGGTGCTGGGCGCTGCGCGCCTGCAGGTGGCCGCCGATGCGCGCATCCCCGATTTCCACGACTCGGTGGTGGAAGTGCAGGGACGCATCCAGGGGCCGGTGTCGGAATCCCTTGGCGTGGTGAACACCTCCCCGGTCAAGCGCATGTTGAACGACGCGCTGGGCCGGGCCACCGGCACCGGCAACGCCGAGGTCGGCCTGCGGCTGACGCTGCCGCTGGCGCACCTCGATCGCTCGCAGGTCGAAGGCTCCGTCACCCTGGCCGGCAACGACGTGCAGATCTCTCCCGACAGCCCCCTGCTCACGCGTGCCCGCGGCACGGTGCAGTTCTCGGACAAGGGCTTCCAGCTCGCCGGCGTGCAGGCGCGCGCGCTGGGCGGCGACGTGCGCCTCGAAGGCGGCACGCGCCCGCAGGCCGGCGGCGGGCCCGCGATCGTGCGGCTGCGCGCGCAGGGCACGGTGACGGCCGAGGGCCTGCGGCAGGCGCACGAGCTGGGATTCGTCTCCAGGCTGGCGCGCGATTTCGGCGGCAGCACCGGCTACCAGCTGGCCCTGTCGTTCCGCCGCGGCATCCCGGAGGTGCAGGTCACCAGCAACCTGCAGGGCCTCGCCATCCAGTTGCCCGCCCCGCTGGGCAAGCCAGCCGATTCGGCCCTGCCGCTGCGCTACGAGACGGGGCTCACGGGCGAGTCGCTGGCGCCGAATGCGCGGCTGGAGGAAGTGCTCGAGGTGGAGCTGGGTCGCGTGGCCGCGGTGCGCTACGTGCGCGACCTGTCCTCGCCGGCCGGCACCGTCCTGCGCGGCAGCATCGCGGTGGGCCTGGCCCCGGGCGAAGACGTGGCGCTGCCAGAGGAAGGCGTCACCGCCAACGTGCAGCTCGGAACCTTCGACGTCGATGCCTGGCAGGACGCGGTGGCTCGCGTGGCGGGGGCCAGTCCCGCGGCGACCGCCGCAGCCGCAGGCGCCAGCGAAAGCCCGCAAGGCGCGGGCGCACCGGCCATGGCCTTCCTGCCCACCGTGCTGGCGGTGCGGGCGCGGGAGATCAGCGTCGAGGGCCGCACGCTGCGCAACGTGGTGCTGGGCGGCTCGCGCGACGGCCGCATCTGGCGCGCCAACGTGGACGCGGACGAACTCAACGGGTATGTCGAGTACCGCCAGCCGCAGAGCACCGGCGCCGGTCGCGTGACGGCCCGGCTCGCTCGCCTGAGCATCGCGGCGGCCACCGCCACGCAGGTCGAGAGCTTCCTCGAGGAGCAGCCGGGCAGCATTCCCGCCCTGGACGTGGTCGTCGACGAGGCAGGAGGCGCGGCCCGGCGAGCGCCGCCGCACTTCCATGAAGTTCCGCCTGGACATCGCCGACGTGGGGCAGACCCTCGCGCGCCTGGGCATGAAGGACGTCGTGCGGCGCGGCCGCGGCGACATGGAAGGCACCGTGTCCTGGGTCGGTTCGCCGCTCGCGCTGGACTATCCGACGCTCACCGGCGGCTTCCACGTCGACGTGGCGAGCGGGCAGTTCCTCAAGGCCGACCCCGGCCTGGCCAAGCTGCTGAGCGTGCTGAGCCTGCAATCGCTGCCGCGCCGGCTGGTCCTGGACTTCCGCGACGTGTTCAGCGACGGCTTCGCCTTCGACTTCGTGCGCGGGGACATCACCATCGACCAGGGCATAGCCGCCACCAACAACCTGCAGATGAAGGGCGTGAACGCCGCGGTGCTGATGGAAGGCAAGGCCGACATCGCACGCGAGACGCAGGACCTGAAGGTGGTGGTGGTGCCCGAGATCAACGCGGGCACGGCCTCGCTGGTCGCCACCGTCATCAACCCTGCCATCGGCGTCGGATCCTTCCTCGCGCAGCTGTTCCTGCGCGAGCCGCTCATGCGCGCCGCCACGCAGGAATTCCACGTCGACGGCACCTGGGCCGACCCGCGCGTCACGCGCGTGGCGCGCAGCGCGCCGGCGCCGGCCAGCGAGACGACCCGCGCCTCGGGCGCGCCGGCCGAAGGCCTCCCCCGCTAAGGCACCTGCCATGAAGATCGCCGCCCTGCAGACCGTCTCCGGCACCGCGCTGGATGCCAACCTCGAGCGCGCGCATGCGCTGCTCGCCGAGGCGGCGCGCGCAGGCGCGGAACTGGCCGTGCTGCCCGAATACTTCGGCCTCATGGGAAAACGCGACACCGACAAGCTCGCGGCACGCGAGGAGTTCGGTGCCGGCCGCGTGCAGTGCTTCCTGGCGGATGCGGCGCGCGAGTTCGGGCTGTGGGTCGTGGGCGGCACGCTGCCGCTGGCTGGCGGCGACACCGAGCGCGTGCGCAACGCGAGCCTGGCGTTCTCGCCCCAGGGCGAATGCGTGGCGCGCTACGACAAGATCCACCTGTTCCGCTTCGACAACGGGCGCGAACAGTACGACGAGGCCCGCGTGATCGAGGCCGGCCGCGCGCCGCAGGCGTTCATGCTGCCCTCGCGCGACGGGCACGCATGGCGCGTGGGCCTCACGGTCTGCTACGACCTGCGCTTTCCCGAGCTGTACCGCGCGCTCGCGGCCGACCTGCTGCTGGTGCCCAGCGCCTTCACCTACGTCACCGGCGAGGCGCACTGGGAAGTGCTGTTGCGCGCGCGCGCCGTGGAGAACCTGGCCTACGTGGCCGCGCCCGCGCAGGGCGGCCTGCACGAGAACGGCCGCCGTACCTGGGGTCACTCGATGGTGGTGGATCCGTGGGGCCAGGTGCTGGCGCAACGCGCCGAGGAAGGCGCGGGGGTCGTGCTGGCCGAGGTTTCGCATGGGCGCCTGGCGCAGGTGCGCGCGCAGCTGCCGGCGCTGGAACACCGCACCCTGTGACCACGACCGCGTTGCCCATGCCTTCGGGCATGCGCCGCCTGTCGACCTGGCGGCGCTGGTCGCTGTGGATGCTGCTGGGCGTACTGGTGGTGGCGCTGCTGGCCACCCTGGTGTGGCTGGCGGCCCGCTACGAGGCCAGCGTGGCGCAGGGCAACGTCGAGCGCGATGCTGCCGATGCGCTGAGCGACATCCGCTCCGCGCTCACGCGCAACGTGCAGGAACTGCAGGCACTGCACGCCGCCCACCACCGCGAGGGCGGCACCTGGCACGTGGCCGCCGACCAGTTGCTGCGCGCGCACCGCGAATGGGTGCGGCTGGAGTGGCGCGGCCCCGCGCTCGAACTGCGCGCGGAGGCCGACAGCCCCTACCGTCCGCCGGTGTTCACCCGCATGGGCCGGGGCCACGCGCAGCCCGAGCTGCAGCAGGCCTGCAATGCCGCCGCCCGCACCAGCAGCCACGCATATGCGCGCAGCTATTTCGTGCCGCAGGCCGACGGCCTGGGGCTGGAGCTCATGGAGCTGTGCCTGCCGCAGGTGGAAGTCGGCCGCCTCACCGGCTTCATCGTCGCGACCTATTCGCTGACCGACCTGCTCGCCACCCACATCGGGCCGCAGATGGGGCGCAGCCAGGAGATCTCCTTCACCGAGGCCGACGGCACGCGGCTGGCCATGCACGGCCTCGCGCGCCGCGGCCAGCGCGTGTTCACCGCGCAGCAGCTGCTGGACCTGCCCGGCGCCACCATGGTGCTGCGCATGGACAGCTGGCGGCGGCCGGAGCCGGACCTGTTCCCCAACTTCATGACGGCACTCGTGACGGTGATGTCGATCGCCCTCGTCACCGTGCTGTTCATGCTCGGGCACGACACGCGCCGGCGTCTGCGGGTGGAGGAGGACCTGGCCGACGCGCTCGCGTTCCGCAAGGCGATGGAGGATTCGCTGGTGACGGGCCTGCGCGCGCGGGACCTGCAGGGGCGCACCACCTACGTCAACCCGGCCTTCTGCCAGATGGTGGGCTTCGGGCCCGAGGAACTGCTGTTCAGCGGCCCGCCCGCACCGTACTGGCCGCCGGAGATGGCCGACGATTACCGCAAGCGCCAGGAGGTGCGGCTCGCCGGCGGCAACTCGCCGCCGCGCGAAGGCTTCGAGTCGGTGTTCATGCGCAAGGACGGCACCCGCTTCCCCGTTCTGATCATCGAGGCGCCCCTGATCAACGCGCAAGGGCTGCAGACCGGCTGGATGAGCGCGGTGCTGGACATCAGCGAGCAGCGCCGCGTGGAGGAGCTCTCGCGCGCGAGCCAGGAGCGGTTGCAGGCCACCGCCCGACTGGCGACCGTGGGCGAGATGGCCTCGCTGTTGAGCCACGAGTTGAACCAGCCGCTGGCGGCGATCGCGAGCTACGCCAACGGCTCCATGAACCTGCTGCGGGACGCGCCCGCGCCGGCGCCGGACCTGCGCGTCGCCATGACGCGCATCGCGGAGCAGGCCGAGCGCGCCGGCCGCGTGATCAAGAGCGTGCACGACTTCGTGCGTCGCCGCGACCAGGCGCGCGAGGCCGTGCATCCCAAGGCGCTGGTGGAAGCGGTGCTGCCGCTGGTGAACCTGCAGGCGCGCAAGCTGGGCGTGCGGGTGGAGCTGCGCATCCCCGAGGGACTGCCACGCGTACTGTGCGACCGCACGATGGTGGAGCAGGTGCTGCTGAACCTGGCGCGCAATGCCATGCAGGCCATGGACGAAGCGCGCGTGGCGCAGCCGGCGCTGCTGCTGCAGGCGCGCGCCGTCCCCGCGCCCGAGGGCGCCAAGCGCTGGCTGGAGTTCTCCGTGGCCGACCGCGGGCCCGGCATCCCGGAGGAAGTGCAGAAGCAGCTGTTCACGCCCTTCTACACCACCAAGGCCGAAGGCATGGGGCTCGGCCTGAGCCTGTGCCGCACGGTGGTCGAACAGCACGGGGGCCAGCTCCTTTACGAAGCCAATGTCCCGCAGGGTACGATCTTCCGGTTCACCCTGCCCGCGCAATCCGCCGAATCCGCCTAGCCATGCAGCCCGCCGCCGACGCCACGGTCTTCATCGTCGACGACGACGCAGGGGTGCGGGACGCGCTCGCGTGGCTGCTGCGCTCGCGCCGCCTGCTGTCGTCGGCTTTCGCGAGCGCGGAGGATTTCGAGTCGGCCCTGGACGAGGGCTTCCGCCCGGCGCAACCGTGCTGCCTGCTGCTGGACGTGCGCATGCCGGGCACCAGCGGGCTCGCCCTGTTCGACCGCCTCGCCGAGCGCAAGCTGGTGCAGGCCATGCCGGTCATCTTCCTGACCGGCCACGCGGACGTGCCGACCGCGGTGGACATGGTCAAGCGCGGCGCCTTCGACTTCTGCGAGAAGCCCTTCTCCGACAACGCGCTGGTGGACCGGGTGGAGGAGGCGCTGCGCCGGTCGGCGGAGGTGCTCGCGGTGGAACGCCAGCAGCACGCGCTGCGGCACCGCCTGGAAGAACTCACCGAGCGCGAGCGCGACGTCATGCGGCTGGTGGCCAAAGGCTTGCCCAACAAGCTGATCGCCGACCAGCTCGCGATCAGCGTGCGCACGGTCGAAGTGCACCGCTCGCGCGTGTTCGACAAGATGGAAGTGAAGTCGGCCGTCGAGCTGGCGAACCTGCTGCGGGATCTTTGAAGCTGGGGTGCGCTGCGCGCAACCCAGCCTACGGTCCGTCGCGCAACCCAGGGCTTGTAGGCTGGGTTTCGCGCAGCGAACCCCAGCGCTACGGCTTCTTCTCCCGCTCTTCTTCCTCCACCGGCGGCTCCCCGCCCTGGCGGCCCGAGAACATCGTCCACCACACAATGCCCACCAGCAGCAACAACGCCAGCAGGGCTTCCAGCAGAATCAGCAGCATGTCTCGGGTCCTGTTCTCCGCCCTCATTGTAGGAATCCTCGCGGGCTGCACTTCGGTGCCGCTCACCGAAGTGCCCACGGCGCCGGTCGTCGTCGCGCCGGCGCCCGCGCCCGCACCGGCCGTGATCGCGCCCGACGACGGGCCGCTGCCGCCCGTGCTGCAGTCCGGCCGCAGCCGCTGGCAGCCGGTGCGCTGGTCGGAGCTGCCCGGCTTCGGCGCCGACGCGCTGCACGAGGCCTGGAACGCCTGGATCCGCAGCTGCGAGCGGCCGCCGGCGCAATTCGCGGCGCTATGCCCGGAGGTGCGGCGGCTGTCGATCGCGGGCGACGACGCGCAGCGCGCCTGGCTCCTGCAGCGGCTGCAGCCCTACCGCGTGGAGCCGCTGCAGGCGGGCGACCCCGGCCTGCTCACCGGCTACTACGAGCCGCTGCTGGAAGCCTCGCGGCTGCCCACGGCGACGCACCAGGTGCCGCTGTACCGGCTGCCCGCCGGGCAGGCGAGCGGGCGGCGCTGGTACACCCGCCAGGAAATCGACACGCAGCCGCAGGCGCGCGCCGCCCTGCGCGGGCGCGAGATCGTGTACGTGCAGGACCCGCTGGATGCGCTGGCGCTGCAGATCCAGGGCTCGGGGCGCGTGCGCGTGACCGAGCCCGACGGCAGCGTGCGCATGGTGCGCCTCGCCTTCGCGGGCAGCAACGAGCAGCCCTACCGCAGCGTGGGCAGCTGGCTGCTGCAGCAGGGCGCGCTGCGCGACGCGTCGTGGCCGGGCATCAAGGCCTGGGCGCGCGCCAATCCGCAGCGCGTGCAGGAGATGCTGTGGGCCAACCCGCGCGTGGTGTTCTTCCGCGAGGAGCCGCTGTCGGAGCTGGATGCGGCCTTCGGCCCGCGCGGCGCGCAGGGCGTGCCGCTCACGCCGGGGCGTTCCATCGCCGTGGACAAGGAGAGCATCCCGTACGGCACGCCGGTGTGGCTGTCTTCGCCCGGGCCGCTGCTGAACCTCAACCGCCTGGTGATCGCGCAGGACACCGGCAGCGCCATCGTCGGCGCGGTGCGGGCGGACTACTTCGTGGGATGGGGGCCGGACGCCGGCGAGGTCGCCGGGCGGCTGAAGCAGCCGCTGCAGCTCTGGGTGCTCTGGCCCAGGTGAACGGACGGCCGTCCCCGCGCATGCAGGGACGGCCGCCGCGGGCCGTGCGCCGTCAGGCGCCGACCGGCTGGCCGTCGCCGCGGCGCACCACGATGGTGGACGACCGGGGCGGCAGCGTGTTGCCCTGCACGTTCGAGGGCCAGGTGCCGTTCGGATGCTGGATGTTGATGAAGAAGGTCTTCAGGTCCGGCGTGTAGGTCAGGCCGGTGATCTCGCAACCGTTGGGGCCGACCAGGAAGCGGCGCGACTCCTTCGACGCCTGGTCCACGTAGTACATCGCGTTGTTGCCGAAGGTGCTCGTGGTGGCCGCGCTGGTGGACGCATCCGTCTGCACCCACAGCCGGCCCTGGGGGTCGACGCCGATGCCGTCGGGGCTGGAGAAGGTGTCGCCCTTGATGTTGCCCTTGAGGTTGGCGGCCGCGAGGCGCGGGTCGCCGGCCAGCAGGAACATTTCCCACTTGAAGGTCGTCGCCTTCGCGGTGTCGCCGTCTTCCGTGAAGGAGATGATGTGGCCGTGCGGGTTGGTCGCGCGCGGGTTGGCGGCGTCGGTCTGCACGCGCGAGCTGTTGTTGGTGAAGGTGAAGTAGATCTTCCGGTCCGGCCCGACGGACACCCACTCGGGGCGGTCCATCAGGGTGGCGCCCGCAACGCGCGCGGCTGCTTTCGTGTTCAGCAGCACGTCGGCCTGCGTGTTGAAGTCGATGGTGACCGGCGCCGGCGGCGTCGCGGACTGCGTGTAGTTGCCCGGGTCCTGCGCGCCGGCGACCAGGCCGTTCATGCCCTGGGTGAGCTCGATCCACTGGCCGGTGCCGTCGGCGTTGAACTTCGCCGCATAGAGCTTGCCGGCGTCCAGGAGGTTGCGGTTCGCGGCGCGGTCGCCGGGGTTGTACGTGCCCGCGGGAACGAACTTGTAGACGCAGCCGGGCGTGCTGTCGTCGCCCATGTACACCGCCATGCTGTTGTCGCTGTCCAGCATGTAGTCGGTGTTCTCGTGGTCGAAGCGGCCCAGCGCCGTGCGCTTGGTCGCGGCGAACGTGCCGAGGGGATCGATCTCGACCACCCAGCCGTAGCCCGTGGCCGCCTGCGTCGGGTCGATGTAGTTGTCGGTGGTTTCCTCGCAGGTGAGGTAGGTGCCCCAGGGCGTGCGGCCGCTGGCGCAGTTGTTGAGCGTACCCACGACCGTGGCGCCCACGGCGGCGGCGGCCGGCCCGCCCACGTTGTAGACCGTGTTGCCGGTGTAGCGCTTGTTGTACGCCGAGTTCGGCTTGACCGCCCACTTGCCGTTGGCAAGCGCGACCTCGATCACCGACACGCCGACGGCGGACAGGGCGATCTTCTTCTGCTCCGCGGTGGCCGTCGCCGCGTTGTAGGTGCCACCCGCGAACAGGATCTGGTAGTCGGGCAGTTCGTGGTTGATCGCCAGCAGGCCGCCCTGGTTCGGGTCCACGCCGTCCAGCGGATAGAAGTGCATGCCGTCGTGGTTGCCGCCGGCCACCATCTCGGCGGCGGTGGAGTCGAGGAAAGTCCCGCTGAAGGCGGTGGCGCCCGCCACCACCGCGTCGCCGGCGGAGAACATGACGTCGACGGTGTAGCCCGCGGGAATGGACACCTGGTCGCCCACGGTCGCCGGGATGCCCTCGAAGGTCACCGCGTAGCTTTGCGCGGGGGCGGCAGGCGCCGGCGCGGGTGCCGCCGGGGCCGCCGCCGCGTCGTCGCCCCCGCCGCCGCAGGCGGCGAGCAGCGCGCTGCCGCCGAACGCCGCTGCGAACGTGGCGCCGAAGCCGCCGCGCAGCAGCGTGCGGCGTTGCAGGTTCGCCTGGCCCAGGACGTCTTCCATCATCTGGCCGGGAACGGCCGGCAGTTCATTGCGGGCGCGCGATGCGGCCCTGAACTTGTCGGTCAAGTGGGACATTTCTCTTCCTTGTGCTTGGGTGGAGGGTGCGAAAAGCCACGCGAGCGTAGAAGGGAGAAATGAAGGAATCGTGACAGCCCGCGCCGCGGCGGGGGTGCGCGCGGCTCAGGGGCCGAGGTGTCCCAGCGGCCAGCTCGAACTCGCCTTGACTTCGCCGAGCGAGAAGCTGGTGTGGATGTCCTTCACGTTCGGCAGGTTGATCAGGACCTTGCGCGCGAACTGGGCGAAGGTGTCCAGGTCGCGCGACACCACCTGCAGCTCGAAGGTGCCGGCGCCGCTGATGTAGTGGCAGGAGACGATCTCCGGGATGCGGCGGATCGCCTCCTCCATCTCGCGCGTGCGCTCGCCGGTGTTGCGGTCCGCATCCAGGCGCACGAAAGCCAGCACGCCCAGGCCGACGCGGTGCCGGTCGATCTCGGCGTGGTAGCCCTTGATGAAGCCCGCCTCCTCGAGCGCGCGCACCCGCCGCCAGCAAGGCGCCGCGGACAGGCCGACGCGCTGCGCCAGCTCCGCGTTGGTCAGGCGCGCATCGGCTTGCAGCTCGGTGAGGATCTGGATGTCGTACTTATCGAGTGTTTCCATTTATGCCCGATTCGCGAAAGGATCTTTCTCATTCTGCCCCTGTGGGGGCACAGAACGCAAAGACTTATCGGAACTGCCGGCATACACTCACCCGCAGGAGACAAAG
This sequence comes from Comamonadaceae bacterium, assembly GCA_004144865.1. Classification (GTDB taxonomy): domain Bacteria; phylum Pseudomonadota; class Gammaproteobacteria; order Burkholderiales; family Burkholderiaceae_C; genus Ramlibacter. The sequence continues at coordinate 22,230 of SEAY01000086.1, forward strand.
CCACATGAATGCACCGCTGCCCGAACACATCCGCAAGGCGCTCGAGACTGTCACGCTGGACGACAAGTACTCGCTCGACGTCGGTCGCGCCTTCATGAGCGGGGTGCAGGCGCTCGTGAAACTGCCCATGCTGCAGCGGCAGCGCGACGCGCTCGCAGGAAAGAACACCGCGGGTTTCATCAGCGGCTACCGCGGCTCGCCGCTGGGCGGCTACGACCAGGCGCTGTGGAAGGCGCGCAAGTACCTCGCGGCGCAGAGCGTGGTGTTCCAGCCGGGCGTGAACGAGGAGCTCGCGGCCACCGCGCTGTGGGGCACCCAGCAACTGGGCTTCGCCCCGGCCGGCAGCAACAAGTTCGACGGCGTCTTCGGCATCTGGTACGGCAAGGGCCCGGGCGTGGACCGCTGCTCCGACGTCTTCAAGCACGCCAACATGGCCGGCACCACGCCCTGGGGCGGCGTGATCGCGGTGGCCGGCGACGACCACGTGGCCAAGAGCTCCACCGCGGCGCACCAGAGCGACCACATCTTCAAGGCCTGCGGCCTGCCGGTGTTCTTCCCGGCGACGGTGCAGGAGATCCTCGACCTCGGCGTGCATGCCTTCGCCATGAGCCGTTTCTCCGGCGTGTGGGCCGGCATGAAGACGATCCAGGAGATCGTCGAATCCAGCGCCACGGCGATCATCGATCCGGAGCGCGTGCAGATCCAGCTGCCGACCGACTTCCAGATGCCTCCGGGCGGCGTGCACATCCGCTGGCCGGACGTCGCGCTGGAGCAGGAGGCCCGCCTCTACGACTACAAGTGGTACGCCGCGCTCGCGTACATCCGCGCCAACCGCCTGAACTACAACGTGGTCGAGTCGCCGCACGACCGCTTCGGCATCATCGCCAGCGGCAAGGCGTACAACGACACGCGCCAGGCCCTGCTGGACCTGGGGCTGGACGACGACACCTGCCGGCGCCTGGGCATCCGCCTGCACAAGGTGGGCGTGGTGTGGCCGCTGGAGGCGCAGGGCACGCGCGAGTTCGCGCAGGGCCTGCGCGAGATCCTGGTGGTGGAAGAAAAGCGCCAGGTCATCGAGTACCAGCTGAAGGAAGAGCTCTACAACTGGCGCCCCGACGTGCGCCCGAACGTGCTGGGCAAGTTCGAGGAAGGGGAAGGCGATTACTCGGGCGGCGAGTGGTCCATGCCGAATCCCACCGCGCACACCCTGCTGCGCGCCAACGCCGACCTGTCGCCGGCGCTGATCGCCCGCGCGATCGCCAAGCGCCTGAAGAAGATGGGGCTCGATGGCGACGTGCAAGCGCGCATCGATGCGCAGCTGGCGATCCTGGAAGCCAAGGAACGCGCGATGGCCGTGGTGGAGGTCAAGGGCGACCGCATGCCGTGGTTCTGCTCGGGCTGCCCGCACAACACGTCCACCGTGGTGCCGGAAGGTTCGCGCGCGATGGCCGGCATCGGCTGCCACTTCATGGCGACCTGGATGGACCGCGCCACCATCGGCTTCACGCAGATGGGCGGCGAGGGCGTGCCCTGGGTGGGCCAGCAGCCCTTCAGCAACGAGAAGCACGTGTTCGCCAACCTGGGCGACGGCACTTACTTCCACTCCGGCCTGCTCGCCATCCGCCAGTCCATCGCGGCCGGCGTGAACATCACCTACAAGATCCTCTACAACGACGCCGTCGCCATGACCGGCGGGCAGCCGGTGGGCGAGCGCCCCGAGGGCCACAGCGTGCTGCAGATCGCGCAGAGCCTGGACGCCGAAGGCGTGCGCAAGGTGGTGGTGGTGACCGACGAGCCCGAGAAGTACGAGGGCGCGAAGCTGCAGGCCGGCGTGGCGGTGCACCACCGCGACGAGCTCGATCGCATCCAGCGCGAGTTCCGCGAGCTGGAGGGCACCACGGCCATCATCTACGACCAGACCTGCGCCACCGAGAAGCGGCGCCGCCGCAAGCGCGGCACGATGGTCGATCCGGCGCTGCGGGTGATGATCAACGACCTGGTGTGCGAAGGCTGCGGCGACTGCAGCGTCAAGTCCAACTGCCTGTCGGTGGAGCCGCTGGAGACCGAGTTCGGCCGCAAGCGCACCATCAACCAGAGCACCTGCAACAAGGACACCAGCTGCCTGAAGGGCTTCTGCCCCAGCTTCGTCACCGTCGAAGGCGGGCAGTTGAAGAAGAAAGCGAAGTCCGGCGAGGGTGCGCCTTCGCCGTACACCGGCGGCGAGATCCCCGAGCCGCTGCTGCCCCCCACCGCGGAGGCCTACGGTATCGTGGTGGCCGGCGTCGGCGGCACCGGTGTCATCACCATCGGCCAGCTGCTCGGCATGGCCGCGCACATCGAGGGCAAGGGCATCGTCACGCAGGATGCGGCCGGCCTCGCGCAAAAGGGCGGCGCCACCTGGAGCCACGTGCTCATCGCCGACGGCCAGGATGCGATCCGCACCACCCGCGTGAGCATGGCGGCCGCCGACCTCATCATCGGCTGCGACCCCATCGTCACCGGCGGCAAGGAAACCGTGCTGCGCATGCGCCAGGGGCGCACGCGCGTGGCGCTCAACGGCCACAGCACGCCCACCGCGGCCTTCGTGAAGAACGCCGCCTGGGAGAACCCGGCCGAAGCCTGCGCCGCCGAGATCGGCAAATCCGTGGCCGCGGGTGACCTCGCGGCCTTCGACGCCGATGCCCTGGCCGTCCGCGTGCTGGGCGACAGCATCTACACCAACCCCCTGATGCTGGGCTACGCTTGGCAGAAGGGGTGGGTGCCGCTGGCGCGCGAGTCGATCCTGCGCGCCATCGAGCTCAACGCCGTGGCCGTCGAGAACAACAAGGCCGCCTTCGAGTGGGGCCGCCGTGCCGCGCACGACCCTGCCGCCCTCGCGTCGCTGCTCGCGCCGGCCGCGCAGGTCATCGAGTTCAAGAAGCGCGAAACGGTGGACAGCCTGGTGAAGCGCCGCGTGGAATTCCTCACCGCGTACCAGAACGCCGGCTATGCGCGCCAGTACCAGGAGCTGGTCGAGCGCGTGCGCGCCGCCGAGGCGCCGCTGGGCAAGTCCACGCTGGCCGAGACCGTGGCCAAGGGCCTGTTCAAGCTGATGGCCTACAAGGACGAGTACGAGGTGGCGCGCCTGCATGCCGAAACGGGCTTCCGCGAGAAGGTGGCGGCGCAGTTCGAGGGCGACTTCAAGATCCACTACCACCTGGCGCCGCCGCTCATTGCGAAGACGAACGACAAGGGCGAGCTGGTCAAGCGCAAGTTCGGCCCCGCGACCTTCCACCTGTTCCGCCTGCTGGCCAAGCTCAAGGGCCTGCGGGGGACGCCGCTGGACGTCTTCGGCCGCACCGAGGAGCGCCGCACCGAGCGCGAGCTGGTCGTGGAGTACCGCCGCACGGTGGAGGAGCTCCTGGCGGGGCTGTCGCCTGCCAGCCACGCCCTGGCGGTGGAGATCGCCAACCTGCCCGACCAGATCCGCGGCTACGGGCACGTGAAGGCGCGCAACCTCGCCGCCGTGCGCCCGCAGTGGGAGCGCCTGATGCAGCAGTGGCGCGACGGCGCCCCGGCCCGGCGCCAGGCTGCCTGAGCCCGTCGGCGCCCCCCGCGGGGTGCCGCGGGGTGCCGCATACAATCCTTTCTCCTCCCCCCGGGGCGGCCGCGTGCCGCCGCGCGGAGGAGTTCGCCTTCCCCATCGACGTTCCGACCTGGAGTCACCGTGTTCATTTCTTCCGCCTTCGCCCAAGCGGCGCCGGCCGCCGCGGGCGGCGACATGCAGTCCTCCTTCATGAGCCTGCTGCCGCTCGTGCTGATGTTCGTGGTCCTGTATTTCGTGATGATCCGCCCGCAGATGAAGCGGCAGAAGGAGCACCGCTCCATGATCGAGGCCCTGGCCAAGGGCGACGAGGTCGCCACCGCCGGCGGCGTGCTGGGCCGCGTCACGAAGCTGGGCGACCAGTACCTGGGCGTGGAAATCGCCCCCGGCGTGGAAGTGCAGGTGCAGCGCACCGCCGTCGTGCAGGTGCTGCCGAAGGGCTCCATCAAGTAAAGCCGGATGAACCGCTATCCGCTCTGGAAATACCTGGTCATCGCGGTCGCGCTGATCATCGGGGTGCTCTACACCCTGCCGAACTTCTTCGGCGAGGACCCGGCCGTGCAGGTGTCCGCGGCGCGCAGCAGCGTGCGGGTGGATGCCTCCACGCAGGCCCGGGTGGAGCAGGCGCTGGCCCAGGCCGGCATCCAGCCGCTGGCCATGGCGCTGGAGCCCAACTCGCTGAAGGTGCGGCTGGACAGCACCGACACGCAGCTGAAGGCGCGCGACGTCATCCAGCGTGCGCTGGCGCCGGACCCCAACGACGCCTCCTACGTCGTGGCGCTGAACCTGCTGTCCAAGACGCCGGCCTGGATGGCGTCGGTCAACGCCCGGCCCATGTACCTGGGCCTGGACCTGCGCGGCGGCGTGCACTTCATGCTGCAGGTGGACATGCAGGCGGCGCTCACCAAGAAGGCCGAGTCCTTCGCGGGTGACCTGCGCTCGGTGATGCGCGAGAAGAACATCCGCCACGCGGGCATCAACCGCAACGGCCAGGCCGTCGAGATCAGCTTCCGCGACCCCGCGGCGCTGCAGGCCGGCCGCACGCTCATCGCCGACCAGTTCCCCGACCTGGTGGTCGCCGACAGCGTGAGCGGCGACACCACCTTGCTGCGCGCCACCATCAAGCCGGAAGCGGCCCGCCTCGTGCAGGACCAGGCGCTCAAGCAGAACATGGTGACGCTGCACAACCGGATCAACGAGCTGGGTGTGGCCGAGCCGGTGATCCAGCAGCAGGGCATCGACCGCATCGTGGTGCAGCTGCCCGGCGTGCAGGACACCTCGCGCGCCAAGGACATCCTGGGCCGCACCGCCACGCTGGAAGTGCGGATGGTGGACGAGAGCACCGAGGGCCGCGCCGCCGAGGTGGGTAGCGGCCCGGTGCCGTTCGGCTCCGAGCGCTACCTCGACCGCCAGGGCCGCCCGGTCATCGTGCGCAAGCAGGTGGTGCTGACCGGCGAGAACCTGACCGACGCCCAGGCCGGCTTCGACAGCCAGACGCAGGAGGCGGCCGTGCACCTGACGCTGGACGCCAAGGGTTCGCGCATCTTCCGCGACGTGACGCGCGAGAACGTCGGCAAGCGCATGGCCATCCTGCTGTTCGAGAAGGGCAAGGGCGAGGTCGTGACGGCGCCGGTGATCCGCGACGAGATCGGCGGCGGCCGCGTGCAGATCTCCGGCAGCATGAACACGGTGGAAGCCAACGACACGGCGCTGCTGCTGCGCGCCGGCTCGCTGGCCGCGCCGATGGAGATCGTCGAGGAGATGACCATCGGCCCCAGCCTGGGCGCCGAGAACATCGCCAAGGGATTCAACAGCGTGGCCTGGGGCTTCGCGGCGATCTGCGCGTTCATGATCGTCTACTACATGCTGTTCGGCACGTTCTCGGCGATCGCGCTGGGCGTCAACCTGCTGCTGCTGGTGGCCATCCTGTCCATGCTGCAGGCGACCCTGACGCTGCCGGGCATGGCCGCCATGGCGCTGGCGCTGGGCATGGCGATCGACTCCAACGTGCTGATCAACGAACGGGTGCGGGAGGAGCTGCGTAGCGGCGCCTCGCCGCAGGCGGCCATCAACACCGGCTACGACCGGGCGTGGGCCACCATCCTGGACTCCAACGTCACCACCCTGATCGCCGGCGTCGCCCTGCTCGCCTTCGGCTCGGGCCCCGTCCGGGGCTTCGCCGTGGTGCACTGCATCGGCATCCTGACTTCGATGTTTTCCGCGGTCTTCTTCTCCCGCGGGCTGGTCAACCTCTGGTACGGCCGGCAGAAGAAACTCAAGTCGGTCTCCATCGGAACGGTCTGGCGGCCGGAAGCCGATCACGCTATAACCAAGGCAGAGTAGAAAAATCGTGTCTCGGGCCGTGACAACGGCCCGCCAAAGGACAAGCAGTGGAGTTTTTCAAGATCCGGCGGGACATCCCGTTCATGGAAAACGCGCTGGTCTTCAACGTGATCTCCGTGATCACGTTCGTGGCCGCCGTTTTCTTCCTCGTGACGCGTGGCCTGCACCTCTCCGTGGAGTTCACCGGCGGCACGGTGATGGAAGTCAGCTACTCGCAGCCGGCGGACGTCGAGGCAGTGCGCCGCACCGTCAGCGGCCTGGGCTACCAGGACGTGCAGGTGCAGAACTTCGGCACCGCGCGCGACGTGCTGATCCGGCTGCCGGCCCAGAAAGGCGTCAGTTCAGCGCAACAAAGCGAGCGCACGCTCACCGCCTTGCGCACCGCCGATCCGAACGTGACGCTGCGCCGCACGGAATTCGTCGGCCCGCAGGTCGGCGAGGAACTGGTCACCAACGGCCTGAAGGCGCTGGGCATGGTGGTGGCCGGCATCATGATCTACCTGGCCTTCCGCTTCGAGTGGAAGTTCGCGGTGGCCGCCATCCTGGCCAACCTGCACGACATCGTGATCATTCTGGGCTTCTTCGCCTTCTTCCAGTGGGAGTTCTCGCTGGCGGTGCTGGCGGCGGTGCTGGCGGTGCTGGGCTACTCGGTCAACGAATCGGTCGTGATCTTCGACCGCATCCGCGAGACCTTCCGGCGCCAGCGCAAGATGACGACGGTGCAGGTGATCGACCACGCGATCACGTCCACCATCAGCCGCACGATCATCACCCACGGCTCCACGCAGATCATGGTGCTGTCGATGCTGCTGTTCGGCGGCGCGACCCTGCACTACTTCGCCATGGCGCTGACCATTGGCATCCTGTTCGGCATCTACTCCTCGGTGTTCGTGGCCGCCGCCATCGCGATGTGGCTGGGCGTCAAGCGCGAGGACCTGGTGAAGGCCTCCGGCAAGCGCGACGGCGACCCGAACGATCCGAACGCGGGCGCCGCCGTCTAGGACCGCGCGCCGCATGTCGTCCATGCTCACTCCCACTGCGGCGCCCCTGGCGCGGCAGGCGCGCGAGCAGTTCGTGGCGCACATGGCCGGCGTGCTGCCGGAAGTGGTGGAGGCCGTGCGCACCGGCCTCAACGAACAGATGGCGACCGCGCAGAGCAGCCGCGACATGCAGCAGAAGCGCGATGCGCTGGTCGACTTCGAGCAGAACGCCCCGAAGTGGGCGGAGGCCGCCGCGAATGCCTGGCGCCGCGCCGTCGTTCCGGCCACGGCCACCGCGCGCGTGCGCATGGAGCTGTCGAGCCTGGAGCTGATCGGCGACGACGTGGTCGAGAACAAGATCCTCTCCTCGCGCCTGGCGATGGCCGTGCAGGAGAAGGCGGTCTGGGACCTCAACGACCTGAAGCTGCGCATCACCCACCTCGAGGGCGGCGAGGAACTGGCGAGCGAGGACGTGCTGCGGCCCGAAGCGCTGGCGCAGGCGCTGGTCGAGCAGTGGAGCGCCTGCGGCCTCAGCCGCGAGACCTGGGTGGCCGTGAAGGACGCGATGCAGCAGCTGATCGTGCCGCGGGCGCTCGCGGGCTACCGGCAGGCCAACGAATTCCTGGTGGAGAGCGGGGTGCTGCCCCACATCGACCTGCGCGCGCGCGTGAAGCGTCCTCCCAGCTCCCCCGCGCCGCAGCAGCGGGCGCCGGCTGCCGCCGAGGCGGGCAGCGGCGGAGCCGGCGGCCAAGGTGGCGGCTCCGGCGGCGGCCAGGGTAGCGGCAGCCATGGTGGCGGCGGCAGCGGCGGCCACGGCGGTGGCTCCGGCTCCGGTGGCAGC
>SEAY01000087.1 GCA_004144865.1 Comamonadaceae bacterium
CCGCGACGCGCAAGGCCATGCCGGCGGCGCCGCTGCGGTCCGCGGCCGCGCGGATCTCGCGCGCCGCGGCGGAAGTGACCTGGAAGCTCATGACGCTCCTTTCAATGTTCGCCCTTGGTTCGCAGCAGCCCGGCCAGCCGGTTGCCTTGCTTCTGCGGCCCGCCGATCGGGAACAGCTCGTGCAGGGCATGGTTGCTGCCGCCCTGGGCGCCCCAGCGCTGCGTGAAGTGGCGCACCATCACGCGCACCTGCGCCTGCACGCCATGCTCCTGGTAGTACGCGCGCAGGAAGCGGATCACCTCCCAGTGTTCGGGCGTGAGCACCAGTCCCTCCTGCAGCGCGAGCGCCCGCGCGAAGTCTTCGGACCAGTCGCGCAGGTCGCGCAGGTAGCCCTCGGAATCGGTGGCGATGTCGCGCTCGCCCACGCGCACCGTGCGCTGCAAGCCGGGTTGGAGGCGCGCGTTCATGCCTCCTCCGCCAGCAGCAGGGGGGCCGCGGTCGCTGCGGCCACACGGCGCGCGCGGCAGGCCCGCACGAAAGCCACGAAGCGCGGCGCCCAGTTCGAGCCCGCTCCACTGCGCAGGTGCGCATACGAAGCCACCAGGTTGTGCAGGCGCAGTCCGTCTCGCTCGCCGTCTATGCCCTGCCCGCGCTCGACCTGCCAGGCGTAGGCCAGGCCCGGAGCCAGGTTCTCCAGCCGGGAATGGTGGAACTCGTGGCCACGCACGCCCACGCCGGCGGAGCCGCCCGGCCACGGCATCGAGGCCGTCTCGCGCAGGTGCACGTAGCCGCGGCCGACGGGGCGCGCCTGCATCACGGCGTCGCCCGGGATCACGCCGGCCATGCGCGCGCTGCGGCCCTGCCACCGGATGCTGCGCGCCAGGTACATCAGGCCGCCACACTCCGCATAAGCCGGCAGGCCGCCTTCGATCGCCTCGCGCACCGCGGCCCGCATGGGAGCGTTGGCCTCGAGTTCGGCCATGCAGGTCTCGGGAAAGCCGCCGCCGATGAACAGGCCGTCGACGTCCGGCAGCCGGGTGTCGTGCAGCGTGTCGAATGGCACCAGCTTCGCGCCGGCGGCCTCGAGGGCGGCCAGGTCGTCGGCGTAGTAGAAGCTGAAGGCGCGATCGCGCGCGATGGCTATGCGCACGTCGGCGCTGGTGTGCGCGAGCGCCGGCGCCGGGTCGAAATCCGGCGCGGCGGTGGCCGCCACGGCGCGCACCGCATCGAGGTCCACGCCGGCGCCGACGATGCGCCCGATCTCGCGGATCCGCGCATCGGCGTCGCCCAGCTCGGGGCAGGACACCAGCCCCAGGTGGCGCTCGTCCATCGCCAGCCGTGCATCCTCGCCGACGGCGCCCAGCACCGGCACGTCGGTGTAGTGCTCCAGCGCGGCACGCAGCTTGCCCTCGTGGCGGCTGCCGCCGACGCGGTTGAGGATCACGCCGCCGATGCGGATCAGCGGCTCGAAGGCCTGGAAGCCGAGCACCAGCGGCGCGATCCCGCGCGTCATGCCGCGCGCGTCGATCACCAGCACCACGGGCAGGCCGAGCCGGCGCGCCAGCGCGGCGTTGCTGTTGCTGCCGTCCAGCGCCATGCCGTCGTGCAGCCCCTTGTTGCCTTCGACGATGGCGATGTCCGCGCCCAGCAGGCCCTGGCGGAAGCAGCGCACCATCTGCGCGGGGTCCATCAGGTACGGGTCGAGGTTGAAGCAGGGCCGGCCGGCCGCGCGCGCCAGCCACATCGGGTCGATGTAGTCGGGCCCCTTCTTGAACGGCTGCACCTGCAGGCCCCGCTGCGCCAGCGCGGCGCACAGGCCGAGCGTGACCGTGGTCTTGCCCGAGGACTTGTGCGGCGCCGAGACGAGCAGGCTGTCCATCTCAGGCCCTGGCCGCAGCCGGTTGGGGGTCGCGCGGCACCATGTCGAACAGGTGCAGGCCGACGGCGGTGACGAGGAAGGCCGCGCCGAAGCCGCCGATGCCCAGCAGGATCTCCGGCAGGCTGGGGACGTAGCGCGCCGTCGCGCCGTCGGCGAAGCTGCTGCGCACCTCGTGGCCGGGGAAGATCTCCAGCGGCCAGGCCTGCCCGCCGACGATGAAGGCGTAGAGCCAGGCGAAGGCGCCCAGGACGACCAGCGCCGACGCCGCCGTCACGCACCGCGGGCCGCGCAGCTTCGGATGGAACACCAGCAGCATGGGCAGCAGGGACCCGAGCAGCACGTAGCCGGCCCAGAACAGCAGCGCGTAGACCGCCCCGCCGTCGCGTCCGAGCAGCAGGAAGGCCTCGAAGCCGCCGCGCCGCGCCTCGTACAGGTGCGTCATGTGCTGCACCGCCACCAGGTACAGCGAGGCCGCGGCGAACAGGCCGAGCAGCCGGGCCATCCGCACGCGCACCTCGTCGGGCACGACGATGCGGTGGCGGGCGTTCAGCACCGCCTGCACCAGCAGGAACAAGGCGAGTCCCCAGCCCAGCGAGAACAGGATGAACATCGGCGCGAGCAGGGCCGATTGGTAGGCCGGCCGCGCGACCAGGAAGCCGAAGATGGAGCCGGTGCCGGTGGTCAGCACGAAGCGCCACGCCAGCGCCGCGATGCCCGCGGGCTTGGACCACGGCGCCAGCCCCGGCTGCAGCATGGTCCAGAGGTAGACCACCACGATCGCCGCCATGCCGGAATAGAGGAACACGTTCCAGGCGAAGACGGAGCGGAAGTTGTAGTGCGTGGCCGCGACCACCACGCGGTCCGGCCGGCCCAGGTCCAGCATCAGCACCATCAGGCCGCCGGCCAGCAGCGCCAGCGACAGCAGGCCCGACAGGCGCGCGCGCGCCTTGTACGCGGGCTGGCCGAACACCGAGCCGACCGAGGCCATGTTCAGCACGCCGGACGCCGCCACGATCATGAAGATGGCGAACACGTGCGGCATGCCCCACACGACCTCGTTGCCCATGCCGGTGACGATGTGGCCGTGCGTCTCCATGTAGTGGGAAGCGCCCAGGCCGATGGCCGTGACGGCGGCGCCCAGCACCGCGAGCAGCCAGAAGGAGCGGGGGGAACGCGTGGTGTCCATGGTCACAATCCCCGGTAGCGCACGCCCGGATCGAGGTGCAGGTCGGCGCGCAGCTGGGTGGTCTGCCACTCGCGCACGCGGCGCGCGATCTCGCTGTCCGGATCGTTCAGGTCGCCGAAGACGATCGCGTTGTGCCCCGCCTTCGCGCAGGCTTCGGCGCACGCGGTCACCGCGTTGCCGGCGTCCAGCCGGTGCACGCACAGCGTGCAGCCTTCCACGCAGCCCTTGCCGCGCGGCACGTCCGGCCGCTGTTCGGTCACCGTCTCGTGCACGAACGAGCGTGCCTTGTACGGGCAGGCCATCACGCAGTAGCGGCAACCGATGCAGGTGTGGCGGTCCACCAGCACGATGCCGTCGGCGCGCTTGAAGGATGCGCCGGTGGGACACACGTCCACGCAGGGCGGCTCGGCGCAGTGCTGGCACATGACCGGCGCCGAGGCGGTGCGGCCGGTGCGCACCTCCTTGATCTCGATCTTGCGCACCCACTGCGCATCGGTCGGCTTCGGGTCCTGCGGCAGGCCGTTCTCGGTGCGGCAGGCCGTCACGCAGTCGTCGCAGCCCGGCGCGCATTTCGTGGTGTCGATCAGCATGCCCCAGCGAACGCCGGGCTTCACGCCCGCCTGCGGCGCGGCGGCCTGCGCGATCTCGATCAAACGCACGCCGGGTGCCAGCACGATGCCGGCCAGGCCGGCGGCGGCGACGCCGAGGAAGCCGCGGCGGCTCATTTCACCACCCCTTCCCTGGCAAGCTGGCGCACCTGCGCGGACAGGCGCATGGCGCCGGCGGCGCCGGGGCCGGCCGGGATCACCGGATGGAAGGCCGTGCCCTGCGCCTGCGGCTTCGATGCATGGCACTCGAAGCAGTCGATCTTCACCGCCGCATAGCTGTGGCAGCTGACGCAGAAATTCGTCTCGGCCTGGACCACGCTCTGCGTCTGCTGGCTGGCGTGGCACTGGATGCAGGCCTTCAGGCTGAACTGGCCGGCGCGGTCGCCGGTGCGCACCGTGCCGTCACGCTGGTGCCTGAGCACCTCCATGTGGTTGCGCCGCATGAAGTCCGCATCGGCCACGCACTTCGTGCCTTTCGCGGCCGGTTCGATCACCGGCCGTGGCGTGCGGGCTGGCTCCGCCTGCACCGCGAACGACGCGGCGAGCAACAGGGCAGGCCAGGCGCGGCGCAGCACGGCCCTACTCCCCCAGCCCCATCTGGATGTAGCCCGTGGGGCAGACATCCTTGCAGATGTGGCAACCGATGCACTTGTCGTAGTCGGTGTCCACGTAGCGGCCGGTCGTGGCCTTGGCCTTGGGCACCTTGAACACCGCCGTCTGCGGGCAATACACGACGCAGTTGTCGCATTCGAAGCACTGGCCGCAGCTCATGCAGCGCTTGGCCTCGGCCTGGGCCTGCTGCTCCAGCAAGGGCAGCATGCGCTCCTCGAAGTTGGACAGCGCCTCTTCCTTGGAGAGCGTCAGGATCTGCCGCTTGTTGCGCGGCGTGTAGGGGAAGTGCCCGAGGAACAGCTCCGTGTGGGGGATCACGTAGCGGTCGGAGCGGTTCTCGTAGTTGTGGATGGCGCCCACGTTCTTGTCGGTGCCGTGCAGCGGCGCGGTGATGGTGTCCGTGGGGAGGCCCTTCTCCACCATCTTGCGCATCAGGTCGAAGCCGTGCACGTCGATCTTGGGCCGCTTGTCCAGGGGTTCGCTGCGCAGGTGGCGGTCGATGCCCTCGGCGGCGATGGCGCCGTGGCCGATGGCGGTGGTCAGCAGGTGCGGACGCACCACGTCGCCGCCGACGAACATGCCTTCCTGGCCGGCCACCTGGTAGTTCTTGTCGGCGGCGATGCCGCCCTTGCCGTTGTTCAGGCTCTCCAGCCCGGTGAAGTCCACCGCCTGCCCGATGGCCGAGACGATCAGGTCGGCTTCTATGTCTTCCTCGGTGCCTTCGATCGGCTTGACCTCCAGCCGGCCGCCCACCAGCTTGGCCTCGCAGCGCGCCACGCGCAACGCGGTGGCCCGGCCGGTCGCGTCGCGCACCACCGCCACCGGCACCAGGCCGCCGCGAATGGCGATGCCTTCGGCCACCGCCTGCTCGATCTCGTGCTTGTTGGCCTGCATCTTCTCGATGGCGAACACCGAAGTCAGCGTCACCTCCGCGCCCTGGCGCGCCGAGATGGAGGCGGCGTCGTGCGCGGCATGGCCGGCGATCACCCGCTCGGGCAGGTCGCTCTCGTGCACGTGGTCGATGTGGCCCAGGCGGCGCGCTACCGTGGCGACGTCGATCGAGGTGTCGCCGCCGCCCACCACCACCACCCGCTTGCCGACGTGGCGCATGCGGCCGTCGTTGAAGGCCTTGAGGAAGGCAGTCGCCGTGACGCAGTTGGGCGCCTGCGCGCCCTCCACCGCCAGCGGCCGGCCGGCCTGCGCGCCCAGGCCCAGGAACACGGCGTCGTAGTCGCTGCGCAGCTGCTCCAGCGTGACGTCGCTGCCGATGCGGCAGTTCATGCGGGCCTGAACGCCGAGGTCCAGGATGCGCTGGATCTCGGCGTCGAGCACGTCGCGCGGCGTGCGAAAGCCCGGGATGCCGTAGCGCATCATCCCGCCCAGGTGTTCGCGCTCGTCGAAGATGGTGACCGAGTGCCCCTTGCGCGCCAGCTGGTAGGCCACCGACAGGCCGGCCGGGCCGCCGCCCACCACAGCCACCTTCTTGCCGGTGAGCTTCTGCGGCCTGGGGAAGGCCAGCTTGTTCTGGATGGCCCACTCGCCCAAGAAGTGCTCGACCGAGTTGATGCCGACGAAGTCCTCGACCTCGTTGCGGTTGCAGCCCGATTCGCACGGCGCCGGGCACACGCGGCCCATCACCGAGGGCAGCGGGTTGGCCTCGGTCAGCCGCCGCCAGGCGTACTCCTGCCAGGCCATGCCGGCCGGCGGCTTCTCGATGCCGCGCACGATGTTGAGGTAGCCGCGGATGTCCTCGCCCGAGGGGCAGCTGCCCTGGCAGGGCGGCGTGCTCTGCACGTAGGTCGGGCACTTGTGCGAGTGGTCGGCGTCGAAGATCTCCTGCTGCCAGGCGAGCGGCTTGCTGTCGCCGTCCTTGTAGCGGCGGAAGGTCAGCGGCCGGGGCTGCACGTGGTCGAGGTTGGCGGACATCGGGAGTCTCCTGGAAACGTTGTCAGTGCGGCTCGCCCAGGCGGATCGCCCGGCTCACCAGCTGGTGCACGCCGCCGACCATGCTCATGTCGAAGCCGTAGTACGGCAGCACCTTGCTGAACTGCGCCTTGCAGATCGCGCAGATCGTGGCCATGAAGTTCACGCCGTGGCCGTCCACCACGTTCTTCAGCGCCTCCATCCGCGGCAGCGCGCCCTTGACGCGCAGCTCCAGCAGGTCGTCGGTGAGCAACCCGCCGCCCCCGCCGCAGCAGAAGGTGGATTCGTGGATGGTGTCCGGCGCCATGTCGTGGAAGTTGTTGGCCACCGCCTTGATGATTTCGCGCGGGATCACGAACTGGCCGCCCGGCATGTCGCCCATGCGCGAGGCGCGCGCGACGTTGCACGAGTCGTGGAAGGTGATGACGCGGTCGTCGTTCTTCTCCTTGTCGAAGGAGAGCGTGCCGCGCTGGATCAGGTCCCAGGTGAACTCGCAGATGTGCTGCGGCACCGGGTAGCGCTGGTCGAGCCAGTCGAACGGGCCCATCAGCGTGTTCCAGTAGCTGTAGGCGACGCGCCAGGCGTGGCCGCACTCGCCGACGACGATGCGCCTGACGCCCAGCTCCTGCGCGGCTTCCTTCACGCGCAGCGAGATGTTGCGCATCTGCTCGTAGTTGCCGATGAACAGGCCGAAGTTGCCGGCCTCGCTCGCCTTGGAGCTCAGGGTCCAGGAGATGCCGGCGGCGTGGAACACCTTGGCGTAGCCGATCAGGCTTTCGACGTGCGGCTCGGAGAAGAAGTCGGCCGAGGGCGTGACCAGCAGCACCTCCGCGCCAGCCACGTCGAGCGGAAACTTGACGTCGAGGCCGGTCTCTTCCTTGGTGTCCTCCTCCAGCCCGGCAAGCGTATCCGCCAGCGCCGGCTCCGGGATGCCCAGGTTGTTGCCGATGCGGTGGACCTTGCCGATGATCTCGTTGGCGTACTTCTGGCCCAGGCCGATCGAGTCCATGATCTCGCGCGCCGCCATCGTCACTTCGGCGGTGTCGATGCCGTAGGGGCAGAACACCGAGCAGCGCCGGCACTCGGAGCACTGGTTGTAGTAGCTCCACCACTGGTCCAGCACGTCCTTCGTCAGGTCGGTCGCGCCCACCAGCTTCGGGAAGTGCTTGCCGGCGAAGGTGAAGTAGCGCCGGTATACCGCGCGCATCAGGTCCTGGCGCGCCACCGGCATGTTCTTCGGGTCGCCCGTGCCCAGGTAGTAGTGGCACTTGTCGGAGCAGGCGCCGCAGTGCACGCAGGCGTCCATGTAGACGCGCAGGCTGCGGTACTTGTCCAGCAGTTCGCCCATCTTCGCGATGGCGCGCTGCTCCCAGCCTTCGGCCAGCTCGCCGGGAAAGCCGATCGCGGACTGGATGGCGGGAGAAGCCACGAAGGGCTTGCTGTGCGCCATCGCGCCCACGGCGACCAGCGGGATCACCGGGTACGGCTTGAGCCTGGGGGTCTCGAAGGTGGCGGCGGCCAAGGGGCGGTCCTCGTCAGGTACGGCGTTCCAGGCCGGCGGCCCACGGCGCCAGGTGGCGCTTTTCGCGGGCGTTGTCGGCCTGGTTGCGGGTGGGGCTGAAGAACAGTCCGGGCGCGTGCATCAGCTTGCTGATGGGGAAGATCGCCATCAGCAGCGCGACCAGCGCCAGGTGGATCAGCAGCGGCCCGTCCAGCGGCAGCGGATTCAGTTCCAGGCGCAGCAGCCCCAGCGTGAAGGTCTTCACCGCCACGATGTCGGTGTGGTTGAAGAAGCGCATCGCCAGGCCGCTCGCGCCTATGGCCAGCAGGAGGACCAGGTGCAGGTGGTCCGAGGGGGTGGAGATGTAGCGCACCCGGTCCACCAGCCAGCGCCGCGCCCACAGGCCCGCCAGCCCCGCGACCATCGCGAAGCCGGCGTAAGCGCCCACGGCTTGCACCATCACCACCGGTTCCCACACCGGCTGCTGGAAGTAGCGCACGTGGCGCAGGAGCACGACGAACAGGGCCGCGTGGAAGGTCCACCCGAACAGCCAGGTCCACTTGCTGGAGCGGAACAGGCTCTCGAAGAACACCACCTCGCGCGCCATGCGCAGCGCCACGCCGCGGCGCGTCTTCGGCGCCGGCGTGGTGGGGATCTTCAGCGGCGCCGGCGTGCGCAGGTACAGCCGGATCTTCAGCGCCACGCCGATCACGAGCATGGCCGCCGAGAAGATCAGCAGGGCGGCATAGGCCAGGGCGACTGCGGACATGGCGTGCCGGCTCGCTGGTGAAGGCTCAGACGCAGCCGGTCGGCTTGGGCAGCCCGGCGATCTTGCAGGCCTGCTTGGCCGGTCCGTAGGGGAACAGCTCGTACAGGTACTTGCTGTTGCCCTTGTCGGGGCCGAGCTGCTTGCCGATGGCCTTGGTCAGCACGCGCACCGCCGGCGCGATCTGGTATTCGTTGTAGTAGTCGCGCAGGAAGTTCACGACCTCCCAGTGGCTGGCCGTCATGTCCACGTTCTCGGTCTTCGCGATCAGGTTCGCGAGGTCCTCGTTCCATTCGGACAGGTTGACGAGGTAGCCCTCCTCGTCGGTTTCGTAGGTGGTGCCGTTGATCTCGATGCCCATGGGGTACTCCTCCGGAGAAAAAATCAGAGCCAGGATTGCTGCGTGGGATGGCCCGCGACGAGGTCCACGAAGCCGGGATAGTCGACCGGCTCGACGCCGTCGATGCGGCGCGCCGCCATGCCGCGCGCTTCCAGGTCCGGCAGCAGCACGTAGACCTTCAGCCGCTTGAGCGCCTGGTCCAGCCCGCAGGCCATGGCGCCGGCGGCGGTGGCCGCGTAGACGCCGTCCTCGATCAGGAGCAGGGTTTCGCCGTCCTGCGCTATGCGCAGGCAGCTGCGCAGCGCATGGGCCTGCCCGGGAGACTTGTTGACGATGTGCAGCATGGATGCCTCAGAAGGAAAGAACCACGTCCTGCGACGCCATGAGTTCGCCGAGCTCCGCCGCGGGAAGCACGGCGACCGGGACCATCAGGTCGTCTTCCGTCAAGCCGCGCGCCACGAGCGACTCGCGCTCCACGTACAGCTTGTTGATGTCGTAGTCGTCCAGCGCCCGGTACGTCGGCGAGAAATTCTTCAGGCCGATGGCCTTGGTGTTCTGGCCCTTGGCCAGCTGGTACACGCCGTCGTCGACGAACACCAGGCTGCAGTCCTGGTCGAAGGTGGCCGCGATCAGCACCACCTCCAGGCTCTCCAGCGCGTAGATCGTCCCGTAGGGCGCCTTGCGGTTGACGAACATGAACTTCTTCATCGTCAGTCTCCGAACGTCACGAGGCGATCCGACTTGATGCCTGCGTCGACCAGCTGGCCCAAGCCCGAGATGCGGAAGCCGGGCGCCAGCACCTCGTCCTTGATGCCGCGGCGCAGCGCCGCGGCCACGCACACCACCAGGTCCACCTGGTGGTCCGCATGCAGCTTCGACCACCGGTCGACGATGTGCCGGTCGTCTTGCGGCGGCTCGGTGAGCTTCGTCGCGTTGTAGACGCCGTCGTGGGGAAAACTTCATGGTCTGTCCCACAAGGTCTCAGAAGCGGATGTGCGCCGAGGCGTTGAGGTTGGCGCGCGAGCCGCGCCAGTCGTCGATCAGGTACTTGGTGAAGGGCAGGTCGCACTTCTCGAAGAAGCGCGGCCAGCCGATGCGCTCGACCCAGTCGGACAGGCGTTCCCAGGACCGCGCGTCTTCCTTGTAGGTGTAGAGGATCTTCTTCACCATGGCCGACACCTCCGGCCAGCGCGGCGGGTTGTTCGGCAGGCCCGAGGCCACCATCTTCATGAAGGTGGGCTTGCCGCGGGCGTTGGAGTTCTTGCCGCCCACCCAGATCGCGAGCTTGGAATGCTCGGGATCGTTGATCTGCATCGGCGGGCACGGCGGGTAGCAGGCGCCGCAGCAGATGCACTTCTTCTCGTCCACTGGTGTGCTGCACGATGATGGCGATGTCGGCCTGGCCGCCGCAATTGATCTCGCAGCACGACGTCGACAGGTGCACCCGGTTGGGCATCTCCTCGCGGATGAACTCGGTATAGAGCTCGTCCATCAGCGCCTTCACCGCGCCCGAGGCATCGGTGCCGGGAATGTCGCAGTGCAGCCAGCCCTGCGTGTGCGCGATCATCGACACCGAGTTGCCGGTGCCGCCCACGGGGAACCCGCTTTCGGTCAGCGCGCTGACCAGCGGCGCGACCTTGTTCGGGTCGCTCACCATGAACTCGATGTTGGAGCGGATGGTGAAGCGCACGTGGCCGTCGGCGTAGGTGTCGGCGATGTCGCACAGCTTGCGGATGGTGTGCACGTCCATCTGCCGCTGGGTGCCGGCGCGCACGCTCCACACCTCGTCGCCGGTGTGGGAGACGTGGTGCAGCACGCCCGGGCGCGGCCGGTCGTGGTACTTCCAGTTGCCGTAGTTCTTCACCAGCGTGGGGTGCAGGAACGGGCGGTTGTCGGGGCAGCCGCTCTCGATGGGGGTGCGGTGCTGTGCCATGTCAGGCCGCCTTCTTCGCGTTGATGCGCGCGACTTCCTCGTCCCAGCCGTCGGTGCGGACGTAGGGATTGGTGCGCGGGGTGGAAACCATGTGGGCGTCGATCTCCACGCCCACGCCCTCGAGGAAGTTCACCAGGCCGATGCGCTCGATCATCTCGCCGGTGCGCTCGTGCTCCAGCGCGTTCTCGGCGAAGAAATCGATCACCCGCTGGCCGAGGTCGACCAGCGCCTCGTAGTCCTCGTCGTTCTTCAGCGGCAGGAACGGCACCACCACCGTTCCCATCAGGTCGCCGATCTTCAGCGTGCGCTTGCCGCCCACCAGGATGGTGGCGCCGGTGTCGGTGCCGTGCGCCAGCGCGCCGGTCATCACGTTGATGCAGTGCATGCAGCGCACGCAGTCGCCGTTGTCGATCTCCAGCGCGTGCGTTTCGTTCACCCGCACGCTGGAGATCTTCGGCCCGGTGCGCACGTCCTTGACTTCCTTGAGCATGATCGCCTTCGTCGGGCAGCGGGTCACGACGTCGTTGACCAGCTCGTTCATGCCGTGCTTGGCGAACCACTTGCGCGCCATCTCCTCGTCGGTGCGGATGTTGTCGCGCCAGGTGCCGATCACGGCCATGTCGGCGCGCTGGATCGAGTTCATGCAATCGTTCGGGCAGCCCGAGAACTTGAACTTGAACTTGTAGGGCAGCGCCGGCCGGTGGATGTCGTCGGTGAAGGTGTTGATCACCGTGCGGTGGGCCCGCGCCTCGTCGTAGCAGCTCTGTTCGCAGCGTGCCGCGCCGACGCAGCTCATGGAGGTGCGCACCGCCGGGCCCGCGCCGCCGAGGTCGAAGCCCAGTTCGTTCAGCTCGTCGAAGGCGTCCTGCACCTTGTCGCTCTTGGCGCCCTGGAACATGATGTCGCCCGACTGGCCGTGGAAGGCGATCAGGCCGGAGCCGTGCCGCTCCCAGATGTCGCACATCTTGCGCAGCACGTCGGAGTTGTAGTGCATGCCGGGCGGCGGCTGCACGCGCAGGGTGTGGAACTCCGCCGCATCCGGGAAGACCGGCTTGTCGTTCTCGTCCTTCAGCTCGGTGAAGCGCGGGATCACGCCGCCGCCGTAGCCGAACACGCCGACGGTGCCGCCCTTCCAGTACCCTTTCTTGGTGCGGTAGGAGGTTTCGAGCGTGCCCAGCACGTCGTTGACGTAGTCCTTCTCGCGCGCCAGCCGCTTGAGCCCCGTGACGAAACTGGGCCACGGTCCGGACTCGAGCTCGTCGAGCATCGGCGTTTCGTGCATCTTCCTGGCCATGTGCTTGTCTCCTGCGGAGGTGCGTCCGCTGGGGTGAATACTCGGCGCGCGGCGGCCGGCGCGCCATCCCTCCGAGCGGCAGGCAGCCATTACCCGGATGGCGTACCCGCCGCTCACCCGCCGCGGGTATGGACGCCCGGCCAGGGCGGCGCGCTCAATGCGGGCTACGTTCCGCCATCCCCTGCCATGACGCGCCTGAAGTCCCTCTCGAAACTCCGTGTCCCCTTGGGCGGGCAGGAAATCGAACTGCAGCAGGTCGACTTCGAGGCCGGCGGCATGAGCCTGCTGCGCACGCGCATCCGCGAGCAGGCGCGCTTCACCATCTTCGACATCGACCCCGCGACGGCGCGCGCCTGGGGCGAGGCGCTGCTGCAGTGGGCGCAGGCGCAGCCGGCGGAGTGAGGGGGCGCGATGGAAGCCGGCATGATCGACGTCGCCTTCGCGCTGGAAGGCCATGCCGTGCCGCAGGAGCACCGCTACGCGCTGGCCGAGGCGCTGCTGGGCACGCTGCCCTGGCTGGCCGACGAGCCGGACGCCGGGGTGCACCGGCTGAAGCTCGTGGCCGGCGGCGGCGGCGAGTCCCTGCTGTCGCCGCGCACGCGGCTCACGCTGCGCGTGCCGCGCGGCCGCGGCGACGCCGCCTGCGCATTGGCCGGCACCGAGTTGCGGCTGGGCCCGCACCGGCTGCGCGCAGGCCGGCCGCAGCAGCGCGAACTGCTGCCGCACGGCACGCTCTACGCCCACCTCGTGGCCGCGGAGGATGCCGACGAAGCGGCCTTCGTCGAGCGCATGCGCGCCGAGCTCGCCGCGCTGGGGGTGGCCGCGCAGCCGGTCTGCGGCCGCTGGCAATCCACCGAGGCGGGGCGCCTGGTCGGCTGCAGCCTGATGCTTTCGGGGCTGGACGCCGCGCAATCGCTGCGGGTGCTGCAGCAGGGGTTGGGCGGCCACCGCCGGCTCGGCTGCGGCCTGTTCGTCCCGCACAAGTCGGCGGCGGCGGTGGGCGCGCCGGCCTGATCACGTTCCAACCCCACAAGGAGACCAGACCCCATGGCCTACGTCGTCAACGGCGAAGAACTCGAAACCGACGCACAGGGATTCCTGCTGGCGGCGGACTACCGCGACGAGGTGGTCCACGCGATCGCGCAGGCCGAAGGCATCACCCTGACCGAACCCCACTGGACGGTGGTGCGCTACCTGCGCGACGAATACCGCGAACACGGCCACACGCCCAACTTCCGCAACATGCTCAAGGGCCTCGGCGACGTGCTGGCCGGCTGCGACAGCAAGGCGCTCTACGACCTGTTCCCGGTCGGCCCGGCCAAGCAGGGCGCCAAGGTCGCCGGCCTGCCGCAGCCCTTGGGCAAGGGCGGCTACTGAGCACCGCATGGCCCTGCCCACCCCGCCCGCGCCGCGCCTGAAGACGCACTGGTTCCGTCACGGCAACAGCCGCGGCGCGGACCAGCAGGCGAGCGCCGCGGCCTTCATCGTGTGGCGCATCGCGCGCCATGCGCTGGACCGCACCCGCCACGCGGGCTTCGACGTCGACATCGGCGCGCCCTACTTCCGCTTCCTGCGCGAGATGCTGGCCTTCCTGGTGGCCATCGCCGACCGCATCGCGCACGCTCGGCTGGCGCCGCCGCAGCGCGTGGAGTTCACCGGCGCCATGGTGCACCATCTCGCGCGCATCCTGCAGGACAGCGAGGACGACCTGGTCGGACCGGCGCCTGCGGGCGCACCTTCGAACGGCGACAGCTTCATCGACCTGGTGAACGAGCTCGCCACGCATTACGGCGAATTCGGCGCCGACCCCAAGCTGCCCGCCGTGCCGGGCGGCTTCGAACCCGACTTCGCATTCCTGCGCTACCTCGGCCACCGGCTGGAGGCCACGGTGCCACCCAAGGACCAGCGCTGGGTGCAGGACCAGACGATCGCCGTCGAGGCGCCGGAAGCCGTCGCGATGCTGCAGCGCTCGCTGCGCGACCTGTTCGAACCGCCGGTGCGGGCACGCCGGAGTGCTGGCGTCAGCGGGGACTGAAGCCATGAGCGCGATGCCGTCCTCCCTTCCCGCCCTGGCCGGTCCGTTCGCGCCAGGCAACGAGGGCGCCTACCGCCGCTGGCGCGCCGCGAAGCTGGTGAACCGGCCGCGTTCCATCGAGGAACTGGTGGTGCCGGTGGCGGATGCCGGCGCGTTGTCGCCGGCGGAGCGCAGCGCGCTGCTGCGCGCCATCGCGCGGGCCGGTTTCGCCATCTACCGTTCTGGGGTCGGCGCCGAGGACGGCACGCTGCCGCGCCGGCTGGGCGCGCAGCTGGGCCTGCGCCGGCTCGACGCGAACTGGCTGGCCGGCGAGGACGGCGTGTCGCGCATCGCGGTCTCCGGCGGCTGCGACGACCACGCCGGCTTCATCCCCTACACCGACCGCGCGATCGGCTGGCACACCGACGGCTACTACCATCCGCAGCAGCGGCGCATCCGCGGCATGGTGCTGCACTGCGTGCGGCCGGCGCGCGAGGGCGGCGAGAACCGCCTGCTCGATCCGGAGCTGGCCTACATCGCGGTGCGCGACCGCTCGGCTCTGCTCGCGCAGGCGCTGATGCAGCCCGACGCGATGACCATCCCCGAGCGCACCGACGAAAGCGGCGTCGGGCGCGCGGCGCAGTCCGGCCCGGTGTTCTCGGTCGACGAGGACGGCTGCCTGCACATGCGCTACACGGCGCGCACCCGCTCCATCGCCTGGAAGGACGATGCGGCCACGCGCCAGGCCGCCGCCCTGCTGCAGGACGTGCTGGCCACCTCGCCGGACGTCTGGCGCATCCGCACCGAAGCGGGCATGGGCCTGGTGGGCCAGAACGTGCTGCACGACCGCAGCGCCTTCATCGACGACCCGCGGCAGCCGCGGCTGGTGCTGCGGGCGCGCTTCCTCGACCGCCCCGCGGAGGGCCCATGTCGCAATGGGTGAGCATCTGGCGCGCGGCGCAACTGGCTGGCGTGCCGCGCGCGGTGCTGCAGCAGCAAGTGCGCGCCGGCGAGATCGAGGAGAACGACGGCATGGTGTCCACGGCATCGCTGCTGGCGCTGTACCCGCAGCTGCAGCTGGAAGCCGCGGGGCTGGCGGAGCGGGTGGCGCGCATCCGCGACGAGTCCTTCGGCAAGCGGGTGCGCGAACGGCTTCTGCCCAGCCAGGAAGTGCTGGCGCAGCGCCTGTTCCAGCAAAGCCAGGAACTGGCCGACGTGCAGCGGCACCTGCAGCGCTACCACGCGCTGGTGGTGGACCTGCGCGAACAGATCCGGCAGAAGAACCGCGAGGTGGGCGGCGATGACCCGCGCCTGGCGGCCCTGGAACGCGCGCTGGCCGGCGGGCTGGCCCGCGTGCTGGCGACGGAACCGGTGGATGCCCTGCACGTGATGGACGACATGCTGAAGGTGATGTCGGCGCAGGTGACGCTGCGCCCGAGCGGCCACCAGTTCACCGTCGAGGGCCGCGACAGCCTGCTGCAGGCCGGCCTGCGCGCCGGCCTGAACCTCAACTACGGCTGCGGCAACGGGAGCTGCGGCATGTGCAAGGTGCGCGTCACCGACGGCCAGGTGGCGCGCTGCGCGGCCAGCGACTACCCGCTGTCGGAAACCGAGAAGGCCCAGGGCTACGTGCTGGCCTGCGCGCACACCGCGGCCAGCAGCGAGCTCACGCTGGAGACGCTGGAGGCCGCCGGCCCCGCCGACATCCCCGAGCAGCAGATCGCCGTCACGGTACGCGCGCTGCGCCCGCTTGCGCCCGATACGCTCCTGTTGCACGTGCAGACCCCGCGCACGCACCGCCTGCGCTTCCTGGCCGGCCAGTCCGTCACGCTGGCGGCCGCCGACGGCGACGGCGCCCAGGCGCGGCATCCGGTGGCGAGCTGTCCGTGCGACGACCGCAACCTGCATTTCTTCATCCCGCGCGACCCCGGGGATCCGCTGGCGGTGCGACTGTTCGCGGGCGGCGTGCGCCCCGGCGATGCGCTCACGCTGTGGGGGCCGTACGGCAGCTTCACGCTGGCGCAGGCCACGCAGCCGCTGGTGTTCGTCGCCTGCGACGTCGGCTTCGCGCCGGTCAAGAGCCTGGTCGAGCACGCACTGTCGCTCGACGCCGCGCCCTCGCTCACGCTGTTCTGGCTGGCCACGCGCGGCGACGGGCATTTCCTGGCCAACCAGTGCCGGGCGTGGTCGGAGGCGCTCGATCCCTTCGAGTACAGCCTCTTCACCGATACCGACCCCGCGGCCGGCGCGCTGCAGGTCGCCCGCGCGATGCGCGCCGACCTGTTCGAGGTCGACTGCGCCTTCTACCTCGCCGGCCCCGAGGCTTTCGTGGCGACGGTCACCGCGCAACTCGCGCAGGCCGGAGTGCCGGCCGCGCAGATCCACCAGGAGGTGTTGCCATGAGCTGCCAAGGCGCGAGCTGCCAGTGCCAGGGCGCCCCCGCGCCGCAGGAGGATCCCGGCTGCAGCGGCGGCGAATCCTTCGCGCTGCGCGTGCTGGGCGAGGACATGCTGCCCGAGTTCCGCGAGGGAGACATCATCATCGTGGAGCCCGATGGCGCGCTCAAGGACGGCTGCTTCGTGCTGGCCTGTCCCGGCGGCGACTGGATGCTGCGCCAGCTGGTCAAGTGCGGCGCCGGCTGGTCGCTGCGCGTGCTCAACCCCGCCGCCTGCAGCACCGTGCCCGAGCTCGAGGTGGCCGACCTGTCCGTCGTGCGCGGGCTGGTGATCCAGAAAGCCGTGCCGGGACGCCGCAAACTCACCCGGAGCTATCTCTGATGCCCTACTTCCTCTATCGCGTGCAGCCGTTCGCGCAGCTGCAGCCGCTCGGCGAGTACGCCTCCTTCCCCGAAGCCTCGCGCGAGGCCAAGGCCGTGCGCGCGGCCGCTCCGGCGCAGGAGAGGCGGCGCGTGCGCGTGATCTTCGCCGACAACGCGCTGGCCGCCGAGGACCTGCTGCTGCAGGTGCGCGAACCGCAGCCGGGCGGCGACGACGACTGACGCACGGCGATGAGCTCTGCGCCGCCCGCCGGCTGTTGCGAAGCAGCGCACGACTGCGTCTTCGCCAAGGCCGTGCTGGCACGATCGGCCGCCTGCGAGCTGGCGCGGCGCCACCTGGTGGGCGAGCGCGAGCTCCTGGCCTGCGGCTCGCCGATCGCGCGCATGAACTGCGCCACCCTCGCCGCCCTGCTGCACGAACGCGCCCGCTTCGCGCTGCGGCTGCCCGCGCCGGGGCGGCCGCTGATGCACATGCAGGCATTGCGCCTGCAATGCGGCGGCCTGGACGCGCTGCGTGGCTGGTTGCGGGCCGGCGAGGCCGACGTGCACCTCATGGTGCGGCAGGCGCAGCAGGCACGCGGCAGCCTCGCCGAGCTGCCGTGGGACCAGCTGGTGCCCTCGCTGGTCGCCTGGCAGCCGGCGCGCCGCCGCCGCTGAATCAGGCCGACTGCGGCGCCCGCCTCCGCGCCGACGCGCCCGTCGGCCCACGAACGGAAGCCGGCACCCCGCCCGCCGCCGGGGGCGCATGGAACAGGCCCGCCACCAGGTCCGACTGCGTGATCATCCCCAGCACGCGGTCGTCGGCGTCGAGCACGGGCATGTGGTGCAGCCCGCCGTCCGAGAAGGCCTCGACCAGGTCCACCAGCAGGCCCTCGGGCCGCGCGACGCGCACGCTGCGCGTCATGATGTCGCCCACGCGCGCTGCCGTGCGCGGCTGCGGCAGCCTCGCGGCGGAGGCCAGGAAGAAATCGTGCAGCGACACGATGCCCACCAGCCGCCGTGCGCCGTCCACGACCGGCAGCGCCTGCACCGCGTGCCGGCGCAGCAGCGCCCAGGCCGCCTCCAGCGAAGTGCCCGGCGCCACGGTGACCACGTCGCGGGCCATCACGTCGCGGCAGCGCACCTCGCCCCAGCGACGCCGCCCCGCATGCAGCTGCGCCCGCACCAGGATCTCCTCCAGGTCGTCCACTCCCACGTCGAGCACTTCGCCGTAGGAAGCCATCGCGGCGTCGAAGTCCTCCTTGGCCAGCAGCCGCGCGCTGGGCAGCGGGTCGGCAGTGGCATGCGGGTGGGGCCGGGCCGCGCCCCGGTGCGGATAGCGGCGGCCCGCCAGGTTGTTGAACACGTACGCCGCCAGCAGCAGCGATGCGGCACCCGCGGGAACCAGCCACGCGGCGAAGCCGAACCCGAGCTGCTGGATCGCCGGCCCGCCGAGCACCGCGGTCATGGCGACCGCGCCGGCCGGCGGATGCAGGCAGCGCAGCGCGAACATCGCGCCGGTCGCGGCCGCGCCGGCGACCGCCGCCACGGCGGGCGTGGCCCCCAGCCAATGGCAGCAGGCCACGCCGATCGCGGCCGACATCACACTGCCCCCGAACACCGGCCAGGGCTGCGCGAGCGGACTGGCGGGCAGCCCGAACAGCAGCACGGCGGTCGCGCCCAGCGGCGCGATGAACCAGGAACTGGACTCGCCGAGCAGCTGGCGGCCGAGCCACTCGGTCAGCAACAGCGCGGCGCCTGCGCCCAGCGTGCCGAGCCAGGCGTCACGACCGCCGGCCGCCAGCTGCGCAGGCGCGAGCGCGCGCAGCCAGGCCAGGAACATGCGCACCGGCGGGGACTTCCGGAAGGAGGCAGGCGGTCAGGCAGCGCCCGCGCCGCTCGCGGCACCGAGCTCCGGCTCGCGTTCGGCCTGCCACGCGATCACCTTCAGCATCGCCACGCTGCCCAGCGCGATGCCGGCCACGGCGATGAACGAGCCGAGGGCCAGCGTGGAGAGGCCGGACAGCCCCTGGCCGATCGTGCAGCCGGCGGCCGTGACGCCGCCCGCGCCCATCAGGACCGCGCCGACCAGCTGGTTGCGCAGGTCGGCCAGCGAGGCGAAGCCTTCCCAGCGGAAGGTGCGCGTGGACAGGGCGTAGGCCGCGGAGCCGGCGATGGTGCCCAGCACCGCCGCGATGCCGAAGGTCAGGCGCAGCGACTTGTCGGTCCACAGCATCAGCATCTCCAGCGAGTAGGCGAGCGGGGCGACGAAGCTGAGGGACTCCAGCGTGCGGCTGTTGGTGGCGAAGTACACCGTCTCCAGCGTGTCGGGGTTCTCGCCGTAGCCCAGGTGCCCGGTGAGGTACCAGCCGGCGGCGATCACGGCGCCCATCACGACGGCGGCGCTCACCTGCCGGCCGTTGCCGCGGAAGCGCCGGTCCTTGAAGACGAACACCAGCAGGGCCGCCGCCACCACCGCCACCGTGAGTGGCAGGGCGAGCCGGGGCGCCATCCCCGTGAGCTTCGCGACGGCCGTGGCCAGGCTGCCGTCGGTCCAGCCGTAGGCCGCGAGGTCGACACGCACTGGGTCCAGCCAGCTGCTGCGCCACTGCGCGAACAGGCCCTTGAGGGTCATGTACGAGGCGATCGCCAGGAAGGTCAGCACCACCAGCGAGCGCACGCTGCCGCCGCCGACGCGCACCAGGTTGCGGTTGGCGCAGCCGCCGGCGATGGTCATGCCGATGCCGAACAGCACGCCCCCCATCAGCAGCGACAGCCAGGGCAGCAGCGGGCGCTGCGCGATCGACTTCGCCAGGTCGACCTGCCCGCTGTACGAGAGGAAAGCGGTGCCGAGCATTGCCACCGCCACCGCGAGCATCCAGGTGCGCATGCGCGTCCACGAGCCCATGTTGACGATGTCGGAGAGCGCGCCCATCGTGCAGAAGTTGCTGCGCGCCGCCATGAGGCCGAAGACGAAAGCGAGGAGGAAGCCGCCGGTGACGACGGCCATCCCCAGGTTAGCGTTGCTGCCCATGCGATGCTCCCGCGGCCGGCGGCCTCAGATGAAAAGACAGACGTCGGTGTCGCCGGCGAACTTCAGGAAGGTGGCGGCGCCGCCGTACTCGATGCCTTCGATGAACTCGTCGCGCTTGAACTCGAACAGGTCGACGGTCATCTGGCAGGCGATGAAGCCGACCTCGGCTTCCTGGCAGGCCGTGCGCAGTTCCTCGAGTGAGGCCACGCCCTTCTTCTTCATCTTGGACTTCATCATGCTGGTGGCCATCGCCTCCATGCCGGGGAGCATGGAGACCACCACCGGCATGGGCATGGGCATCGGCATCGCCGGATTCGCCAGCGGGCTGATGGCAATGTCGTCGAGGTTGCGGCGCAGCAGCTGCAGGCCGTAGAAGGTGAAGAAGATCTTGACGTCCCAGCCGAGGGAAGCGGCGGTGGAAGCGAGGATCAGCGGCGGGTACGCCATGTCGAGCGCACCCTTGGTGGCGATGATCGCCATCTTCTTGGCCATGGCGTCAGCCCTTGCGCAGGAAGAACACGTAGTGCCGGCTTTCCTCCGCGGTCGCCAGCAGCGGATTGCCGGTCTCCTCGGCGAACGCAGCCATGTCGCAGACCGAGCCGGGATCGGTGGCGATCACCCGCAGCACCTGGCCGGACGTCATGCCGGACAGCGCCTTCTTGGTCTTGACGATGGGCATCGGGCAGCTCAGGCCCGAGGCGTCGAATTCCTTGTCGAAATGCATGGAGGTCTCCTCGCGGGGCCGCGCCGAAACCACTGCCGGCGTGCCTCAGGGGACCAATGAAACGGCAACGGACGAGGCGCGTCCATTACCGTGAAGGGGAGTCGGGCATCCCCCATGCGGGTAGTGCGGGCATCCGCCACGCACCGTGCACCGCGCTGCATGCGCGGTGCACGCCCACATCACTTCGAAGCGACGGGCTTGCCGATGTAGCTGAGCGACGCCAGCTCGGACCTTCCCTGGGCGGGCGGAACCACTTCCAGGTTCATGCGGCCGGAAAACACGCCCATGGTGACGTACATGCGCACGTACTTGGTCTCGCCCGGGGCCAGGCTGAAGGTCAGGGTCTTCTCCGTCTCGGTCGTGCTGGTCGCCACGTAGCTGCCGGCGGGGCGGTCCACGTAGAAGAAGCCGCCGGTCCTCGCGTGGCCGACCACGTCCTTGTTCAACTTGACGTCCGGCGCCAGGGCGGCGCCCCCCATCGTCGACTGCCGGTAGAAATAGATGCGGCCCTCGCCTGCCTTCAGGCTGGGGATGCTGCCCGCCATTTCCTGGTGCTTGGCACCGGTCGCCGCGCAGCCCGCGACCAACAGCACGGCGCCGGTGGCCGCAACGATCTTCAGGAAACTCCGTCTCATGGGTTCGCTCCTTGGGCGAGTGGAAGGGAAAGCGGTGCCGCGAGCGGAGAGTAGTTGCTCTCCCCTGGCAGGTAGAAGCCTTGCAGCGCCGTGCCCTGCACGACGAGATAGGCTTCGTGGACGTTGCGGCCGACGATGGTGAACACGGTGTCCACGGGCTGGTAGACCACCCCTTGCGGCACCCTGCCGACGGCGCGCCAGATGCTGCCGTGGGGCAGCGCCCGTGCACGGCCGGTCGGCAGGTCGACGCGCACCCGCGCGGGCATGACCAGGTCGGGATGGGGCCGGTCCAGGCGGGCCAGCGTGGCGGGGGCGACGGGAACGGGCGCGGCGCAGGCCGCGAGCAGCAATGCGGTCGCAAGCACGCCGGCGGCCGGCAGCCTGGCAAGCACCATGGGATCCCCCCTCGTCGTTTCTGTTCGGCGCCCGGGTGGACGCCCGCGCATGGTGCAGAAACGAGGGAGGAAATCCAGTGACTAATGCACCGCGACCGCCAGGCGGCGGCCCATGACCGCTAGACGTTGAACAGGAAGTTCATCACGTCGCCATCCTTGACGACGTATTCCTTGCCTTCGCTGCGCATCTTGCCCGCGTCCTTGGCGCCCTGCTCGCCCTTGAAGGCGATGAAGTCGTCGAATGGCCGATCTCGGCCAGGAACATCTTCTTGTCCTCTTCGCCCATGTCGGCGATCTCGGACTCGATCTTGGCGCAGATCGCCACCACGGGCGCGTTCTGCGTCGCCGCATAGGCGCGCAGCTTCTCCAGGTGCGGGTTGTTCTCGAAGCCGCCCTCGTCCACGTTGCCCACGAACATCGCCGGCTTGGCGGTGATCAGGAACAGCGGCTTGAGCAGCGCCTTCTCTTCGTCGGTGAGCTGCAGCGTGCGCACGGGGCGGCCTTCGTTCAGCGCAGCCTGCACCTTGGGCAGCACCTGCATCATCTTGGCGGCTTCCTTGTCGTTGCCGGACCGCGCCGCCTTGCCGTAGCGGTGGATCGTCTTTTCCACCGTGCCCAGGTCGGCCAGGCACAGCTCGGTCTGGATCACCTCGATGTCGGACACCGGGTCCACCCGGCCGGCCACGTGGATCACGTTGGCGTCCTCGAAGCAGCGCACCACGTTGACCACCGCGTCGGTCTCGCGGATGTGGGCCAGGAACTGGTTGCCCAGGCCTTCGCCCTTGCTCGCCCCGGCCACCAGCCCGGCAATATCGACAAACTCGACAATGGCTGGCACGATGCGTTCGGGCTTGACGATGTCGGCCAGGGCGTCCAGCCGCGGATCCGGCAGCTCCACGATGCCGACGTTCGGCTCGATGGTGCAGAAAGGATAGTTTTCGGCGGCGATTCCGGCCTTGGTCAAGGCATTGAACAAGGTGGACTTGCCGACGTTCGGCAGACCCACGATCCCGCACTTCAAACTCATGTCAGTACCCGTTAGAGAAGCCGGGAAGTGTATGCGATGGCCCACGGCCGGGTCGCTGGCGCGCCTTGCGCTGGCGTGGCTGTGCGCCTGTACCGCGGCCTGGGCCCAGCCGGGCGAGGTCGTGCCGCTCACGGACCGGCAACCGCAGCTCGAGGCTGCCCCGCTGGCGCGCGCCTGGGTCGACCCGCGGGGCGACGCCGGCATCGAACAGGTCACGCGGGGCGCCATCGCACGCTCCTTCCAGCCCGTCCCCCCCGGCACCGTGTGGAAGCTGCCGCCCGAAGGCGCGCTGTGGCTGCACCTGCGCCTGCAGCGCACCGCGGGCGCGCGGCATGACTGGCTGTTGAAGCTCCCCATGCCCGTCCTCGACCGGGTGACCGTGTACCAGCAGGACGCCTTCGACTGGCGCGCCGACACCGCCGGCGACACCCTGCCCGTGCAGCAATGGCCCGAGCGGGGGCGCTACCCGATCTTCCGCCTCGACTTGCCGGCCGGCGAGGCGCGCGACGTGTACGTGCGCATCCAGCATGCGACGCCCGCGCGGTTCCCGGTGGAGCTGGTCACCGCCGCGCACCACAGCCAGTGGCTGCAGGTGGAGTACCTCGGCCTGGGCGCGGCCTTCGGGGCGCTGCTGCTGCTGATCGCCGGCTGCCTGGCCAAGGGCTGGGTGTACCGCGACCGCGAATTCGCCTGGTATGCGCTCTACGCGGGCGTCACCAGCCTGGCGGTCGCCAGCTTCACCGGCGTCGCCGCCCACTTGCTGTGGCCCGGCTTCGGCGGCCTGGCGGATGCGCCGACCCCGATGCTCGCCTGCGCCGCCGTCGGGGCGGCCATGCTCTTCGTGCGCAACACCCTCGGCCTGCGCCGCCGGCTGCCGCTGCAGGACCGGCTGGTGCTCGGCCTGGGGATCGCCGGCCTGGTCATCGCATGGCTGCCGGCCTTCACGTCCAAGGCGTTCCACCTGCCGGTGGTCGGCCTGTACGTCACCATCGGCACCCTGACGGCCGTGCTGGTGTCCACGCTCGCGTGGCGCCGGGGCGACGCCGTCGGCGGCTGGATCTTCGCCGCCCAGCTGCCCATGGTCGTGTCCGTGATCGCCACGGTGTTCCGGGTGCTGGGCTGGGCCGACTTCCCCTTCGTCTCGCAAACCCTGGTGGTGCTGGCGCTCACCATCGAGGTGCCGCTGCTGCTGGTGGCCCTCTTCATGCGCTCGCGCGACCGCCACAGCGCGGAAGTGCGGGAGCAGGCGCTGACCACGCACGACGCGCTGACCGGCCTGCTGGCGCCGCACCTGTTCCACGACCGCCTGTGCCAGGTGGTGGCGCGATTCCGCCGCGAACAGCAGAACGCCGCGGTGATGTACATCGACCTGGTGAACCACCCGCGCATCCGCGACGTGTACGGCAGCGCGGTGGCGGAGCAGAGCCTGCTGCGCAGCGTGATCAAGCTGCGCCGCCTGCTGCGCGACGTGGACACGGTCAGCCGCGTGGGCGAAGCGCGCTTCGGCGTGATCCTGGAAGGCGCCACCTCCCGCACCTCGGTGATGG
The DNA here is from genome assembly GCA_004144865.1 of Comamonadaceae bacterium. Classification (GTDB taxonomy): domain Bacteria; phylum Pseudomonadota; class Gammaproteobacteria; order Burkholderiales; family Burkholderiaceae_C; genus Ramlibacter. The sequence goes on from SEAY01000087.1 coordinate 24,174, forward strand.
AGCGCGCGACGCGGCTGATCGCCGCCGGCCTGATGCCCCTGCCCGGGTTGAAGCCGGACGTGACGCTGCAGTTCCACGTGGCCGCGCTGCTCCTGGGCGAGCGGCCGATGGAGGCCGAGGAGGTGCAGCAAGCGCTGGCCGCGCAGCTGGCGAAGATGTCGCCGCGCACGCGCCGGCCGATCCGCTTCCTGCAGGCGGAACAGCCGGCCGCCTCGGAGCCCGGCGAATCGGCCTTCCCCGTCGACCTCGACGTGGGCGGCGCCGAGTCCGAACTCCCGGCCTAGTCGAACTTCCAGTCGGCGCTGACCGGCTGGCCCACGCGCAGCGTGTGCCCGTCGCCTTCCACCACGATGGCGTTCATCGCGAAGGTCACGCCGCGGTCGCCGCGCCGGTAGCCCTGCAGCGTGTCGGTGACGACGGGATCCACCTCGCCGGTGGCGGGATCCACGTTGGGGATGGGGCAGCGGGCGCAGGGCTTCACGGCGCGCAGCTGCGCCTCGCCATCGCCCGTCGCGATGCGCATGAGGCCAAGGCGGTCCTCGTCGTGCGCCTCGATGCCGGAGAGCACGATGTTGGGCCGGAAGCGCTCGATGCCGACGGGTTCGCGGCCGGCGGCGCGCAGCTTGTCATTGAGCAGGTCCAGCGAGGCGGTGCTCGCCACCAGCACCGGGTAGCCATCGCTGAACTGGTTGGGCGCCTCGGCGCCGCCGGTCCATTTCCGGTCCGACAGGCGGCGGTAGTCCGGGTCGAAGCGCACCAGGCGCAGCTTGCGGCCCAGGAAGTCGGAGAACCATTGCGCCGCCACGTTGCCCATGTCGAAGGCGGGCACCTCGTCGTCCCACAGGCGCACCTTCACCGCCTCTTCCACGGTATCGATCGAGAGGTGCAGGGCCAGCATGCCGGGGGCGCGCAGCACCACCTCGGTGAGCTTCAGCTGCGGCCGCACCAGGGCCATGCGGGGCAGTTCGCGCTGCGTGACGAAGGTGCCCTGCTCGTCCACCACCATCCAGGCGCGGTCCAGGTCCAGGCCGGTCTCGGTGAGCAGGGCCTCCTTCAGCTCGATCCCCGCGCAGGACTTCACGGGATAGACGAAAAGGCGCTCGATGCGGGCGGTGACGTCGGGTGCGTTGCTCATGGAAGGTGGGAAGGGTCGCGAACAGGGTGCCACCCGGGATTGTGCCCGGCTCCTACAATGCCCCTCATGGCCGCCCCCCTCGACGTTTGTATCCGCGGCGCAGGCATCGTCGGCCGCACGCTGGCGCTGCTGCTGGCGCGTGACCGCCTTCGCGTCGGGCTCGTGGACACCCAGCCGGTCCCCGGCTCCGGCCACTCCGACGTGCGCGCCTACGCCCTGAACGCCGCTTCGCGCGAGCTGCTGCTGCGCCTGCGCGCCTGGCCCGAGGACAGTCACTCCACCCCCGTGCTGGGCATGGAGGTCCACGGCGACGAGGGCGGGCAGGTGCACTTCTCCGCCGGCGCGGAGAAGGTGCCGGCGCTGGCCTGGATCGTGGAAGTCGAGCCCCTGCAGGCGCGGCTGGCCGAGGCGGTGCGCTACCAGCCGCAGGTCGAAGTGCTCTCCGAGCCCCGCCCGGCGGAACTGACCATCGTGTGCGAAGGCCGCGCGAGCGCCACCCGGGCGGAGTTCGGCGTGCAGTTCGAGGTGGCTTCCTATCCCCAACGCGGCATCGCCGCGCGGCTGCAGTGTGAGAAACCGCACGGTGCGATCGCCCGCCAGTGGTTCGAGGACGGCAACATCCTCGCCCTGCTGCCTTTGGGCGGGAGCACGGGGAACTCCGTGGCCTTGGTGTGGTCCGTCCAGGAGCCGCGCGCCGAAGAGCTGCTGGGCCTTCCGGCCGAGGAATTCCAGGCGCGGCTGCAGCAGGCCTGCGGCCATGCCCTCGGGCGCATGACGCTCCTCACGGACCGGCAGGCCTGGCCGCTGCAGCGGGCCCAGGCCGACCGCTGGTGCGGCGCGGGCTGGGTGCTGGCCGGCGACGCGGCCCACAACGTGCACCCGCTGGCGGGACAGGGGCTGAACCTGGGGCTGGCGGACGCGGAGGAACTGGCGCGCGTCCTGCACGAGCGCGAGTACTGGCGGCCGCTGGGGGACGAGAAGCTGCTGCGCCGCTACGAGCGCGCGCGCAAGGGCGACGTCCTCGCCATGGCGTGGACGACCGACGGCCTGCAGCAGCTGTTCGCGCAGCCGGCGGAGCCCTGGGCCCTGCTGCGCAACTGGGGCATGCGCGGTTTCGACCGCAGCGGGCCGGTGAAGCGTTGGGTGGTGCGGCAGGCCATGGGGCATGCACGCAATCTCTTGAGAACGGGAAGAACATGAAATCGAATGCCATCCGCAGCGCGCTGGCCGGCAGCCTGATGGCGCTGGGCCTGGTGTCCGGTGCGGCCTCCGACAACAAGGCGCCGACGGCGGCCAACGCGGCCGCGCAGGTGCCGGCGGCGGTGGAAAGCACGCTGCGCAAGGTGCTGCCCGAGCGCATCCCGCAGCTGGGCGCGCTGGACGAGGTGCGCCGCGCCCCGGTGCCCGGCCTGTACGAGGTGCGCGTCGGCTCCGACATCTTCTACACCGACGCCGAGGGCAACTTCCTGGTCAACGGCGAGATCATCGATACGCGCGCGCGGCGCAACCTCACCGAGGAACGGGTCGAGAAGCTGCTGGCCGTCGATTTCGCCAAGCTGCCGCTGAAGGACGCGTTCGTCATGGTGCGCGGCGACGGCAAGCGCAAGCTGGCGGTGTTCGAGGATCCCAACTGCGGCTACTGCAAGCGCTTCGAGCGCGACCTGCAGAGCGTGGACCACGTCACCGTCTACACCTTCCTCTACCCGATCCTCGGGCCGGACTCCAACGACAAGTCGCGCAACATCTGGTGCGCGAAGGACAAGGGCAAGTCCTGGCTCGACTGGATGCTGCGCAACCAGACGCCGGCGCGCGCCGATGCGTCCTGCGACACCGGGGCCCTGATGCGCAACGTCGAATTCGGCAAGCGCCACAAGATCACGGGCACGCCCACGCTGATCTTCGCCGACGGCTCCCGCGTTCCCGGCGCGATTCCCGCGGCCGAGATCGAGAAGCTGCTGGCGAACGGCGGCAAGTGATCGCGGCGCGTCCAGCCGGCCCGCACTACCGGGTCGAGGCGGCGGATCCCGCCGCGCACCTGTTCCAGGTCACGCTCACCGTGACGCAGCCGCAGGCCGGGCAGCGCGTTTCGCTGCCCGCGTGGATCCCCGGCAGCTACCTGGTGCGCGAATTCGCCCGGCACCTGCAGAGGCTCACCGCGCGGCAGGACGGCCGCCCGGTCGCCATCCAGCAGGTCGACAAGGCCACCTGGCAGGTGGAGTGCGTGCCGTCGAGCCCGCTGGTGCTGTCGTACGAGGTCTATGCCTTCGACAACTCGGTGCGCACCGCGTGGCTGGACAGCCAGCGCGGTTTTTTCAACGGCACCAGCCTGTGCCTGCGCGTGCACGGCCAGGCGCAGGAGCCGCACGAGCTGGAACTGGTCGCGCCGCGCGCGTACCCGCACTGGGAAGCGGCCACCGGGCTGGAGCCGCTGAAGACCGGCAAGCGCGGCTTCGGTACCTACGTGGCCGGGGACTACGACGAACTGGTCGACTGCCCGGTGGAGCTCGGTGCCTTCCACAGCGCCGAGTTTCGCGCCGGCGGCGTGCCGCACCGGCTGGTGGTGGCGGGCGCGACGGCCGGCTTCGACGCCGACCGGTTCGCCGCCGACGTGCAGCGCATCTGCGAGCACCAGATCCGCTTCTGGCACGAACGCAGGCGGCCGCCCTTCAAGTCCTACCTGTTCATGCTGAACGCCGTGGACGACGGGTACGGCGGGCTCGAGCACCGCAACTCCACCGCGCTGATCTGTTCGCGCCGCGACCTGCCGCGCGTGGGCGAAGCGCGCCTCTCCGACGGCTACGTGACGCTGATGGGCCTGATCAGCCACGAGTACTTCCACACCTGGAACGTCAAGCGGTTGCGGCCGGCGGAATTCGCGCACTACGAATACGCCGGCGAGAACTACACGCAGCTGCTCTGGTTCTTCGAGGGCTTCACCAGCTACTACGACGACCTGCTGCTCAAGCGCGCCGGCCTGATCGACGAAGCCACCTACCTGAAGCTGCTCACCAAGACCTGCAACCAGGTGCTGCAGACGCCGGGGCGCGAAGTGCAGTCGGTGGCGCAGGCGAGCTTCGATGCCTGGGTGAAGTACTACCGGCAGGACGAGAACACCGCCAACGCCACCGTGAGCTACTACACAAAGGGCGCGCTGGTTGCGCTGTGCTTCGACCTCACGCTGCGGCAGGAAGGGCGCACCAACCTCGACGAGGTGATGCGCGCGCTGTGGGCGCGCTGCAAGGGCGGCCCGATGGCCGAGGCGGATTTCGCCGCCGTGCTCAAGGAGCTGGGCGGCCGCGCGTTCACGCGCGAGCTGGCCGCGTGGGTGCACGGCACGCGCGAACTGCCGCTGAAGGAGCTGCTGGAACAGCACGGCGTGCAGGTGATGGAAGAGCCGGCGCAGCTGCAGCAGCGCCTGGGCGTGCGCGTGACCGAGACGCAGGGCATCGTGCTCAAGAACGTGCTGCGCGGCGGCGCGGCCGAACAGGCCGGCTTCGCCGCCAACGACGAATGGGTGGGCGTGGAGGTCGCGGGCGCGGCCTGGCGCCTCACCAAGCTCGACGACCTCATGCTCTACGCGGGCAGCCACCGCAAGGTGACGGCGCTGGTCGCCCGCGACCGCAGGCTGCTGCGGCTGGACCTTTCCATCCCCGCTTCCGTCACCACCTGGCGGCTCGTGCTGCGCGATGCCGCGCGCGTGCAGCAGTGGCTCGCCGCACCCCACTGAAGCTGGCGCTGCTCGCGGCGCTGGTGCTGCTGGTCCACCTGCTCGCGCTGGAATGGCTGGGCCGGCAGGCCGATGCGATCTCGGGCCTGCGCGACATGGCGCCGGTGTTCTTCACCCGCATGCTCCAGCCGCAGGCGCCGCCGCCGGTGGTGGCGCAGGCACCTGCGCCACCGCCCGCGCGGCCGAAGCCGCGCGCGGCGCCCCGGCCCAGGCCCAAGGCGTCGGAGCCGCAGCAGGCCGAGCCGGCTCCCACCCCGCCGCCGGTGACCGTGGCCGAGGCGCCCCCCGAACCGCCGGTGGTGCCACCCGAGCCGCCCCCGCAGCTGACGGTCCCGCCGGCGGAGCCTCCTGTCGCCAGCCCCCCGGCCGGCGCCGCGTCTGCCCCGGCGCTGGCTGCTCACGAACGCCCGCTGGACACCTGGCCCACGGACACCCGCCTCACCTACCGCCTCACCGGCCACTGGCGCGGCCCGCTGTTCGGCGACGCGCGCGTGCTGTGGCAGCGCGAGGGCGAGCAGTACCAGGTGCGGCTGGACGTGAAAGTGCAACCGCTCTTCACCCAGGTGTTCACCAGCCAGGGCGAGGTGAGTCCGGCGGGACTGGTGCCGCGCATCTACGAGGAGCTGCGGCCCGGCAAGCGGCGCTACGCCCACCTGGGCGACGAAGTGGTGCTGCTGGAGAAAGGCAGGACGGCGAAGCGCCCCGCGGGCGTGCAGGACACCGCCAGCCAGTTCGTGGAGCTGACGCATCGCTTCGCCACCGGGCGCGACGTGCTGGAGGTGGGCCGCACCGTGACGATCTGGCTGGCGCGCCCCGGCAACGTGGATCGCTGGACCTACGACGTCGTGGCGCTGGAGACGCTGCAGACGCCGCTGATGGGCGACGTGCAGGCCTACCACCTCAAGCCGCGCCCGATCGCCAACCCGCGCGGCAACATCACCGCGGAGATGTGGTTCGCCCCCAGCCTGCAGTACCTGCCGGTGCGCATCAAGGTGGTGATGGGCGACGAGGCGCACCTCGACCTGGTGGTGGATCAGATCGAGCAGCGCTAGGCACCGGACCCTGTCATTGCGGGTTCGACCCGCAATCCATGCAAGGCTTGCACATCCACCGCGGCATGGATCCCGGGTCGAGCCCGGGATGACAACCCTTTACTGGGATGACGACCCTTTGCCCGGGATGACAACCCTTTACTGGGATGACGACCCTTTGCCCGGGATGACAGCGTCTCAGAGCTTCCTCTGGTCCACCACCCGCTTCGCCTTGCCCAGGCTGCGCTCTATGCCGCCGCAGGGCCGCAGGTCGATGTGAGCGGTGGTTCCGATGTAGACCTTGATCTCGTGCGCGAGGCGTTCGGCCGCGTTCACCACGTCGTGGTGCCCGGGGTGCAGCCCCATGCCGCACTCCACCGCCACCGTGAGCGCGTCGAGCGGCCCCTCGCGCGTGAGGATGCACTGGTAGTGCGGCGAGAGCACTTCCTGCTTGAGGATCAGCTCCTCGATCTGCGTGGGAAACACGTTCACGCCGCGCACGATCATCATGTCGTCGCTGCGCCCCGTGATCTTCTCCATGCGCCGCATGGTGCGCGCGGTGCCGGGCAGCAGGCGCGTGAGGTCGCGCGTGCGGTAGCGGATCACCGGCAGCGCCTCCTTGGTGAGGCTGGTGAAGACCAGTTCGCCCAGCTCGCCGTCAGCCACGGGTTCGCCGGTTTCGGGATCGACAATCTCGGGATAGAAGTGGTCCTCCCAGATCGTCGGCCCGTCCTTCGTCTCCACGCACTCGTTGGCCACGCCCGGGCCCATCACCTCGGACAATCCGTAGATGTCCACCGCATCGATGCCCATGCGCTGCTCGATCTTGGCGCGCATGTCGTTGGTCCAGGGCTCGGCGCCGAAGATGCCCAGGCGCAGGCCGGACTCGCGCGGATCCAGCCCCTGGCGCTCGAATTCGTCGGCGATCGCCAGCATGTAGCTGGGGGTCACCATGATGATGTCGGGCCGGAAGTCGTGGATCAACTGCACCTGGCGCTCGGTCTGGCCGCCGCCGAAAGGCACCACGGTGAGCCCCAGCTTCTCGGCGCCGTAGTGCGCGCCCAGGCCGCCGGTGAAGAGGCCATAGCCGTAGCTCACGTGCACCATGTCGCCGGGACGCGCGCCCGCCGCGCGGATGCTGCGCGCCATCACGAGCGACCAGGTGTCGATGTCGTTCTTCGTGTACGCCACCACCGTGGGCTTGCCGGTGGTGCCGCTGGAGGCGTGGATGCGCACGCACTGCTCGCGCGGCACGGCCAGCATGCCGAAGGGATAGCCCTCGCGCAGGTCGGCCTTGCTGGTGAAGGGAAACTTGCGCAGGTCCGCCAGCGTGCGCAGGTCCTCCGGATGCAGGCCGTGCTGGTCGAACTTGCGGCGGTAGGCCGGCGAGTGCGCGTAGGCGTGCTGCAGCGTCTGCTTCAGGCGCTTGAGCTGCAGCGCGCGCAGCTCGTCGATGCCCGCCCGCTCGATGGGCTCCAGTGGAAAGGCGCTCATGATTCCTCCGGGATCACGGTGCCGGGGATGGTGGCGCTCTTGCCGCGGAACATGGCAACCACCTCGCCGCGCTGGTTGCTCACCTTCATGTCGTAGATGCCGTGGCGCCCCTGCAGGACCTGCTCGACGCCCTCGCAGGTGAGCACGTCGTCCAGGTGCGCCGGCTTCAGGAACTCGATGCTGCAGCCCGCGGCCACCGTCACCTTGTTGCGGCTGTTGCAGGCGAACGCGAAAGTGGAATCGGCCAGCGTGAAGATCAGGCCGCCGTGGCAGATCTTGTGGCCGTTGAGCATGGGCTCGCGCACCTTCATGCGCATCACGGCGCGGCCGGGTTCGCACGCCAGCAACTCCATCTGCATGAAGTCCTTGCTGGCCGCATCGACCGCGAACATCGCTTCGCCCACCCGGGCGGCCAGGACATCGGGCGACAGCGCCATCATTCCCCCTTGAAGCGCGCGGGGCGCTTCTCGCGGAAGGCCATCACGCCCTCGATGTAGTCGTGCGTCCTGCCCAGCGCCGACTGCGTGTCGCGCTCCAGGTCCAGCTGCGGGTCCAGGTCGTTCGAGGCGGCCGCGCGCAGCAGCTTGCGCGTCTGCACCAGTGCGGCGGTGGGCAGCGTGGCCAGGCGCTCGGCCACCTTCAGCGCGGCCTGCACGCAGTCCTCGCCCTCGGGCGCCACGTCCCAGATCATTCCCCACTCCTTGGCCTCCTGCGCGCCCAGCTTGTCGCCGAGCATCGCGCAGCCCATGGCGCGCGCGAGTCCCAGCTTCTTGACCAGGAACCACGAGCCGCCGGCATCCGGGATCAGGCCGATGCGGCTGAAGGCCTGGATGAAGCTCGCGCCCGGCGCGGCGATGGCCAGGTCGCAGGCCATGGCGAACGACGCTCCCGCGCCCGCAGCCACGCCGTTCACCGCGGCCACCGTGGGCACGCGCAGGTCCATCAGCTTGCGGATGCTGGGATTGAAGGCCTGCTCGATCACGGGACCCGGGTCGGCGCGCTGCACGAGGTCGGGCCCGGGCTCGAAGTCGAACTCCGCGAGGTCCGCGCCGGCGCAGAAGCCGCGGCCGGCCCCGGTGAGCACCGCCACGCGGATGGCCTTGTCGGCGTCGATGCGATCGAGCACGGCCCACAGCTCGCGGTGCATCTGCCGGGTGAAGCTGTTGAGCGCCTGCGGCCGGTTCAGCGTGACCAGGGCCACGCTGCCGCGCGCTTCGTAGAGGACGGTGGGGTCGCTCATGTTCTGTCTCCTTGGAGCGGAATCTAGCATCGGGCGCGCGCGCGGACGCTGGGCGCTTTCCCTTGGTTATAGTCGCCGCATTCCAGGAGACCGGCATGGCCTACGAACTCATCGACGTGCGCACCGAAGCGGGCAAGGTCGGCGTGATCACGCTGAACCGCCCCAAGCAGTTGAACGCCCTGAACAACCAGCTGATGGACGAGCTCGGCGCCGCGCTGAAGGCGTTCGACGCCGACGAAGCCATCGGCTGCATGGTGGTCACCGGCAGCGAGAAGGCGTTCGCGGCCGGCGCGGACATCGGCGCGATGGCCACGTACACCTTCGCCGACGTGTACAAGGGCGACTACATCACGCGCAACTGGGAGACGATCCGCTCGATCCGCAAGCCCGTGATCGCCGCGGTGAGCGGCTTCGCGCTGGGCGGCGGATGCGAGCTGGCGATGATGTGCGACCTCATCATCGCGGCCGACAACGCGAAGTTCGGCCAGCCGGAGATCAAGCTGGGCATCATCCCCGGCGCGGGCGGCACGCAGCGCCTGCCGCGTGCCGTGGGCAAGGCCAAGGCCATGGACCTCGCGCTCACCGGCCGCATGATGGACGCCGCCGAAGCCGAGCGCGCCGGCCTCGTGAGCCGGGTCGTGGCGCTGGACAAGCTGATGGACGAGGCGCTGGGCGCCGCGCTCATGATCTGCGACTACTCGCAGATCGCCGTGATCGCGGCCAAGGAATCGATCAACCGCGCCTTCGAGAGCGGGCTGTCCGATGGCGTGATGTTCGAGCGCCGGCTGTTCCACGCGCTGTTCGCCACGCAGGACCAGAAGGAAGGCATGGACGCCTTCGTGAACAAGCGCAAGGCGCAGTTCAAGCACCAGTGACGCCGCCGCCGCCCCGTAGGTCGGGGTGAGCGCGCAGCCGAACCCCGACGCGAGCGCCCGACGCGCCTAGCGCCCCAGCAACCGCCCGGCCTCTTCATCCAGCGCCGCCGCCAGTTCCGGCTCCGGCCGCAGCCAGCGCGCCTGGTGTCCCTCGCGCACGGGCGTCCAGCGCCAGCGTTCACCGACCCGTTCCAGCACGCCCGCAGCCTCGTCGCCCTGGCCCAGTTCCAGCCGCAGCGACCCGGCTCCCCCGGCCTCGGCATCGTCGGAAGGCGCGGCGAGCAGGCTCGTGACCAGGGCGGGCATCCGCCCGGCTTGCGCCCGCGGAACCACCACGGCACGCCCGCCGGATTCGATGCGCACCTGCGACCAGGGCAGGGCCGTTGGCGCCGCGCGCAGCGCAGCCGGCGGCGCGGCGGGAGCCACCTGGCGTTGGGCAGTGGTCGCGGCAGGCGCGCCCGCAGGCGCTGGTGGCGGCGACGCCGCAGGTGCCTGCGCCGCGGCCACGACGGGCGCTTCGGGAGCCGCCATTTCCGCACGCTGCTGCTTGTGCGCCGCGTCCGCCCTGCGGGCCAGCGCCTCGGCGGCGGCCGGCGCCTCATCGGCGAGCACGGGCGGCGGTGGCGCGGCCGCCCTCTCCGCGCGCGCCTCGCGCTCGGGCCGCGGAGCGGGCTGGGCGCGCGCGGCGGGTGCGGGCGCCTGCGCCCCCGTGGCAGCAGGCGGCGGCGCATCAGGCTGCGCGGGCACCTGCGGCGCCGGCGGCGGCGAGGCGGGTGGCAACGGCGCTGGCGCCGGTGCCGGGGCGTGGGCCACGATGTCCGCCTCCGGCCGCGCGCCCGGCACCTCGCGGCCTTCCCACAGGACCACGACCAGGGTGGCAACCAGGAACGTGGCGAACGCGGCCGCCCAACGTGGGCCCGCCCCGCCGCCGCGCGGCCACCAGCGCTTCCACGCGGGCTGCGCCGCGCCGTGCGCCGCCGCGCGGATCGCCTCGCGCGTGCGCGGCTGTGGCTGCAACTGCGCATCCGGCGCCGCGTCCAGGGCCTTGCGCAGGCGCGCATCGCGCAGCTCGGTCATCGCGCGGGCTCCAGGGCGGCGAGGTAGCTGCCCATGCAGCCACGCAACTTCTTCAGCGCGTAGCGCAGGCGGCTCTTGGCCGTCTCGAAGGGCAGCGCGAGGCGCTCGGCGAGGTCCTCGACGCTGGCGCCGTCCTCGTGGTGCAGCAGGAAGGCGGCGCGCTGCGCATCGGGCAGGCCCTCCAGGCAGTGCAGCAGTTGCGCGCCCGCGGCACGCCAGAAGGCCTGGTCCTCGCTGGAGGGTGCCACCTGGTCCAGCCGCGCCATCAGCCAGTCCAGCGGTTCTTCGCCATCCTCGTCGCCCGCCAGCGAGACCTCGCGGCCCGCCACCCGCAGGCGGTCCATCGCCGCGTTGTGCGCGATGGTGAAGGCCCACGTGCGCCACGCCGCGCCCTGCGGACGGAAACTCGTGCGCGCGGCGACGATGCGCAGCCAGGCGTCCTGGAACACCTCGTCGGCCTGCGCCGCCAGCCCGCCCCCGAGCAGGCGCCGCACGAAGCGGTACAGCCCCGCCTCGTGCCGCGCGTACAGCGCGTCGAAAGCGGCGGCATCGCCTTGGGCATAGGCCAGCATCAGGTCCTCGTCCGGCAGGTCGCGGGGCATGGGCAGATTCTCACACCACGTTCTACGGCCGCCGCGACGCTTCGGGGTTAAACACGATGCGGCGACTTGACCCCGCATGCGCCCGCCGCCCGTTTCAACCGCCATTCCAACACCGGAGTGGCCATGAAGAAGCTTCCCTCGTCCCGGCGCATCGTCGCCCTGCTTTGCGCCCAGCTCGTGCTCGCCGGCTGCGCGCAGGCGCAGCCCCCGTTGCGATGGCCGGAACCGCGCCCCATCGAGCCGGTTTCCGCCTTCCCGCGCACCCGGCCGAACTTCCAGGCGCCGTCGTCCACGCACTGCGCGCGGCCCGTGGGCACGCGCGAGGTTCCCGGCTACCCCGAGGGGCAGCAGCAGGCCCGCGCGGGAATGCGCGAGGAGCTCGCGGCCGCGGCGCCTGCTTCGAAGGCCGAACGCCGCGCCTACGCGGAAGCGCCGATCGCGGAATCGGCCACAGGCAGCAGCCCCACGCCACCACCCATGCCCGCGCCGGCCGCCTCCCCGCAACTGCGCGACGGCCGTGGCGCGCACGATGGCATTCCCCAAAGGCAATGGCAGGCCCCGCCGCTGGTCACGGCCGGCGTCGTGGACGACAACGCGGACTTCAGCGCGTATCTCGCCTTCCGGAACCGCACGCGCGCAGACCACCGGCAGCGCGACGTGCACGCCCGCCACCTGCTGCAGGTGCGCGACCCGCGCGGACGCCCCGTCGGCGACGCCGAAGTGGCCGTGCTGGGCGCGAGCGGCCACGCGATGTGGGCGCGCACCGATGCCGGCGGCCGCGTGTGGCTGCATCCGGACGCCTTCGACCCCGGCCGCTCGCAGCACTACGAGGTGGCGGTCCGCAAGGACGGCGCGCCGGCATCCGCCCGACTCACGCGCGGGCAGAAGAGCGCCGTGGAGGTGGTGCTGGACGCCGCGCCGGCACCGGCTCGCGCGCGCCTCGACCTGGTGTTCCTGGTGGATGCCACCGGCTCCATGGGCGACGAGATCGACAAGCTCAAGGCTTCGCTGCGCGCGATCACGGCCGAAGTGGCGTCGCTGCCGAGCCGGCCGGACATCTGCCTGGGCCTGGTCGCCTATCGCGACCGCGGCGACGCCTTCCTGCTGCGCAGCCACGACTTCACCAACGACGTCGGAGCGTTCCTGGAGCAGGCGCTCTACCCGCTGCAGGCGGGCGGGGGCGGCGACTATCCCGAGGCCATGAACGAGGCGCTGCACGAGACCGTCCACCAGCTCAGCTGGCGCGGCGACGGCGCCACGCGGCTGGTGATCCTGCTGGCCGACGCGCCGCCGCACCTCGACTACGGCGCCCCGCACTACGACGAGGACATGCTGGCCGCGCTCGGCAAGGGCATCAAGCTGTTCGGGGTGGGTGCGAGCGGGCTCAACCGGCAGGGCGAGTTCATCCAGCGGCAGATGGCGCAGTACACCGGTGGCAAGTTCGTGTTCCTGACCTACGCCGATGCGCACCGGCCCGGCAGCGGACCCGGCCGGGAGACCGTGCACGACGTGAAGAATTACTCGGTGGACACGCTGGACCGGCTGATCGTGCGGCTGGTGACCGAAGAACTCGCGCTGTCCGGCCGCCGTCCGAACTGAGGCCGCGAAGCTTCGCTATAATGGCGGGCTTGGCGCTTTAGCTCAGTTGGTTAGAGCGATGGAATCATAATCCACAGGTCCGGGGTTCGAGTCCCTGAAGCGCCACCAGACAGCCGAATGCCTTGCAGGTCAACGACTTGCAAGGCATTTTCTTTTGGCGCGGCGGGCTCGCCCGCCGCATCCGGACGCCCTGGGTTCCCGCCTGCGCGGGAACGACGGTTGCGTCAGTGGGCCATGTCGCCATGGCTGGGGTGGCTGGCCTTGTACACCTTGTCGTCGGCCTTGCCCTTGACCTCCAGCACGCCCGCCAGCCCCTTGCCGGCCCGCGACAGCGCATGGTCGACCAGGATGTACTTGCCGGGGTGCTGCACCTTGAAGTCCACGATGGTCGCGCCGCCTGCAGGCACCAGCGTCGTCTGCACGTTCTCCTTGACGGTGTTGGTGGAGCCTTCGCTGTACACCTTGTCGAAGATCTCGCCGATCACGTGGAACGAGGACACCTTGTTGGGGCCGCCTACGCCGAAGTACACGCGCACCGTCTCGCCCACGTTGACCTCCATCTTGTGCTCCTTGCCCAGCGCGCCGACGGAGCCGTTGAAGGTGTAGTAGCTGGGCAGCTCGTCGCCGGCCTTGTCGTGGCTGTACTCGTGGTGGCCCTTGGTGCCGAACTTGTGGTTGGTGTACAGGTCGCCCTGCATCACGTAGAACTCCTTGTCCACCTTGGGCAGGCCGGCCTTGGGCTC
>SEAY01000088.1 GCA_004144865.1 Comamonadaceae bacterium
CGCCGCCACCGACGCCACCACCGACGCCACCACCGACGCCGCCCCCGACGCCGCCCCCGACGCCGCCTGCACCGGCGCCAGCGCCAGCGCCAGCGCCAGCGCCAGCGCCAGCGCCAGCGCCACCACCTGCACCGCCGCCGGCACCGGCGCCGCCGCCCTGGGCCCAGGCCACGCCCACCGCCGCCACCAGCGTGGCGGAGAGCAGGGTCATATGGAACTTGCGAATCTTGTTCTTCATTGCGATCACTCCATGGAAGTTGTCATTCGTTCTTGTCCGGTCCTTGCGACTGCAGGGGCCGGTTCAATCCCTTTCACCCCTCCCGCGTACTGCGACTTCGGGCGTAGGTGAAGCGAGTCCATCGTGCAAAGCGCGCGCGCACCAACCCGTCGGTAGTACGCGCGGCGCGGTGTGCGATGACGCCGACAGCTGCCGCAGGCCGGCGGCCGACACGACCGGCGTGGCACGAGCATTCCGGATGCGGCCATGCACATGGCTCTGCAGCTATCGAAAAGGGAGCGGCCCGGCGCGCCCCGGCAACCGCTAGCATCGCCGCACAACTTCAGCCACGAAAAGGCCCGCGATGTTCCGCTCCTTCTTCCTCTCCCGCCGCTGGATGCCCTGGTCGATCCTCGGGACGGCGCTGATCCTGGCCGCCACGTGGTACCGCGTGCAGCTGGACGTGCAGATCAACGAGTGGTTCGGCACCTTCTACGACCTGGTGCAGAACGCGCTGTCGAAGCCGGGGAGCATCACGCTGCCGCAGTACTGGCAGCAGCTGTCCACCTTCCTGTCCATCGCGATGATCTACATCACGGTGGCGGTGGTGGTCGACTTCTTCGTGAAGCACTACGTGTTCCGCTGGCGCCAGGCGATGAACGACTACTACATGGCCAACTGGCAGAAACTGCGCACGATCGAAGGCGCGGCGCAGCGGGTGCAGGAGGACACCATGCGCTTCGCCCGCATCATGGAAGGCCTGGGGGTGGAGCTGATGCGCAGCCTCATGACGCTGGCGGCCTTCCTTCCCATCCTCTGGGGTCTGTCGGACCGCATCACCTCCATTCCCGTCATCGGCGCGATCCCGCATTCGCTGGTGTGGGTGTCGATCGGCTGGGCCCTGTTCGGGACGATGCTGCTGGCGGTCACCGGCATCCTGCTGCCGGGGCTGGAGTTCAACAACCAGCGCGTCGAAGCCGCGTATCGCAAGGAACTCGTCTACGGCGAGGACCATGCGGACCGCGCCACGCCCGCCGTCGCCGCATCGCTGTTCCAGCACGTGCGGCGCAACTACTTCCGCCTGTTCTTCCATTACCTGTACTTCGACGTGGTGAAGTGGTCGTACCTGCAGGTGAGCGTGCTGGTGCCCTTGATCGCCATGGGTCCCACCATCGCGGCGGGCGTGATCACCCTGGGCGTGATGCAGCAGATCGCGCGCGCCTTCGACAAGGTGACGGAGTCGTTCCAGTACCTGGTGCTGAGCTGGGCGACGATCGTGGAGCTGATCTCCGTGTACAAGCGCCTGCGCGCCTTCGAGCGCCGCCTGCACCAGGAGGACCCGGCGCCGCCGGACGACGGGCTGGTGCCGCTGAATCCTTGACGAAGGACGTAGGGTGGGCAGCAAGCTGCCCACCCTACGGGGAAGCCGACATCTTCCGCAAAGCCTCCGCCGTCGCCGCATCCGCCGGGAAGAAAGTCTCCAGCGCCAGTTCCTGCAAGGTCACGTCCACCGGCGTGCCGAAGATGGTGGTGGTGCTGATGAAACCCAGCACGCCCGCTTCGGTGCGCAGACGGAACGGCATGGCGATGCCCAGCACCTCGCCGTCCAGGCGCGTCGTGTCGGCGTCGTCGCCGGCCGGATAGGCGCGCAGTTGCTCCAGCAGCCGCTGCAGCACCGCGTCGCCCGTCGCCTGGATCTGCTGCCGCAGACGCTCGAACAGGTGGTGCCGCCACTGTCCCAGGTTGACGATGCGCGGCGCAAGGCCGCCGGGGTGCAGGCTGAGGCGCAGCACGTTCACCGGCGGCTGCAGCAGCGCGGGGTCCACGCCGGCCAGCAGCGGGGCCACCATGGCGTTGGACGCAAGCAGGTTCCAGTGCCGGTCGACGGCCAGCGCGGGCCAGGGTTCGTGGCTGCGCAGGATCAGCTGCACGGCTTCGCGCGCGGTGGCCAGCGCGGGATCGTCCAGCGGCCGCTCCCGGTACATCGGTGCATAGCCCGCCGCGACCAGCATCGCGTTGCGCTCGCGCAGCGGCACGTCCAGGCGTTCGGCCAGGCGCAGCACCATCTCGCGGCTGGGCGCCGAGCGCCCGGTTTCCACGAAACTGAGGTGGCGGGTGGAAATCTCGGCCTCCCCCGCCAGGTCGAGCTGGCTCATCCTGCGGCGCTGCCGCCAGGACCGCAGGTGTTCGCCGAAGGTGCGGGCCGTGGGCGGGGCGGGCGTGGCAAGGGCGATGTCCATGGCGGCCATGGTAGACGGCGCCGGTCGTCGCTTCCATGACCCGGGAGGTCATGGCCCCACGGCGTGCCCATGCGGTCATCTTGTATGCTGGCAGCCTTGGGCGCGAGGCGCCCGCTGCCGCACAGACCAGAGAGTTTCCCCCAATGACCCGCGTTTTCAATTTCAGTCCCGGTCCCGCCACGCTGCCCGAAGCCGTCCTGCGCCAGGCGGCCGCGGAAATGCTGGACTGGCGCGGCTCCGGCATGTCGGTGATGGAAATGAGCCATCGCGGCAAGGAGTTCATGTCCATCCACGCGGAGACCGAGGCAACGCTGCGCGAGCTGATGGGGATCCCGTCGAACTACAAGGTGCTGTTCATGCAGGGCGGCGCGATCGGCGAGAACGCGATCGTGCCGATGAACCTGATGGGGCGCACCGGCCGCGCCGACTACGTGCTCACGGGCGACTGGTCGAAGAAGTCGTACAAGGAAGCGCAGAACTTCGGCCAGTGCAGCGTCGCCGCGACCGCCGAGGCCACGAAGTTCACGTCCATCCCGCAGCAGTCCGGCTGGAAGCTCGACCCCGGCGCCGCCTACGTGCACATCTGCTCCAATGAAACCATCGGCGGCGTGCAGTTCCACTGGACGCCCGACACCGGCGCGGTGCCGCTGGTGGCCGACATGTCCTCCGACATCCTCTCGCGCCGCATCGACGTGAGCAAGTACGGCCTGATCTACGCCGGCGCGCAGAAGAACATGGGTCCCTCGGGCCTCACGGTGGTGATCGTGCGCGACGACCTGCTCGGCCATGCGCTGCCGGTCACGCCCTCGGCCTTCAACTACAAGTTGCAGGCCGAGAACGATTCGATGTACAACACGCCGCCCACGTATGCCATCTACATCATGGGCCTGGTGTTGCAGCACGTGAAGTCGCATGGCGGCATGCCCGCCATCGAGGAGCACAACCGCGCGAAGGCGCGCATCCTCTACGACTTCCTGGACGCCAGCAGCTTCTACCGCAACCCGGTGGCGCAGGAGGACCGCTCGCTCATGAACGTGCCGTTCTGGCTGAAGGACGCGGCGCTCGACGAAGCCTTCCTGAAGGGCGCGCAGGCGCGCGGCATGATCCAGCTGAAGGGCCACCGCTCGGTGGGCGGCATGCGCGCATCCATCTACAACGCCATGCCCGTCGAGGGCGTGAAGGCGCTCGTGCAATACATGCACGAATTCGAGAAGGACCATGCGTAAGGAAGGCCCTTTCGGGATCCTGGTCCTCAACCAGATCTCGAAGGCTGGCCTCGAGCGGCTGCCTGCCGGCCGCTACGTCACGGGCAAGGACATCGCCGAGCCCGACGCGATCCTGGTGCGCTCCGCGGACCTGCACGGGCGCGACATCCCGCCCTCCGTCACCGCCATAGCGCGCGCGGGTGCCGGCACCAACAACATTCCGGTCGCCGCCATGAGTGCGCGCGGCATTCCCGTCTTCACGGCGCCGGGGGGCAACGCCAACGCCGTGAAGGAACTGGTGCTCGCCGGCATGCTGATGGCCGCGCGCAACCTCGGCGCCGCGCAGCGTTTCGTCGAAAGGCTGGATCCCGCGCAGCCGCAACTGGAACAGGCCATCGAGGACGGCAAGAAGGCCTTCGCCGGTTTCGAGCTGTGCAACCAGACCCTGGGCGTGATCGGCCTGGGCAAGGTGGGCAGCCTGGTCGCCGACGCCGCCATCAAGCTCGGCATGAACGTGCTCGGCTTCGATCCCGACATCACGGTCGATGCGGCCTGGAGCCTGCCCTCGCAGGTGCAGCGCGCCTCCAGCGTCGAGGACGTGCTCAAGAATGCCAGGCTGGTGAGCCTGCATGTGCCGCTGGTCCCCGCGACGCGCCATCTCGTGAACGCCTCCAACCTGCGCCTGATGCGGCCGGACGCGGTGCTGCTCAACTTCTCGCGCGAGGGCGTCGTCGACGACGCGGCCGTCGTGGCGGCCCTGGCCGCGCACCAGCTCGGCGGCTACGTCTGCGATTTCCCGCACGCCGGCCTGCTCGGCCAGGAGCGCGTGGTCGCGCTGCCGCACCTGGGCGCCTCCACCCGCGAAGCCGAGGAGAACTGTGCCGTGATGGTCGCCGACCAGCTGCGCGATTTCCTCGAGCACGGCAATATCCGCAACGCCGTCAACTTCCCGCAGGTGTCCATGGGCCGCGAGTCGCCGTGGCGGGTGGCCATCGCCAATGCCAACGTACCCAACATGCTGGGCCAGATCTCCACGGCGATGGCGCAGGCGGGACTGAACATCCACAACATGGTCAACAAGTCGCGCGGCGAGATGGCCTATACGCTGGTGGACGTGGACAGCGCGGTCGGCGAGCCGGTGCTGGCGCAGATCCGGGCGATCGAAGGCGTGCTTTCCGTGCGTTACCTCCCCGCCGCGCCCTGACGCGCCCGCGGCCTTGCGTCTGGCGGCACAATGACGCAAAGCAACAACGAGAGGCCCGGAAATGACCCATGCATTCGCCGCGACGCTCCAGACCTTCAAGGCCGGGATCGGCAGGAGCGGCAAGTTCTACTCCCTCCCCGAACTCGCGAAGACCTTCCCCAACGTGCGGCGGCTGCCGGTGTCCATGCGCATCGTGCTGGAGTCCGTGCTGCGCAACTGCGACGGCCGCAAGGTGACGGCCGAGCACGTGGCGCAAGTCGCCAACTGGCAGCCCAACGCCGAGCGGACGACGGAAATCCCGTTCACGGTGGCGCGGGTGGTGCTGCAGGACTTCACCGGCGTGCCCCTGCTGGCGGACCTGGCCGCGATGCGCAGCGCGGCACAGCGGCTGGGCAAGGACGTGGGCCGCATCGAGCCGCTGGTGCCCGTCGACCTGGTGGTGGACCACTCGATCATGGTCGACCACTACGGGACCAAGGACGCGATCGACCTCAACATGCAGCTGGAGTTCAAGCGCAACAAGGAGCGCTACCAGTTCATGAAGTGGGGCATGCAGGCGTTCAGCACCTTCGGCGTGGTGCCTCCCGGCTTCGGAATCGTGCACCAGGTGAACCTGGAATACTTGGCGCGCGGCATCCACAAGCGGGAGGACGGCGTCTGCTATTTCGACTCGCTGGTCGGCACCGACAGCCACACGACCATGATCAACGGCGTGGGCGTGGTCGGCTGGGGCGTGGGCGGCATCGAGGGCGAGGCGGCCATGCTCGGGCAGCCGGTGTACTTCCTCACGCCCGACGTCGTCGGCTTCGAGCTGACCGGCAAGCTGCGTGAAGGCTGCACCGCCACCGACCTGGTGCTCACCGTCACCGAGCTCCTGCGCAAGCACAAGGTGGTGGGCAAGTTCGTCGAGTTCTTCGGCGAAGGCACGCGCAACATCGCCGTGCCCGACCGCGCCACCATCGGCAACATGGCGCCCGAGTACGGCGCCACCATGGGCTTCTTCCCGGTGGATGAGCGGACCATCGATTACTTCGAGGGCACCGGCCGCAGCAAGGACGAGGTGAAGATGCTCGAGGCCTACTTCAAGGCGCAGGGCATGTTCGGCGTGCCGATGCCGGGAGAGGTCGACTACTCGCAGGTGGTGAGGCTGGACCTCGGCGACGTGACGCCCAGCCTGTCCGGCCCCAAGCGTCCGCAGGACCGCATCGAGATCGGCAAGGTGGCGAGCACCTTCGAGGCGCTGTTCTCCAGGCCCATCGCCGAGAACGGCTTCAACAAGTCACCCGACGTGCTGCAGACCCGCCACCTGGTGCAGCGCCCCGGCATCGAGAAGATGGACGAGCGCCTGCCGGCCGACAACCCGCCGGCGCCCCTGGCCGCGCCGCGTTTCGAGGCGGAGATGGAGGCGAACAAGCCGACGCCGCCCTCGGCCCACGCGATGTCCGTGCCCGCGGTCGAAGTGGGCGACATCACGATAGGCAACGGCGACGTGCTGATCGCCGCCATCACCAGCTGCACCAACACCTCCAATCCGGGCGTGATGCTCGCCGCCGGCCTGCTGGCCAAGAAGGCGGTGGAGCGGGGCATGCGCGTGCAGCCGCACATCAAGACCTCGCTCGCGCCGGGATCCCGCATCGTCACGGAGTACCTGCGCGATGCGAAGCTGCTGCCCTACCTGGAGCAGCTCGGCTTCACGCTCGCCGGCTATGGCTGCACCACCTGCATCGGCAACTCCGGCGACCTCACGCCGGAGATCAACGAGGCGATCGGCCAGAGCGACCTGGTGTGCGCCGCCGTGCTTTCGGGCAACCGCAACTTCGAGGCGCGCATCCACCCGAACATCAAGGCCAACTTCCTGGCCAGCCCACCGCTGGTGGTGGCGTACGCGCTCGCCGGCACGGTGCTGAAGGACCTGATGACCGAACCGGTCGGCCAGGGCAAGGACGGCAAGGATGTCTGGCTGGGCGACATCTGGCCGTCCAGCGACGAGATCCACAAGCTGATGAAGCACGCGATGAACGCCCGGGCGTATCGCGAGAACTACGCCAAGGTGAAGAAGGAGCCGGGCGAGCTCTGGCAGGGCATCGCGGGTGTCTCGGGCGACACCTACGATTGGCCGGAGAGCACGTACATCGCCGAGCCACCCTTCTTCGAAGGCTTCACGCTGGAAGGCCCGGCGTCGCTTCCCGTGGCTTCCGAAGGCGCGTCGGCACAACCCGTCGCCATCCGCGAGGCGCGCATCATGGCGCTCTTCGGCGATTCGATCACCACCGACCACATCTCCCCGGCCGGTTCGATCAAGGACAGCTCCCCGGCCGGCAAGTGGCTGCTGGAGCACGGCGTGATGAAGCCCGACTTCAACAGCTACGGCTCGCGCCGCGGCAACCACGAGGTGATGATGCGCGGCACCTTCGCCAACGTGCGCATCAAGAACCTGATGCTGCCGCCGGGCGCGGACGGCTCGCGCGAGGAGGGCGGCCTCACGCTGTACCGCGGCGCGGACGGGCGCGCGGAGAAGATGTTCATCTACGACGCGGCGATGAAATACATGGCGGAGGGCCGCCCTACCGTCATCCTCGCGGGCGAGGAATACGGCACCGGCTCGTCGCGGGATTGGGCCGCCAAGGGCACGCAGCTCCTGGGCATCAAGGCCGTGGTGGCGCGCAGCTTCGAGCGCATCCACCGCAGCAACCTGGTGGGCATGGGGGTGCTGCCGCTGCAGTTCCAGGGCGACATGAGCTGGCAGTCCCTCGGCCTCACGGGCGAGGAGCTGGTGGACATCGAGGTGGACCCGCAGCTCAAGCCGCAAAGCCAGGCCGCGATGATCGTGCGCCGGCCCGATGGCTCGCGCCAGGAAGTGAAGCTCACCCTGCGCATCGACACGCCCATCGAGGTCGACTACTACCGGCACGGCGGCATTCTTCCCTTCGTTCTGCGGCAGCTTCTTCAAGGGTGAACCAGGAGCTTCTGGTCGCGGGCGGGGGCATCGGGGGCTTGGCCGCCGCCCTGGCCGCGCGCCGCGCCGGATGGGAGGCGCGCGTCCTGGAGCAGGCCCCCGCCTTCTCCGAGTTCGGCGCGGGCATCCAGCTCGGCCCCAACGTGGTGCGCATCCTGCGCGAGTGGGGCCTGCTCGCCGGTGAACTGCAGCAGCAGGCGTACATGCCGCAATGCCTGCGGGTGCGCGACGGGGTCGACGGCGGCGAGCTCGCGATGCTCCCCCTCGCGGGCATGGAGGAACGCTATGGGGCGCCCTACCTCACGGTGCACCGCAACGACCTGCATGTCGCCCTGCTCGACGCGGTGCGGGCCGGTGGCGTGCGGCTGCACACGGGCCGTCGGGTGGCGCATCTCGCGGAGCAGCCGGACGCGGTGCGCGTGAAGGCCGCTGGCGGGCCCGACGTCGAAGCCGAGGCCGTGGTGCTCGCCGACGGGTTGTGGAGCGAGGTCCGCAGCGTGGTCGCGCCCGACGGCGCGCCGCACCGCACCGGACATCTCGCCTACCGCGGGCTCGTGTGGCAGGCCGACCTGCCGCCGCCGCTGCGCAGCCGCGAGGTGACGGTGTGGCTCGCCCCGCGCATGCATCTCGTCACGTACCCCGTGCGCGGCGGCGACGTGCTCAACACCGTGTGCCTGGTCGAAGGGGAGGTGCGCGGTGACCCGCGCAGCTGGAACCAGCTGGCGGTGCGCTCCGAACTCGACGCGGCCCTGGGCCCGGTCTGCACGGGCGTGCGCGAACACCTGGCTGCCGTGCCGGAATGGAGGCTCTGGGCGCTGCACGACCGCGCACCGGTGGCGTCGGCGGAGTGGCTCGCCCGCGGGCGCGTGGCCCTGCTGGGCGACGCCGCGCACCCTATGCTGCCTTACCTGGCGCAGGGCGCCGGCATGGCCATCGAGGATGCGCGCGAGTTGCAGCGGGTGCTGGCGGTCGCCGACGACCGCATCGTCGACGTGCCGACGGCTTTCCGCCGCTACGCCCTCAACCGCTGGCAGCGCGTCGCGCGCGTGCAGGCCCGCTCGCGCCGCAACGCGACCATCTTCCACGCCGACGGCCCGCTGCGCGTGAGCCGCAACGTGGCGCTGCGCACGCTGGGGGGGAGGCTGCTGGACCAGCCCTGGTTGTACGGGGGGAAGTGAGGGCGGAGTACGGAGCATTGCGCGTCCGGCCCACGGCGCGTCGGGGTTCGGCTTCGCCGCTCACCCCGACCTACGGGGTGCCACGGGATGCGGCGCCGCCGGGACTGCGACACCCGGTCGCTACAGATCCGTCCGCAGCTGCCAGATCTCCGGGAACAGCACCACATCGAGCATCTTGCGCAGGTAGCTCACGCCGCCCGTGCCGCCCGTTCCGCGCTTGAAGCCGATCACGCGCTCCACGGTCGTCACGTGGCGGAAGCGCCAGAGGCGGAACGCGTCCTCCAGGTCGGTGAGCTCCTCGCCCAGCTGGTACAGGTCCCAGTGCTGCTGGGGCGCGCGGTACACCTGCAGCCAGGCCTGTTCGACTTCCTTGCTGGCCTCGTAGGGCTGCGTCCAGTCGCGCTCGACGTGCGATGCGGGCATGGGCAGGCCGCGGCGGGCCAGCAGGCGCAGCGCTTCGTCGTACAGCGACGGCGCCTCGTAAGCCGCGCGCACGACGGCGTGGCGCTCCGCATGATGCGCGTGCGGCTTGAGCATGGCCGCATTCTTGTTGCCCAGGCGGAACTCGATGCAGCGGTACTGCCAGCTCTGGAAGCCGCTGGAGTTGGCGAGGTAGGGCCGGATCGCGCTGTATTCCGGCGGCGTCATCGTCGCCAGCACGTCCCAGGCGTGCACCAGCTGCTCCATGATGCGCGACACCCGCGCCAGCATCTTGAAGGCCGGCGGCAGCTCGTCGCGCGAGATGCATCCGATGGCAGCTCCGAGCTCGTGCAGCATCAGCTTCATCCAGAGCTCGCTGGTCTGGTGCTGCACGATGAACAGCATCTCGTTGTGCTCGGGCGAGAGCGGCTTCTGCGCGCCGAGGATCGCGTCGAGCTGCAGGTAGTCGCCGTAGCTCATGTCGCGGCTGAAATCCAGCTGCGCCTTCTCGGCGTGCACGATGTCTTCGGGCTTGGCTTGGGTCATGTCATGTCACCGCGTGCTGGCGGTTGAATTCGGGGCGGCGCCACTCGCCGGTTTCGAGCACCTGCCGCAGGTGTTGCACGGCGTTCCAGGTGTCCTCGAAGCCCAGGTACAGCGGCGTGAAGCCGAAGCGCAGGATGTCGGGGCGCCCGGCGCGGAAGTCGCCGATCACGCCGCGGGCGATCAGCGCCTGCACGATCGCGTAGGCGCCTTCCTCGCGCGTGAGGCACACCTGCGAGCCGCGCCTGGCATGTTCGCGCGGCGTGGCGAGCCCGAGGCCGTAGCCGGCGCAGCGCTCTTCCACCAGCGCGATGAACAGGTCCGTCAGCGCCAGCGACTTGCGGCGCAGTGCCGCCATGCCGCCGAGAGGCTGCGCGGCGAGCATCGTGTCGAGCCCGCATTCGAGCGCCGTCATGCCCAGCACCGTCTGCGTGCCGCACAGGTAGCGGGCGATGCCGGGCGCGGGGCGGTACTCCGGCGTGAAGGCGAAGGGCGCCGCATGCCCCCACCAGCCGGAGAGCGGCTGCCAGAAGCGGTCGGCATGGCGCGGGTGCACCCACACGAAGGCCGGCGCGCCCGGGCCGCCATTGAGGTACTTGTAGCCGCAGCCGACGGCGAAATCCGCATCGGCGCCGCGCAGGTCCACTTCCACCGCGCCCGCGCTGTGCGCGAGGTCCCACACGACGAGCACGCCGGCCGCGTGTGCCGCGCGCGTCACCGCGGCCATGTCGTGCATCGCGCCGGTGCGGTAGTTCACGTGCGTGAGCATCAGGATCGCGGTGCGCTCGTCGAGCGCGCCGGCGATCTCTTCGGGCTCCAGCAGCCGCAGCTCGAAGCCGCGTTCGCGGCACAGGCCTTCGGCGATGTAGAGGTCGGTGGGGAAGTTGCTGCGCTCGCTGAGGATGACGCGGCGCTGGGGAGCGTCCGCGGCCACGATGGAGGCGCCAGCGCTGAGCACCTTGAAGAGGTTGACCGAAGTAGTGTCGGTCGCGACGACCTCGCCCGGGCCCGCGCCGATCAGCGCGCCGATCTTGTCGCCCAGCCGCTGCGGCATCTCGAACCAGCCCGCGGTGTTCCAGGATCGGATCAGGCCTTCCCCCCATTCCTCGCGCACGGCTTTGGCGACGCGCTCCGGCGCCGACTTCGGCAAAGGGCCCAGCGAATTGCCGTCGAGGTAGATCACGCCCTCCGGCAGGGTGAAGAGCTCGCGCAGCGGATGCAGCGGGTCCTGCGCATCGAGCGCGCGGCATGCGTCGAGCGTGATCATGCGAGCTCCCTCAGCACCGCGCGCACCGGCGAGGCGTCGGCGGTCATCAGCTTCAGCGGCAGGGCGATCAGCTCGTAGTCGCCTTCAGGCACGTCGTCCAGCACCAGGTTCTCCAGCACGCGCAGGCCGCGGCGGCGGATCACCTGGTGGCTGTCCAGCGACTTGCTGTCTGCCGGGTCGATGCTCGCCGTGTCGATGCCGACCAGGCGCACGCCGGCGTCGGCGAGCCGTTCTATGGTGTCGGGGGCGAAGGCGGCGAGTTGGGGATCCCAGCGGTCCACGGGCGCGCGTTCGTAGGTGCGCACCAGCACGCGCGGCGGCAGTCCGGGGGTCGCGTGCGCGATGTGGTCCCAGGTGACCAGGGGCCCGCGCGCGATCGCATGGATCACCCGGCAGCGGCCCAGGTACGCATCGAGGTCCAGCGCACCGACGGCCGCACCCTGCGGGTCGTAGTGCAGGGGCGCGTCAGCGTGCGCGCCCACGTGCGGCGAAAGGGTCAGCGTGCTGACGTTCACGGGGCAGCCGGGCGCGATCGTCGCGGCCCACAGCTGCTGGTAAGGCGTGTCGCCGGGAAAGACCGGCGCGCCGGCATCCACCGGCGGAGAGATGTCCCAGAGGCGTGGCATGCGGCGGAGTTTGCGCCGCCCTGAAATCGCGTGGTGTCGGTTGCTTCCAACAGCCCGCGAAAATTCTTCAGGCCTAAAGCATCAGCGGCGCGAGGCCGTGGCGCTGCCGGGCGCGCTGGCATCCGTCGCTGCCGGGCTCCAGTTCGCGGCAGGGGCCGGGCCGCCATTCGTAGATGCCGCAGGCCGCCCGCTCGCCCACATTTCCGGTCAGCGCCCCGCAGCGGACGGGCAGGTGGTCGGTGCCGCGCATGCGCCAGGTGTTGCCGGTGACTTCGGTCGCCAGTCCCATGGGCACGCTGCCGCCCATGTCCTGCATCTCGCAGGCGGAGAAGTCGACGCGGTAGGCGGCGCAGCAGGCGCCGCAGGACAGGCAGGGAGAATCGGAAAGTTGTGACATAGGCACGTCAACGCGAGCAGCCATCGAGGCGTTGCGGCAGGACTGTATGTCAATACAGTCTTTGCCGCCACATCAGGAGGTCTCCATGGAACTGCAGATCGCGCGCCAGATTATCGACACCCTGGCCCAGGGCATCCACCCCGTCACCGGCGAGGCCATGCCGGAAGACAGCCCCTACAACGCGCCGCCGGTCATCCGGGCGCTGCACGCGGTGTCGCGCGCGCTGGAAGCGGGTGCCCCCCAGCCGGAGCCCGCCGCCCGCCGTCCGCCCAACGCGGGCAAGCCCTGGTCCGCGCAGGAAGACTCCGCGCTGGAGATCGCTTTCGACGCCGGCATCGCGCTCAAGCAGGTGGCGCAGGAACTGGGCCGCACGCAGTTCGCGGTGGAGCAGCGTCTGGTGAAACTGGGGAAGATCGCGGCGCCGGCGGGAGGAGGGCGATATGGGAATTCCGCGGCGATGAACTAGCCCACCCCGTCATTCCCGCGGAGGCGGGAATCCAGGGCTTCCGGGGGAGCGGCCTGCGGCCGCTTGCTGGATCCCCGCCCGCGCGGGGATGACGGAGTGCGCGCGAGGCGCTTTACTCCGTCACTTTCCCCAGCAGCAGGAACTCCATCAGCGCCTTCTGCACGTGCATGCGGTTCTCCGCCTCGTCCCACACCACCGACTGCGGGCCGTCGATCACGTCGGCCTCGACTTCCTCGCCGCGATGCGCGGGCAGGCAGTGCATGAAGAGGGCGTCCGGCTTGGCCGCCCGCATCATGTCGGTGTCGACGCACCACTCGGCAAAGGCCTTGCGGCGCGCCTCGTTCTCGGCTTCGAAGCCCATGCTGGTCCACACGTCGGTGGTCACCAGGTCGGCGCCGCGGCAGGCTTCCATCGGGTCGCGGAAGACCTTGTAGCTGTCGCTGCTGCGCAGGCCGGCAACCGCCTGGTCCACCTCGTAGCCGCTGGGCGTGCTCACGTGCACCGTGAAGCCGAGCAGCTCCGCCGCCTGCAGCCAGGTGTTGGCCATGTTGTTGCCGTCACCCACCCAGGCCACGACGCGGCCCTGGATGGAGCCGCGGTGCTCGATGTAGGTGAAGATGTCCGCCAGGATCTGGCACGGGTGGAACTCGTTCGTGAGGCCGTTGATCACCGGCACGCGCGAGTGCTCGGCGAAACGCTCGATCTTGTCCTGCCCGTAGGTGCGGATCATCACGAGGTCCACCATGCGGCTGATCACCTTGGCGCTGTCCTCGATCGGTTCGGCGCGCCCGAGCTGGCTGTCGCCGGTGGTGAGGTGCACCACCGAGCCGCCCAGCTGGTACATGCCGGCCTCGAAGCTCACGCGCGTGCGGGTGGAAGCCTTCTCGAAGATCATGGCCAGCGTGCGGTCCGCCAGCGGGTGGTACTTCTCGTAGTTCTTGAACTTGCGCTTGATCACCGCGGCACGCTGGAAGATCCACTCGTGCTCCTCGGTCGAGAGGTCGCTGAACTGCAGGAAATGCCGGATCGCCATCGCCTGCGCCTTCATTCGGCAAGGAAGGTCTTGACCACGGGCGCGAGGATGGACACCACCTCGTCGGCTTCCTGCTCCGTCATGATCAGCGGCGGCAGCAGGCGCACCACGGTGTCGGCCGTCACGCTGATCAGCAGGCCCGCCTCCATGGCGCGCTGCGTCAGCACGCCGCACGGCTTGGCCAACTCCATGCCCAGCATGAGGCCCTGGCCGCGGATCTCCACCACGCCCTTCAGCCCCCCGAGTTCGCGCGCCAGCGAGCTCTTGAGGTGCGCGCCCACGCGCGCGGCGTTGTCCAGCAGCCTGTCCTCTTCCATGATGCGGATCGTCTCCACCCCGGCGCGCATGGCCAGCGGGTTGCCGCCGAAGGTGGTGCCGTGGTTGCCCGGCTGGAACAGGTCGGCCGCCTTCGGCCCCGCCACGACGGCGCCGATCGGCACGCCGGAGCCCAGGCCCTTGGCCAGCGGCATCACGTCCGGCAGGATGCCGGCCCACTGGTGGGCGAACCACTTGCCGGTGCGGCCCATGCCGCACTGCACCTCGTCGATCATCAGCAGCCAGTTCTTCCGGTCGCACAGCTCGCGCACCTGCTGCAGGTAGTCGATGCGCATCTGGTTGATGCCGCCTTCGCCCTGGATCGTCTCGAAGAACACGGCCACCACGTTCGGGTTGCCTTCGGTGGCCTCCTTCAACGCGGCGATGTCGTTCAGCGGCACGCGGATGAAGCCTTCCACCAGCGGGCCGAAGCCCTTCTGCACCTTCTCGTTGCCGGTGGCCGAGAGGGTGGCGATGCTGCGGCCATGGAAGGCCTTCTCGTACACCACGATCTCCGGCCGCTCGATGCCGCGGTCGTGCCCGAACTTGCGCGCCAGCTTGATGGCCGCCTCGTTGGCTTCCAGCCCGGTGGAGCCGAAGAACACGTTCGTCAGGCCCGAGAGCTCCACCAGCTTGGCCGCCAGCTTCTCCTGGTTGGGCACGTGGTAGTAGTTGCTGCTGTGGATGATCTTGGCCACCTGGTCCTGCAGGGCAGGCACCAGCTTGGGGTGGTTGTGGCCGAGCGTGTTGACGGCGATGCCGGCCAGCGCGTCGAGGTAGCGCTTGCCGTTGACGTCCCAGACGTACACCCCTTCGCCGTGCGACAGCGCGATCGGCAGCCGCCCGTAGGTGTTCATGGTGTGGGGCGATGCCGCCTCGATCTGCGCCATGTGCAAGCTTCCTCTGGGTCTCGTCAGAAATGAAATCGGCTCATCATCGGGGTCCCCGCGAAGCCTGCTTCGTGGGTGCCACAGGTGAGCCGCTGGAGCACGATTGTAGGCACACGCACCCTCGCAATTGCTTGAGAATTCCGCATCACTGCGATGCCGCGCGGCCAGCGCCGAGAAGGCGCGGCGCGCCTCCCTTCCGGGCCCAAGTCTTATATAAGATAGAATACTTGTGCGCCGCAGCATGCACAACGCGCTGCCGGCCGCCGAGGCACCCCGCACCCATGGTTTCCAGCAACGCCAAAGAAGTGTTCATCTGGGGCATCACCCAGGACGGACGCACCTTCCGCCCCAGCGACTGGGCGGAGCGGCTGGCGGGGGTCATGAGTTCCTTCCGCCCGGGCGGTGCCCAGCCGGGCAGCCACCTCAATTACTCGCCGTGGTGCGTGCCCACCGTCTTCCACGGCACCAAGTGCGTGGTGGTCAACAGCGAACTGCGCGCCCAGGAGCCGATGGCCTGGGACTTCGTGCTGAACTTCGCCCGGGACAACGACCTGCAGACGACGGAGGCTTGCCTGCTTCCGGAGGCGAAAGCGGGCAACCGCTGATCAGCCGAGGACAGAGCGGCACGGCGCTGCGCGCCTGACCGGTCTGTCCCGCGCTGTGACAGGGTGCCAGCAAAGCCGCGCGATGCGCGGTTGGGCTGCGCCAAACAAAAAAGCCGTCTTGCGACGGCTTTCTTGCTTTGCTGGCAGCGCACCCGGTTCAAACGGCGCGAGCCTTGCGGCCCACGGGCTGACCGAATCCGGTCTTAGGCGGCGGCGGGGGCCTGCAGGCCCTTGACCTTCGCCGACAGGCGGCTCTTGTCGCGAGCGGCCTTGTTCTTGTGGAAGATGCCCTTGTCGGCCACCGTGTCCACGATCGCTTGCGCCTTGGCGAAGAGTTCGGTCGCCTTGGCCTTGTCGCCCGCGGCGACGGCCTTCTCGACGTTCTTCACCGCGGTGCGGTATTTGGAGCGCAGGGACGTGTTGGCTGCGTTCAGCTTGACGTCCTGGCGTGCGCGCTTGCGGCCCGACGCGAGGCGCGGGTTCTTCTTCTTGGGTTTGGCAGATGCCATGTCTATGTTCCTTCAGTGTCTGAGGATGATGCCAGCAAAGCCCGCGATTATAGCCCGCCCCCTTGTCC
>SEAY01000089.1 GCA_004144865.1 Comamonadaceae bacterium
AGCGCCTCCACGTCGTTCTCGAACGCGAGGTCGGCCACGCCGCTGCGGCTGGTGTGGGTGCCGGCGCCGCCCAGCTCCTCCGCCGTCACTTCCTCGTGCGTCACGGTCTTCACCACCTCGGGGCCCGTGACGAACATGTACGAACTGTCCTTCACCATGAAGATGAAGTCCGTCATGGCGGGCGAATACACGGCGCCGCCGGCGCACGGGCCCATGATCATGCTGATCTGCGGCACGACGCCCGAAGCCATCACGTTGCGCTGGAACACGTCGGCATAACCGCCCAGCGAGGCCACGCCTTCCTGGATGCGCGCGCCGCCGGAGTCGTTGAGGCCGATCACCGGGGCGCCGACCTTCATGGCCTGGTCCATGACCTTGCAGATCTTTTCCGCGTGTGCCTCCGAGAGCGCCCCGCCGAACACCGTGAAGTCCTGGCTGAAGACGAACACGAGGCGGCCGTTGATCATGCCGTAGCCGGTGACCACGCCGTCGCCCGGCACCTTGTTGTCGGCCATGCCGAAGTCCGTGCAGCGGTGCTCCACGAACATGTCCCACTCCTCGAAGGTGCCTTCGTCCAGCAGCAGCTCCAGCCGCTCGCGCGCCGTCAGCTTGCCCTTCTTGTGCTGCGCCTCGATGCGGCGCTCGCCCCCGCCCAGCCGCGCGGCGGCGCGCTTGCGCTCCAGTTGTTCCAGGATGTCGTGCATTCCTCGTCCTCCAGGTCTTGTCGTGTTCAATGGGCCCGGCGCAGGGCCCAGGCGTGCAGCAGCGCGGCCGCGGCCTGCGCGCTCACGATGTCGCGGCCCCAGGGCTTGCGGCGATCGGGCAGGTGGCGCATCCACGCCATGCGCCGCACCGCCGCCAGCAGCGGCTTGGCATCCGAGCCGGACGGCGCGACGCGTTCCCACGCCGCCAGCAACTCCTCGTGCGTCTGCGGCAACAGCCACACGGTGGATTGCAGGTACAGCAACCAGTCGCGTACCTGCGCTTCCTGCAGGGTGAGCACCGCCAGGGGGTCGTCCTCGAAGTCGATGGCGACCAGGCCGTCGGCCGCGACGATCAGGTTGCGCGCGCTCGCCTGGCTGAGGCACTGGCCGCGCGCGTGCACGTCCTGCAGGAAGCGCAAGCCCTGCTCCCACAGCGCGCGGGCGTCCTGCGGGCGGGCGTCGAGGCGCTCGGCCAGGCTCTTGCCGGCGAAGCGTTGCATCACGAAGAATTCCGTGTCGACGTGCACCACGGCGGGTACGCGCACGCCGGCCTGGCGCAGCCCGGTGAGGCGGCGCACCTCGATCGCCTGTCCTGCGGCGCCACCCGGC
The DNA here is from genome assembly GCA_004144865.1 of Comamonadaceae bacterium. GTDB lineage: Bacteria > Pseudomonadota > Gammaproteobacteria > Burkholderiales > Burkholderiaceae_C > Ramlibacter. Next base: position 1,314 of record SEAY01000089.1, read on the forward strand.
GCGGGCACCGGCTTCAATTCCGCGGAACGCGCCAGCGTCGACAGCAGCTTCAGCGCCCAAGCAGCAACGGCGGGCCGCACGGGCCGCGTCGCCTTCACGATCACCGGGCCGTCTTCGGTGTCGAAAGCTTCCATGCGGTGCTGCCGCCAGCCCTCCGAAGCGCGGATGCGGGCGAGTTCCTCCGCATTCACGGCTGCGCTCCCAGCATCGCGGCGAGCAGCTGGCGCGCCGCGGTGGAAGCGGCGACGCGGCCCTGCTCCACCTCCTGCGTGAGCTGCGGCAGCATCGCCTTCACGCCGGCGTGCTGGCGAAAGGCCTGGCGCAGGCCACTTTCGATGCGTTCCCACATCCATGCGAGCGACTGGTGCTGCCGGCGTGCGGCGAGGCGGCCGCTGCGCTCCTGCAGCGCACGAAAGCGGGTCACCGCGTCCCAGAAACGATCGACGCCGTCACCCGTCAGCGCGCTGAGCTGCAGCACCTGCGGATGCCACAGGGTGTCGTCATGGTGCGCATGGTCCGGGTGCCCGTGCTGGCCGAGGATGCGCAGCGCGCTGGTGATCTGCGCCTGGGCGCGCGTGGCGGCGTCGCGGTCGATGTCGGCCTTGTTGATCACCACCAGGTCCGCCAGCTCCATCACGCCCTTCTTGATCGCCTGCAGGTCGTCCCCCGCATTGGGCAGCTGCAGCAGCACGAACATGTCGGTCATGCCCGCCACGGCCGTCTCGCTCTGCCCCACGCCCACGGTCTCGACGATCACGATGTCGTAGCCGGCCGCCTCGCACACCAGCATCGCGTCGCGGGTCTTCGCGGCCACGCCGCCCAGCGTGCCGCTGGAAGGACTCGGCCGGATGTAGGCCTGCGGATGCACCGAGAGCTTTTCCATCCGCGTCTTGTCGCCGAGGATGGAGCCGCCGGAGACGGAGGAAGAAGGGTCGATCGCCAGCACCGCGACGCGATGGCCCTGCGCGATCAGGGCCAGGCCCAGCGCTTCGATGAAAGTGCTCTTGCCGACGCCGGGAACGCCGCTGATGCCGAGACGGAAGGACTTGCCGGTGTGCGGCAGCAACTCCGTGAGCAGGGCATCGGCCTGCGCACGATGGTCGGCGCGCGTCGATTCGAGCAGGGTGATGGCCTTGGCGATGGCACGCCGCTGCTGCGGGCCAGGCGTGCCGATGACGGAGTGCGCGAGGTTCACCGCCGCGTGCCCTCACCCCAACCCTCTCCCGGAGGGAGAGGGAGCAAGATCCGCTTCATTTCGAAGCAGCCTTCCGGATCTGCTCCAGCACGTCCTTCGCGCTGGCCGGGATCGGCGTGCCGGGGCCGTAGATGCCCTTCACGCCCGCGTTGTAGAGGAACTCGTAGTCCTGCTGCGGGATGACGCCGCCGACGAACACGATGATGTCGTCGGCGCCCTGCTTCTCCAGCTCCGCGATGATCGCGGGCACCAGCGTCTTGTGGCCGGCGGCGAGCGTGCTGATGCCCACCGCGTGCACGTCGTTCTCGATGGCCTGGCGGGCGCACTCCTCGGGAGTCTGGAACAGCGGCCCCATGTCGACGTCGAAGCCGAGGTCCGCATAGGCGGTGGCCACCACCTTGGCGCCACGGTCGTGGCCGTCCTGGCCCAGCTTGGCGATCATCACGCGCGGGCGGCGGCCCTGCTCCTCCGCGAAGGCCGCGATCTCCTGCTTCAGTTTCTCCCAGCCTTCGGCCGAGTCATAGGCTGCTGCATACACGCCGGTCACCTTTTGCGTATCGGCGCGATGGCGCCCGAAGACTTTCTCCAGCGCATCGCTCACCTCGCCGACGGTGGCGCGCAGGCGAACGGCCTGGATGGCCAGCTCCAGCAGGTTGCCCTGGCCGCTGCGCGCGGCGGCGGTCAGCGCCTCCAGAGCGGCGTGCACCTTGGCGCCGTCGCGCGCGGCCTTCACCTGCTGCAGCCGCACGATCTGCTGCTCGCGCACCCGCACGTTGTCGACCTCGAGGATCTCGATCGGGTCCTCGCGCTGCGGCTTGTACTTGTTGACGCCGACGATCACGTCGCGGCCCGAATCGATGCGGGCCTGCTTCTCGGCGGCCGCCGCCTCGATCTTCAGCTTGGCCCAGCCGGAGTCCACGGCGCGCGTCATGCCGCCCATGGCCTCGACCTCCTCGATGATCGCCCAGGCCGCGTCGGCCATCTCCTGCGTCAGCTTCTCCATCATGTAGCTGCCGGCCCAGGGATCCACGACGTGGGGAATGTGCGTCTCCTCCTGCAGGATCAGCTGGGTGTTGCGCGCGATGCGGGCGCTGAATTCCGTCGGCAGCGCGATCGCCTCGTCGAAGCTGTTGGTGTGCAGGGACTGCGTGCCGCCGAACACCGCGGCCATCGCCTCGATGGTGGTGCGCACGATGTTGTTGTACGGGTCCTGCTCGGTGAGCGACCAGCCCGAGGTCTGGCAGTGCGTGCGCAGCATCAGGCTCTTGGGGTTCTTCGCGCCGAAGCCCTGCATGATCCGCGTCCACAGCAGGCGCGCCGCGCGCATCTTGGCGATCTCGAGATAGAAGTTCATCCCGATCGCCCAGAAGAAGGACAGGCGCCCGGCGAACGCGTCCACGTCCAGGCCCTTCGCCATGGCCGTCTTCACGTACTCCTTGCCGTCGGCCAGCGTGAAGGCCAGCTCCAGCGCCTGGTTCGCACCCGCCTCCTGCATGTGGTAGCCGGAGATCGAGATCGAGTTGAACTTCGGCATCTTCTTCGCCGTGTACTCGATGATGTCGCCCACGATGCGCATGGAAGGCTGCGGCGGGTAGATGTAGGTGTTGCGGACCATGAACTCCTTGAGGATGTCGTTCTGGATGGTCCCGGACAGCTGCTCCTGCGCGACGCCCTGCTCCTCGGCCGCCACCACGTAGCCCGCCAGCACGGGGAGCACCGCGCCGTTCATGGTCATGGAGACGGACACCTTGTCGAGCGGGATGCCGTCGAACAGGATCTTCATGTCCTCCACGGTGTCGATGGCAACACCGGCCTTGCCCACGTCGCCCACCACGCGCGGATGGTCGCTGTCGTAGCCGCGGTGCGTCGCCAGGTCGAAGGCCACGCTCACGCCCTGGCCGCCCGCTGCAAGCGCCTTGCGGTAGAAGGCGTTCGACTCCTCCGCCGTGGAGAACCCCGCGTACTGGCGGATGGTCCACGGCCGCACGGCGTACATCGTCGCCTGCGGGCCGCGCACGAAGGGCGCGAAGCCCGGCAGCGTGTCGGCATGGGGCAGCCCCTGGACGTCGGCCGCGGTGTAGAGAGGCTTGACGGCAATGCCGTCGGGCGTGACCCAATCGAGGGCCTGCAGGCTGCCGCCGGGGGCGGATTTCGCGGCGGCTTTCTTCCACTCCTCGAGGGAAACCGGTGGGAATTCGGGCTGGGCTGGGGGCATGGCTGATCCTGTGGCGGCCTCGGGTGGACCCGCAGGCGGGCGCCAGTTTACATGATTCATAATTATTGATAAAGAATTGCACCCCACCTAGAATCCGCCCCATGTCCGCCGTCTCGCTCGCCCCGCGCGCCCTCTACGAAGAGGTGGCGGAGCTGCTGCGCCAGCGGATCTTCAACCGCGAACTGGAGCCGGGCAGCTGGGTGGACGAGGTGAAGCTCGCTCAGGAGTACGGCATCAGCCGCACGCCCCTGCGCGAGGCGCTCAAGGTCCTCGCGGCCGAGGGGCTGGTGACGATCAAGGTGCGGCGCGGCGCCTACGTCACCGAGATGTCCGAGCGCGACCTGGCCGAGGTCTACCACCTGCTGGCCCTGCTCGAAAGCGACGCCGCGGCGGTGGTGGCGCAGCAGGCGTCCGCCGCCGAACTCAAGGAACTGCAGAAGCTGCACCGCGAGCTGGAGAACGCGGTGAAGGACCGCGAACGCTTTTTCGCGCTGAACGAAAGCTTCCACATGCGGCTGCTGGAGATCGCCGGCAACCGCTGGCGCAACCAGATGGTGGCGGACCTGCGCAAGGTCATGAAGCTCAATCGCCACCATTCGCTGCTGAAGTCCGGCCGCATCCAGGAATCGCTGGCGGAGCACGGCGCGGTGATGCAGGCACTGGCGCAGCGCGACGCCGCCGCCGCGCGCGAGCGCATGCAGGCGCATTTCAGGAACGGGCTGGAAGCGGCCGTCTGAGGTTCAGGCCGGCTTCGCCGCCGGCTGCGCCTTCGCGAGCATCTCCGCCAGCGCGTCGCAGCGCCCCCGCAGTTGCTCGAAGCTCTCGTTGGCGACGGCTTCCTCAAGCGCGCGGCTGGCGCGGCTGGCTTCCTTGAAGCCGTACATCGCCAGGCTGCCGGCCAGCTTGTGCGCGGTGACGCGCACGGCCTCGCGCTCCCCCTGCGCCACGGCTTGCGCCAGTTCGTCCGCCAGGCGCCGCCGCGAGGCGAGGAACTCGGGCATCAGGGCCATCAACCCCGATTCCACCCACACCGGGCCGTGGAGGCCCGGCTGGCTGTCGTCGATGCTGCGCACGCCGGCCGTCGCCGCTGGATCCTGCCCGCGCAGCACCGCGAACACTTCCTCGCGCGAGGCGGGCTTGGCCAGGTAGAGGTCGAAGCCGGCTTCCAGGCACTTGCGGCGCGTGGGCTCGTCGTCGTGCGCCGAGAAGGCCGCGATGCGCGAGGGCGCCTCGCCGCGCTCGCGCTGCAGGGCACGGATCCGCTGCGCCGCCTCGATGCCGCCCATCACCGGCATCTCGAGGTCCATGAAGATCACGTCGGGCCGCGCCGCGCGCACCCGCTCCAGGGCCGCGCGCCCGTTCACCGCCGTCTGCAGCGACAGCGGCGGGCTGGGCAGCAGGTTCTTCAGCACCACGATGTTGTATTCGTCGTCGTCCACCAGCAGCACCGACAGCTCCGGCAGCGGCTCGCCGCTGGCCACGGGCCGGGCCGCCATGCCGGCCGAGGCGCGCATGGGCGGCGCGGCATGCCACAGCGGCAGGCGCAGCGTGAGCATGGTGCCCTCGGGGCCGGACGTCATGCGCAGCGAGCCGCGCTGCACCTTCGCCATCAGCCGCGCCGAGTAGGCACCGAGCCCGGTGCCGCCGGCCTTGCCGTGCGTGGCGTACTTCTCGAAGAACCGGTCGCGGATCTCGACCGGCACCTGGCCGTCGTTCTGGATGTCCAGGGCAACGCAGTCGCCGTTGCCGTCATGCACGAAGCGCACCCGCACGCGCACCGTGGCGCCTTCGGGCGAGGCTTCCAGCGCGTTCTTAAGCAGGTTGGCGATGATGGAGTAGCAAAGCAGCTCCTCGCCCTGGGCGTACACCGCCACGGCGGGCAGTTCCAGCGCCAGCCGCACGGTCTTGGAGCGGGCGTGCGCGTCGAGTTCCCGCGTGACCGTGTGCACGAGCGCGACGAGGTCCACCGCCTGCGCCCGCAACCGGTAGGTGCCCTCCTCCATGCGGAACAGGTCCAGCGAGAGGTTCACCATGGCCAGCACGCGCAGCGCGCCACGCTCCACCACGCCCAGCAGTTCCGCCTCCTGCGGATCGGGGACGCGGCGCTCGCGCAGCAGGCGCGGCACCGAGGCGATGCTCGCCAGCGGGGTGCGCAGGTCGTGCCGCGCAATGCGTTCCACTTCCTCGCGCAGCCGGAAGGCCTCGCGCAGCGCGGTGTTCTGCGCTTCCAGCTGCCGCACCAGGACATCGAGCTTTTCGCGCTGCTCGGCCTCCTTGGCCTGCTGCGCGTCGGCGATGTGCGAGAAGATGTTGGTGAAGACCACCAGCAGCGCCAGCGTGACGGCGATCCGCGCCGTGACCTGCGGCCCCAGGTGCATCCAGGCCAGCGGGATGGTCAGCACCACCAGGGTGATGTTGAACAGGTTGGCGCGCTTGCGCGGCAACATGAAGTGGAACAGCAGGATGCCCGGATAGACCCACAGGACGCCGATCAGCCCGTAGTTGTACATGGCCGTCGCCAGCCCCACGAGGGAGGCGGCGAAGATGACCATGGCGGGCACGACCAGCTTGCCGCTGCGTGCGATGCCGAAGGCGTTCGCCAGCAGGCAGGCCACGAAGACGCTGGTGACGACCCCCAGGACTGCGCGGTCCTGGAAGAAGTTGTTGACGGCGAAGGGGCCCAGCAGCAGCGTGCCGGCGATGGACAGGCCCAGGAAGATGCGCAGCCGGTGCGCCTCGACGAAACCGCGCGCGAACTCGCGTCCGGGCGTGTCCGTCTTCAGCGGCGGCCAGCGCGAGGCGACTTCGTCGAACTGGGCCAAGCGGCTACCTCCTCTTCATGCTCGGCATTATGAAGAAGGTGCTACTTCCTGTCATCCGCGGGATGCAGGAGGGTCCATGAAAAGCGGCGCCGAAGCGCCGCCTGGAAAGCCCTGGATTCCCGCCTGCGCGGGAATGACGGAGGAAGCTTACTGCTCGTTCAGGCCCTTGTCGCGGATGACCTTGCCCCACTTGTCGCTGTCGGTCTTGATGCGCACCGCGAACTTGTCGGCCGGCATGTAGTTGGCGATCGCGCCGACGTTGACCAGCTGTTCCTGCACCTGCTTGTCGGCCAGGATCACGCTGACCTCCTTGCTCACGCGGGCCACGATGTCCTTCGGCGTGCCCACCGGCGCCAGCAGGCCGCCCCAGGACACCGCGTCGAAGCCCTTGAAGCCCTGCTCCGCGACCGTCTTCACGTCCGGCACCACGCTCACGCGCTGCGGCGAACCGACCGCGATGGCGCGCAGCTTGCCCGAGCGGATGTGCGGCAGGGGCGCGATCAGGTCGGAGTACATCACCGGCACCTGGCCGCCGATCGTGTCGGTGACGGCCGGCGCGCTGCCCTTGTAGGCGATGTGCTGCATGTCGAAGTCGCCCAGCTGCTTGAGCAGCTCCATGCTCAGGTGGCCGAAGCTGCCGACGCCGGAGCTGGTGTAGCTGATGCTGCCCGGGCGCGCCTTGGCGTGCGCGATCAGCTTGGGCACGTCGGTGACGTCGGGCATCATCGAAGGATTGACCACCATCACGATCGGCAGGTCGTACACCGAGGCGACCGGCATGAAGTCCTTGCTCGTGTCGAAGGCGATCTTCTTGTACATGTGCGGCGCCAGCAGGGTCGGCGTGGCCAGCATCATGAAGGTGTAGCCGTCGCCCTCGGCCTTGGCGAACTGCGTGGCGGCGATCGAGCCGGAGGCGCCGGCCTTGTTGTCCACCACGACGGGCTGCTTCAGGCGCTCGCCCAGCTCCCTGGCCAGGATGCGCGCGGCGACGTCGGTGGGGCCGCCGGCGGGGAAGCCCACGACCAGCTTGATGGGCCGGCTCGGCCAGGCGTCGGCGGCGAACGCCGGGGCTGCCAGCAGGGGCAGCAGGCTGCACAGCGCCGCACGGCGGGTGAAACGGGAAATGGAACGCATGGGGGTACTACTCCTTGGGATGATCAGATGACGCCTTGTCGTTTCAGTTCGGCCAGGCGGGCGGCATCGATGCCCGGCAACTGGCCAAGGATTTCGTCGGTGGCTTCGCCCAGCAGCGGCGGCGCATGCCGCACGGGCAGGCGTTCGCCGTCGAGGCGGTAGGGCGGCGCCATCACGTCGGTGCTGCCGGCCACCGGGTGCGGCTGCTGCGTGACCAGGCCGGCGGCGCGCGGCGAACCCAGCGCCTCCAGCAGGCCCAGCACCTCGCCGCACGGAATGCCGGCGGCGCCCATGCGCTCCAGCAGCAGCCGGCGCGGGCGCGCCCGCAGTTCCTCGTGCAGTTGCGGCAACAGCGTCGCGCGGTTCTGGCCGCGCAACAGGTTGGTGCGGTAGCGCTCGTCGGCCGCCAGGTCGGGGCGTTCTATCACTTCGGCGCAGAAGCGCTCGAACTGCGCGTTGTTGCCCACCGCGACGATCAGCGGCCCGTCCTGCGCGTCGAACACGCCGTAGGGGACGATGGAAGGATGCGCGTTGCCGTAGCGCGGCGGGTCCTGCTGCATCAGCAGGGCCTCCAGCCCGTAGTAGGCGCTGATCATCAGCCCGCAATCGAACAGCGCCATCTCCACGTGCCGCCCGCGGCCGGTGCGCTGGCGGTCGAACAGCGCGGCCAGCACCGCCTGCGCGGCGTACATGCCGGTGAACATGTCCACCGCCGCGACGCCGAACTTCAGCGGCGGACGCTCCGCCTCGCCGTTGATGGCCATCAGGCCGGCTTCACCCTGGATCACCAGGTCGTAGCCCGGGCGGGTCGCTTCGGGCCCGTGCCGGTCGTACCCTGACACGGAGCAGTAGACGAGGTCGGGCCGCGCCGCCTTCAGCTGTTCGTAACCCAGGCCCAACTTCTCGGCCCCGCCGGTCTTGAAGTTCTGCAGCACCACGTCGCAGCCGGCCGCGAGCTCGCGCACCAGCCGCTGGCCCTCCGCCGACTGCAGGTCCACGGTGACGGACCGCTTGTTGCGGTTCATGCTGTTGAAGTAGGCCGTCTCGGTGCGGCCGACGCGCACGCCCCAGTCGCGCGTGTCGTCGCCGCGCCGCGGGTGCTCGACCTTGATCACCTCGGCGCCGAAGTCGCCCAGCACCTGGCCGCACAGCGGCCCGGCGAGCACGCGGGACAGGTCCAGCACGCGCACGCCCGCCAGCGGCAGCGCCGCGTTCGTGACCATGCCCAAGGCCTCAGAAGGCCGCGATGCCGGTCTGGGCGCGGCCCAGGATCAGCGCATGGATGTCGTGCGTGCCCTCGTAGGTGTTCACGACTTCCAGGTTCACCAGGTGGCGGGCCACGCCGAATTCGTCGCTGATGCCGTTGCCGCCCATCATGTCGCGGGCCACGCGGGCGATGTCGAGCGCCTTGCCGCAGGAGTTGCGCTTCATGATGGAGGTGATCTCCACCGACGCCGTGCCCTCGTCCTTCATGCGGCCCAGGCGCAGGCAACCCTGCAGTCCCAGCGTGATCTCCGTCTGCATGTCGGCCAGCTTCTTCTGCACCAGCTGGTTGGCCGCGAGCGGCCTGCCGAACTGCTTGCGGTCCAGCACGTACTGGCGGGCGCGGAACCAGCAGTCCTCGGCCGCACCGAGCGCGCCCCAGGCGATGCCATAGCGCGCGGAGTTCAGGCAGGTGAAGGGACCCTTCAGGCCGCGCACCTCGGGGAAGGCGTTCTCCTCGGGGCAGAACACCTCGTCCAGCACGATCTCGCCGGTGATGGACGAACGCAGGCCGACCTTGCCCTCGATCTTGGGCGCGGACAGGCCCTTCCAGCCCTTCTCGAGCACGAAGCCGCGGATGGCGCCTTCATCGTCCTTGGCCCACACCACGAACACGTCGGCCACCGGCGAGTTGGTGATCCACATCTTGCTGCCGGTGAGCTTGTAGCCGCCGTCGACCTTGCGGGCGCGCGTAATCATGCTCGCGGGGTCGGAGCCATGGTTCGGCTCGGTCAGGCCGAAGCAGCCGATCCACTCGCCGGTCGCCAGCTTCGGCAAGTACTTCTGCTTCGTCGCCTCGTTGCCGAACTCGAAGATCGGCACCATCACCAGCGAGGACTGCACGGACATCATCGAGCGGTAGCCCGAATCGACGCGCTCCACCTCGCGCGCCACCAGCCCGTAGCAGACGTAGTTGAGGCCGGCACCGCCGTACTGCTCGGGGATGGTGGGGCCCAGCAGGCCCAGCTCGCCCATCTCGCGGAAGATGGCGAGGTCGGTCTTCTCGTGGCGGAAGGCTTCCGTCACGCGCGGGAGCAGCTTCTCCTGGCAGTAGCTGTGGGCGGCGTCGCGCACCTGGCGCTCGTCGGCGGTGAGCTGCGCATCGAGCAGCAGCGGGTCGGCCCAATTGAAGGCGGCTTTGGCTTTGGCCATGGGAAAAACTCCGGTCGGCAGGGGGTCAGGACGGCAGCATGGCCGTGACTTCGATTTCGACCTTGGCACGGTCCTCGATCAGCGCCTTCACTTCCACCGCCGTCATCGCGATGTCGTAGTTGCCGATGACTTCGCGGAACGCCCGGCCCACCTCGCGCGAGGCGGCCAGGTATTCGCGCTTGTCGGTCACGTACCAGGTCATGCGGACGATATTGTCGCCGCTGCCGCCGGCCGCCCTAAGCACATCGGCGACATTCTGCAAGGCCTGCCGGCACTGGCCGCCGAAATCGTCGGTGTGGAAGACGCCGTCGGCGTCCCAGCCGATCATGCCCGCGATGAAGAGCATGCGCCCGGAGGCGACCACGCCGTTGGCGTAGCCCTTGGGACGCGGCCAGCCTTCGGGCAGCACGGCCTGCGGTTCGTTGTCCGGTGTCATCCCCTCGTCTCCTTGAGCAATTCGCGCGCGATGATGAGCTGCTGCACCTCGGTGGCGCCCTCGTAGATGCGCAGGCTGCGGATCTCGCGGTACAGCTGTTCCACGACCTGCCCATGCATGACGCCGAGCCCGCCGAACATCTGCACGGCGGCATCGATCACCTGCTGGGCTCCCTCGGTGGCCGTCATCTTGGCCATCGCGGCTTCCTTGGTGACGTTCTGCCCCTGGTCGCGCAGCCAGGCGGCGCGGTAGACCAGCAGCGCGGCGCTGTCGATGGTGGTGGCCATCTGCGCCAGCTTGGCCTGGGTGAGCTGGAAGTCGGCCAGCGTCTGGTTGAACATCCGGCGCGTGGTCGCGCGCTTGAGCGCCTCGTCCATGGCGCGGCGGGCGAAGCCCAGCGCCGCCGCGGCGACCGAGGTGCGGAACACGTCCAGCGTGCGCATCGCCACCTTGAAGCCCTCGCCCGGCGCGCCTATGCGTTGCGACAGCGGGATGCGGCAATCGTGGAACCGCAGGCGTGCCAGCGGATGCGGCGCGATCACCTCGATGCGCTCGGCGATCTCGAAGCCCGGCGTGTCCGCGTCGACGACGAAGGCGGAGATGCCGCGCGGGCCGGGTGCCTCGCCGGTGCGGCAGAACACCACGTAGAAGTCGGCGATGCCCCCGTTGGAGATCCAGGTCTTCTCGCCGGTCAGTACCGCGTGGTCGCCCTCGATGTGCGCGCCGCACTGCAGGTTGCCGACATCCGACCCGGCGTCCGGCTCCGACAGCGCGAAGGCCGCGATCGCCTCGCCGCGCGCCACGCGCGGCAGGTAGCGCTCCTTCTGCGCAGGCGTGCCCTGCAGGCTGATGGCGCCGGAGCCGAGGCCCTGCATCGCGAAGGCGAAGTCGGCCAGGCCGTTGTGGTAGGCCAGCGTCTCGCGCGCGAGGCAGATCGCGCGCGTGTCGATCACTTCCTGCGCGCCGTGTGCGCCGCCGACCGCATGGCGCAGCCAGCCACCGTCGCCCAGCGACCGCACGAGCGCGCGGCAGGCCGCATCGACGTCGGGCCCGTGGATGTGCGCCACGTGCTCGCGCGCCCAGGCGTCGAGCTCCGCGGCGAAGACGCCGTGCCCTTCCTCCAGGAAAGGCCAGTCGAGGTGGGCGAGCTCGCGCATCTCAGTTCCCCTCGAATTTCGGCTTCTGCTTCGCCACGAAGGCCTCGTAGGCCCGGGTGAAGTCCTGCGTCAGCATGCACAGCGCCTGCGCCTGCGCCTCGGACTCGATGGCCTGCTCGATCGTCATGGCCCACTCCTGGTGCAGCATGGTCTTGGTGATGCCGTTGGCGAAGGTCGGGCCCTGCACCAGCTGCGCGGCCAGCGCCTGCGCTTCGGCCAGCAGCTGCTCGGGCGCGCACAGGCGGTTGAAGAAGCCCCAGCGCTCGCCCTCCTCGCCGCCGAGGGAACGCCCGGTGTAGAGCAGTTCGCTGGCGCGTCCCTGCCCGACGATGCGCGGGAGCATCGCGCAGGCGCCCATGTCGCAGCCGGCCAGGCCGACGCGGTTGAACAGGAACGCGGTCTTGCTGCGCGCCGTGCCCAGGCGCAGGTCCGAGGCCATCGCCACGATGGCGCCCGCGCCGGCGCACACGCCGTCCACGGCCGCGACGATGGGCTGCGGACAGGCGCGCATCGCCTTCACCAGGTCGCCCGTCATGCGCGTGAACATCAGCAGCTCCGGCGCCTTCAGCCGCACGAGCGGCCCGATGATCTCGTGCACGTCGCCGCCGGAGCAGAAGTTGTCGCCGGCGCCGGCCACCACCACGGCGTGGACGTCGGTCGCGTACTTCAGCTGGCCGAACAGGTCGCGCAGTTCCGCGTACGAGTCGAAAGTGAGCGGATTCTTGCGCTCGGGCCGGTTCAGCGTGATGGTGGCCACGCCCTCCCGCACCTGCCAGAGGAAGTGTTCGGCGCGGTAGCCGGCCAGCTGCCTGCGGTTGCCCGCGGCGAGCGCGGGGTCGACGCGCTCAGTTGAAGCGTTCATTCCTGGTCTCCTGGGCCTGGGTGCGTTCGCGCTCCAGGTTGCGTTCGAGCTGGGTCTTGCCGGACAGGTACTGCTTCGGCCACGGCACGTCACGGTAGCCGATCTTCGCCGCCTCGTTCAACGACCAGGCCGGATTGGCCAGGTGCGGCCGCGCGATGGCGCAGAGGTCCGCCCGCCCCGCGGCGATGATGCTGTTGACGTGGTCGGCTTCCGAGATCGCGCCGACCGCCATGGTGGCGATGCCCGCCTCGTTGCGGATGCGGTCGGCGAAGGGCGTCTGGTACATGCGGCCGTACACCGGCTGCTGCTTCTTGCTCACCTGGCCGGTGGACACGTCGATCAGGTCGGCGCCCGCGGCCTTGAAGGCGCGGGCGATCGCCACCGCGTCGTCCGCCGTGATGCCGCCCTCCACCCAGTCATGCGCCGAGATGCGCACGGACATCGGCAGGTGCGCCGGCCACGCGGCGCGCATCGCGCGAAACACCTCCAGCGGGTAGCGCAGGCGGTTCTCCAGCGAGCCCCCGTATTCGTCGGTGCGCTGGTTGGTCAACGGCGAGATGAACGAGGACAGCAGGTAGCCGTGGGCGCAGTGCAGTTCCAGCCAGTCGAAGCCGGCTTCGGCCGCGTAGCGGGTGCTGCGCACGAAATCGTCGCGGACGCGGTCCATGTCGGCCCGCGTCATCGCGCGCGCCCAGTCGCTGACGCCATCGAGGTACTGCTGCGGCGAGGCCGACAGCAGCGGCCAGTTGCCGGATTCGAGCGGCAGGTCTTCGCCTTCCCACGGCACCCGCGTCGAGCCCTTCGGGCCGGCGTGACCCAGCTGCATGGCGATCTTCGCGTCGGTGTTCGCGTGCACGAAATCGACGATGCGCTTCCAGCCGTCGCGCTGCGGCCCGTTCCACAGGCCCGGGCAGCCCGGGGTGATGCGCGCGTCGGCGCTGGTGCAGGTCATCTCAGCGACCACCATGCCGGCGCCGCCCATGGCGCGCGCGCCCAGGTGCACCAGGTGGTAGTCGGCCGGCTGGCCGTCCACGCAGGAATACTGCGCCATCGGCGAGACGACGATGCGGTTCTTCAGCGTCACGCCGCGCAGCGTGAAGGGCGTGAACATGGGCGGGACGGACTGGCGCGGGGCGTCACGGTGCACGCCGGAGCGCTCGGCGATCCAGTCCTCGTACTGCTCCACGTACTGCTTGTCGCGCAGCCGCAGGTTCTCGTGGCTGATGCGCTGGCTGCGCGTGAGCAGCGAGTAGGCGAACTGCTCGGGCGGCAGGTTGACGTAGCGCGCGACGTTCTCGAACCACTCGGTGGAGTTGCGCGCGGCGTTCTGGATCTTCAGCACCTCGATGCTGCGCACGGCTTCGTAGTCGCGCAGGGCGCGCACCAGGTCGTCCGGCGTCCGGCCGATGCAGCGCGCGAGCTCGATCGAATCCTCCAGCGCCAGCTTGGTGCCGGAACCGACGGAGAAGTGCGCGGTGTGCGCGGCGTCGCCCATCAGGACCACGGGTGCGCGGCCGTTGTGGTGCACCCAGGTGCGGCAGACGACGCGCGGGAACTTGATCCACTGGGCGGAGCCGCGCAGGTGCGAGGCATTCGACATCAGCCGGTTGCCGTCCAGGTACTTCGCGAAGAGGCGCTCGCAGAAGGCGATGGACTCTTCCTTCTCCATGTTGTCCAGCCCGGCCTTCTGCCAGACCTCCTCCGGCGCTTCCACGATGAAGGTGGAGGTGTCGCCGTCGAACTGGTAGGCGTGCGCCTGGAACCAGCCGTGCGGCGTCTCCTCGAACGCGAAGGTGAAGGCGTCGAACTTCTTGTGCGTTCCCAGCCAGACGAAGCGGCACTTGCGCAGGTCGATGTCCGGCTGGTAGGTCTCGGCGTACTTCGTGCGGATGCGGCTGTTCAGGCCGTCGCTGGCGATAATCAGGTCGGCGTCGGGGTATTCCTGGTCGCCCTGCACGTCGGTCTCGAACACCAGCTCCACGCCCAGTTCCTCGCAGCGGCGCTGCAGGATGTTGAGCAGGCGCTTGCGCCCGATGCCGATGAAGCCGTGGCCGCCGGAGCGCACCTTGTGGCCGCGGATGTTGACCTCGATGTCGTCCCAGTGGTTGAAGGCACCCAGGATCTCCTCGGCGCTGGGCGCATCGGCCGCCTGCAGGTTGCCCAGCGTCTGGTCCGAGAACACCACGCCCCAGCCGAAGGTGTCGTAGGGCCGGTTGCGTTCGACCACGCGCACGCGGTGCGAAGGATCCTGCTTCTTCATGAGCAACGCGAAGTACAGGCCCGCGGGGCCGCCGCCGATGCAGACGATGTTCATGGTTGCTCCAGGCTGGAATATTTGAAGTTTAAAGTATTTGGAGCTCGCTCATGCGCCAGCCGCATCACCTCCCGCGGTGCATCGCCCTTCAGCCGGTGGTCGCTCCACACCTGGCGCCAGCGCCGCGCCCCCGGCAGCCCGTTGTAGAGGCCCATCATGTGCCGCGCGATAGAGTGCCACGGCGTGCCGCGCGCGGCGTGCTCGCGCTCCATGTAGCGCACCATCGCCTCTTCCACTTCCTCGCGCCGCAGGCCTGACGCCGGCTCGCCGTAGAAGCGCTCGTCCCAGCGCGCCAGCCACCAGGGATGGTGGTAGGCCTCGCGGCCGACCATGACGCCATCCAGCTCCGCGAGCTGCGCCTGCACCACCTCGTCGGTCGTGATCCCGCCATTGATGCCGATCACGAGTTGCGGGAACTCGCGCTTGAGCGCGTGCACCAGCTCGTAGCGCAGCGGCGGAACCTCGCGGTTCTCCTTCGGCGACAGGCCCTTCAGCCAGGCATTGCGCGCATGGACCATGAAGACCCCGCAGCCCGCCTCCGCCACCGTGCCCACGAAGTCCCGCACGAACGCGTAGCTCTCCACCTTGTCGATGCCGATGCGGTGCTTCACCGTGACCGGCACGTCCACCACGTCGACCATGGCCTTCACGCAATCGGCCACCAGCCGGGGCTCCGCCATCAGGCAGGCGCCGAAGGCCCCGCGCTGCACCCGCTCGCTGGGGCAGCCGCAATTGAGGTTGATCTCGTCGTAGCCCCACTGCGCCCCCAGCTTGGCGGCCTCGGCCAGGTCCGCCGGCTCGCTGCCGCCGAGCTGCAGCGCCACGGGGTGCTCGGTCTCGTCGAAGTCCAGGTGGCGCGGCACGTCACCGTGCAGCAGCGCGCCCGTGGTCACCATCTCCGTGTACAGCCGCGCCCTCCGGCTCAGCAGCCGGTGGAAGTAGCGGCAGTGCCGGTCCGTCCAGTCCATCATCGGCGCGACGCTCAGGCGCCAGCCGTCTTTCTCTTCTTGCATCACGGCCCCGACTGTACGCCCAGCCCTACCCCCGGCCGCCGCGGGTGACTACAGGCGAGCGCAGCCGTATGCGCTGCAATGGCGGGACAGGAACAATGAAAGGACAGTCCATGAGGCCTTTTCACCTCGACTCCAGCATGAAGACGATGCGCGGTGTGTTCTACCCCACCGGCTGGATGGTGCTGATGTTCCCCGGCGAACAGGAGGCCCGGGACGCGGCGCGGATCCTCGCGGACAAGGGCGTCGCCGACACCGACGTGATGCTGCTGACGCCGGAGGACATCCGGCGCGACCTGCTGGGTGCGGCGGGCGACGACGACATGCTGCCCTCCGCCGGCACCGAGGGCGACACCGTGCGCCGCTTCGCCGAGTTCGCGCGCCAGGGACACCACGGACTGATGGTGCACGCGCCCGAAGCGAAGAGTTCGGACCACGTGATGGAACTGCTTCGCGACTCCCCGATCTCCTACGGCCAGAAGTACCGCATGCTCGTGATCGAGGACATCGTCGACGCGTCCACGCCCCGCTGAACAGCGGTGGGCAGCGGAGCTGCCCACCCCACAACCGGCGGGGCGCGGCCGTCAGCCCATGTGCAAGCCGCCGTTGACCGAGAAATCGGCCCCCGTCGTGTAGCCGCTCTCCTCGCCCGCCAGCCACGCGATGATCGAGGCGATCTCGCTCGGCTCGCCCAGGCGCTTGACGGGGATGGTCGCCACGATCTTGTCGAGCACGTCCGGGCGGATGGCCTTCACCATGTCGGTGCCGATGTAGCCCGGGCTCACGGTGTTCACCGTGACCCCCTTGTTCGCCAGCTCCTGGGCCAGCGCCATGGAGAAGCCGTGCATGCCGGCCTTGGCCGCCGAGTAGTTGGTCTGGCCGGCCTGACCCTTCTCGCCGTTGACCGACGAGATGTTGATGATGCGCCCCCAGCCCTTCTCGACCATGTCCCCCACGACCTGCTTGGTCACGTTGAACATCGAGTTGAGGTTCGTCTCGATCACCGCGTCCCAGTCCTCGCGGGTCATCTTGAGGAACATGCGGTCGCGCGTGATGCCGGCGTTGTTGACCAGCACGTCGATGCTGCCGTGCTCGGCTTTGGCCTTGCCGAACGCCGCGACCGTCGAATCCCACTCGCCGACGTTGCCGACCGAGGCGTAGAAGGTGAAGCCCTGCGCCTTCTGTTCGCCCAGCCACTTGTCGAAGTCGCGCGTGGGGCCGCAGCCCGCGATGACCTTGAAGCCTTCCTTGTGCAGGCGCTGGCAGATGGCGGTGCCGATGCCGCCCATGCCACCCGTCACGTATGCCACTTTCTGAGCCATGTTCGTCTCCCCTGGTCGGTTGCCGGAAATCGATTCTGCGCGCTCAGGCGCGTTCCACGGCAAGGGAAACTCCCATGCCGCCGCCGATGCACAGGGCCGCCAGGCCCTTGCGCGCCTCGCGCCGCTGCATCTCGTGCAGCAGCGTCACCAGGATGCGCGCGCCGGAGGCACCGATGGGGTGGCCGATGGCGATGGCGCCGCCGTTGACGTTGACCTTGCCCGGGTCGATGCCCAGTTCCTTGTTGACGGCACAGGCCTGCGCGGCGAAGGCTTCGTTCAGCTCGAACAGGTTCACGTCCTGCACGTTCCAGCCGGCGCGCTGCAGCGCCTTGCGCGAAGCGGGGACGGGTCCCATGCCCATGGTCGCCGGGTCCAGGCCCGAGGTGCCGAAGCCGGCGATGCGCGCCAGCGGCTTCAGGCCGAGCTGGGCGGCCTTCTTCGCGCTCATCACGACCAAAGCCGCGGCGCCGTCGTTGATGCCGGACGCATTGCCGGCCGTCACGCTGCCCGCCTTGTCGAAGGCCGGGCGCAGGCCCGCCAGCGCCTCGGCACTGGTCTTGCGGTTGATGAACTCGTCGGCGTCGAAGAGCACCGGCTCGCCCTTCTTCTGCGGGATGGGCACCGGGACGATCTCGTCCTTGAACTTGCCGGCTTCCTGCGCCGCCACGGCCTTCTGCTGGCTCGCGAGCGCCAGCGCGTCCTGGGCGTCGCGCGCGATGCCGTACTGCTTCGCCACGTTCTCCGCGGTGATGCCCATGTGGTACTGGTTGTAGACGTCCCACAGGCCGTCGACGATCATCGAATCGACCATCTTCCAGTCGCCCATGCGCTGGCCGTCGCGCGAGTTCAGCAGCACGTGCGGCGAGGCGCTCATGTTCTCCTGGCCCCCCGCCACGACGATCTCGCTGTCGCCCCAGGCGACCGCCTGCGCGGCCAGCATGACGGCCTTGAGGCCCGAGCCGCACACGGCGTTGATGGTGAGCCCCGGCACTTCCTTCGGCAGGCCGGCCTTCAGGCCTGCCTGGCGCGCGGGGTTCTGGCCGGAACCGGCGGCGAGCACCTGCCCCATGATCACCTCGCCCACCTGGGCAGGATCGACTTTGGCGCGGGCGAGCGCCTCGCGGATCGCGATGGCGCCCAGCTCCTGCGCGGGGATCTTCGCGAGCGAGCCGCCGAACTTGCCGACGGCGGTGCGCACGGCGGAAACGATGACGATGTCTTCCATGGGTCTCTCCAGTGGGTTCAGGCTTTCGCCTTGACGTAGCGGCCCGGCGCGGGTTCGCTGGCCTTGTACTTGGTTCCCTTGCCGTAGCTCTTCGGCGCGGGCACCTGCTTGCCCGCGTGCGGCTTCAGCCACGCGGCCCAGTCGGGCCACCAGCTGCCGGGATGTTCCTTGGCGCCCTCGAACCACGCGTCGAACGTGTCCGGAAGCCTGTCGTTGGTCCAGTGCGAGCGCTTGTTCTTCGCCGGCGGATTGATCACGCCGGCGATGTGGCCCGATGCGCCCATCACGAAGCGCTTCTTGCCGGGGAGGTGCTTCACCGAGGCGTACGCGCCGGCGATGGGCACGATGTGGTCCTCGCGCGAGCCGTAGATGTAGACCGGGATGTCCACCGTGCCGAAGTCGACCTTCTCGCCGCACACCGTGAGCTTGCCCGGCTTCACCAGGTTGTTCTCGAGGTAGGTGTTGCGCAGGTACCAGGCGTACATCGGCCCGGGCAGGTTGGTGGAATCGCTGTTCCAGTACAGCAGGTCGAAGGGCGGCGGGCTCTCGCCCTTGAGGTAGTTGCCCACCACGTAGTTCCACACCAGGTCGTTCGGGCGCAGGAAGCTGAAAGTGGACGCGAGGTCCTGCCCTTTCAGCAGCCCCTTCTTGCCCAGCTGCATCTCGCGCAGCTTCACGGCGCCCTCGTCGATGAAGACGTCCAGCACGCCGGTCTCGCTGAAATCCAGGAAGGCAGTCAGCAGCGTGGCCGATGCCACGGGCTTCTCGCCGCGCGCGGCCAGCACGGCCAGCGCGGTGCCGAGGATCGTGCCGCCCACGCAGAAGCCCAGGGCATTGATCTTCTTCGCGCCGCTGATCTCCTGCACCACCTCGATGGCCTTCAGCGCGGCGTCCTCGATGTAGTCGTCCCAGGTCTTGTCCTGCAGCGAAGCGTCCGGGTTGCGCCAGCTCACCACGAAGGTGCGGTGGCCCTGCTCCACCAGGTAGCGGATCAGCGAATTCTCCGGCTGCAGGTCGAGGATGTAGAACTTGTTGATGCAAGGCGGCACCACGAGGAAGGGACGCTCGTACACCTTGGCGGTGAGCGGCTTGTATTCGATCAGCTGGAACAGCTCGTTCTCGAACACCACAGCGCCCTCCGTGGTGGCGACGTTGCGCCCGACCTCGAACGCACTTTCGTCGGTCATCGAGACGTGGCCCTGCTGCATGTCGGCCAGCAGGTTCTGCAGGCCGCGCGCGATGCTCTCGCCACGCGTCTCCACCGCCTTCTGCTGCGCCTCGGCGTTCAACGCGAGGAAGTTGCTCGGCGCGGTGGCGGCCATCCACTGCTCCACCGCGAAGCGCAGGCGGGCCTTGGTCTTGGCGTCGGTCTCGGCCGCTTCGGCCAGGCCCAGCAGGGTGCGCGCATTGAGCAGGTAGATGGCGGCGGAAAACGCGGCCACGGGGTTGCGGCCCCAGGCATCGCCCGCGAAACGCTTGTCGGCCACGGGCGCCTTGCCCGCCAGGCCCTGGTTCCAGATCTCTGTGGCTTCCTTCACGTAGGCCTGCTGCAGCGCATGCAGCTTCTCGGGCGCGAAGGAAAGTCGCGGCAGGTGCGTCGCTGCGGTGCCGCCTTGCTGGAAGGCCTGCAGCGCCTGCGTCCACTGCTGGCCGAGGTTCTGCTGGAACTGCAGGGCCTGCGCGGTCCAGTCCAGGTCAGAATTCATCCGATGTCTCCTGATGTTCTTATCGCCGTGCGGCGGAGTATCCCACCGCGAATGTTGCAGTGCAACATGAATCTGCAGGTACTGCCATGTACCTGGTAGTGATCGCCTGGACGTACGTCGCCGTGATGATGGCCGTGGCCGAAGCCACGCATCCGCGGGGCACCGTCCTCGGCGCCATCTTCACCTTTCTACTCTATGGAGTGGGCCCCGTGGCGCTGTTGATCTACCTCATGGGGAGACCCGCGCGACGGGCGGCGCGCCAGGCGCGCGAGGCCGCGGAAGCGGCGGCCTCAGGCCAGCCAGGCGGCGGCGGCGAGGCGCCCGCTGACGCGGTCGCGCCGGTGCGAAAAGAACCTTGAGCGATTCGTGACGGTGCACCACGACGCGCTGCCGTCGTTGCCGTGCACGCTGGTGAAGCCCAATGCGGCCAGCCGGCGCCGCGCGAGCGCCGGCAAGTCGGCGAGGAACTTGCCGTCGCCGTGCGGGCGAAAGCACGCTCCAGCCTGCGCGTCCCCTTGCACGAAGGCGGCACGCACCTCCGGGCCCACCTCGAACGCCTCGGGACCGATGCAGGGCCCGAGCCACGCCAGCATGTCGCCCGCCTCGCTGGCCTCGGGCCGCATTTCCTGCCACAGGGCTTCCAGCACGCCCTGCCCGCCTTCGCCCGCGAGTCCGCGCCAGCCGCAGTGCGCGGCGCCGACCACGCGGCCGCGGCGATCCGCCAGCAGCACCGGCAGGCAGTCCGCCACCATCATCGTGCAGGCGACGCCCCGCTCGGTCGTCCAGCAGGCGTCGGCCTGCGTGCCGTCCGACGTGTCCGCGGCGAGGCGCGCCACGCCGCGTCCATGCACCTGCTGCAGGAACACGGGGCGCGCCTTCAGCTGCTGCGCAAAGCGCCTGCGGTTCTCGGCCACCGCGGATGGATCGTCCCCGACGTGGTCGCCGAGGTTGAGCGTGTCGTAGGGCGCGGCCGAGACGCCGCCCTCCCGCGTGCTGCACCAGGCGTGCACGCCGGACGGCGCGGGCCACTGCGGGATCATGGCTTCAGGCCTCGTTGTCCGGGCACGCGGAAGGCTGCGCCTTCTGGAAAGCGGGGTGCTGCATGCACGCCTCGAAGGCGGCCATGGTGCGCGTGAGGCCGCCGAAATCGACGTTGAAGCGCTGGCCGTTGAAGACCTGCGGCACCAGGCAGCAATCCGCCAGCGTCGGCGTGTCGCCGTAGCAGTAGCGCCCGGCGGGCAGCTGCAGCAGCTCCTTCTCGAACATCTCCAGGCCGCTGCGCACCCAATGGCGGTACCAGGCGTTCTTGGCCTCTTCCTCCACCTTGAGTTCGCGCACCAGGTACTTCAGCACGCGCAGGTTGTTCAGGGGATGGATCTCGCAGGCGACCAGCTGCGCGAGCGCGCGCACGCGGGCGCGGCCCAGGGCATCCGGCGGCAGCAGCGGCGGATTCGGGTGCGTCTCGTCCAGGTATTCGACGATCGCCATCGACTGGCTCAGGAGCTGGCCGTCGTCCAGTTCCAGGGCAGGCACCAGCTGCGAGGCGGACTTGGCAGCGTACTGGTCCTGCTTGTGCTCGCCCTTGACCAGGTGCACCGGCACGTAGTCGTAGGTGAGCCCCTTGAGTTCGAGCGCGATGCGCACGCGGAAGGAAGCGGAAGAGCGGAAGTAGTTGTACAGCTTCATGGCGCAAAGCATAAACCCGCCTGCCCTACACTGCGGCGAAACGAAGGAGACAAGCCATGCTGCACCCGCAGGCACGCGCGCTGCTGCGCCTCATGGAAGAAAAGGGCGTGCCGCCCACGCACACGCTCACGCCCGCGCAAGCGCGCGATTTCTACCGCCAGCGGCGCACCTTCACGCAGCCCGACGCGCCCGAAGTCGCATCCGTG
>SEAY01000180.1 GCA_004144865.1 Comamonadaceae bacterium
CGCCCCTCCCCCGCCGCGAACCGCCCGGCCCCTTCGAGCCCGTCCGCGATGCGCTCCTTGCTGCGCTCCCACTCGCCGTGCAGCGCCTGCGGCAGCGGCTTGCCCCACTGCTCGTACGCATTCATGCGATCGGCCAGCATCGTCGCCTGCGGGAATTTGCACAGCTGTTCCGCCAGCGCGACCGCCGCCGCCCGCGCCTCGCCGCGCGGCACCACCCGGTTCGCCAGGCCGATCCGCAGCGCCTCGTCGGCCTCCACCTTGCGCCCGGTGAGGATCAGGTCCATCGCGTGCCCCATGCCGACCAGGCGCGGCAGCCGCACGGTGCCGCCGTCGATCAGGGGCACGCCGAAACGCCGGCAGTAGACGCCGAAGTAGGCGTCCTCCTCCATCACTCGCAGGTCGCACCACAGCGCCAGCTCCATGCCGCCCGCGACGGCCGCGCCGCTGACCGCGGCGACCACCGGCTTGGACAGCAGCAGCCGTGAAGGCCCCATCGGCGCACTCGGCCGCACGTCGCCCGCTTCGAAATCCAGCCCGTCCAGCACCGCCGCGCCGCTGCCCTGCCGCGCCAATCGCGCGCCATGCTGCAGGTCCCAGCCGGCGCAGAAATGCCCGTGGGCGCCGTGGAACACGGCCACGCGCGCTGCCGGGTCCGCCTCGAACGCCACGAAGGCGTCGTACAGCCGGTGGGCCGTGTCGCCGTCGACCGCATTGCGCACCTGCGGCCTGTCGAGCGTGACGATGGTGACGGGGCCCTGCTTCTCGATCCGCACGGTTTCGGTGTCCATGCGCGCATTACAGCGCGGGTCCGGTGCGCGACAGACTACGGGCCAACCCTGTGTGCGGTTCAGCGGGCCGCCGCTATAACGGGCGGCACAGAACAACGAGGGGCCACTCGAGCGTGCAATTCCTACAGCTGGTGATCAGCGGCGTCGCACAGGGCTGCATCTACGGGCTGATCGCGCTGGGTTTCGTGCTGATCTACAAGGCCACCGAAACCGTGAGCTTCGCCCAGGGCGAGCTGATGATGCTCGGCGCGTTCTTCGGCCTGGCCGCCATGACCATGATGGGCTTTCCCTTCTGGGTCGCCGTCATCAGCGCGATTGCCGCCATGGCGGTGTTCGGGCTGGCGCTGGAAATGGTGGTCATCCGTCCCATCCTCGGGCAGCCGGCTTTCTCCATCGTGATGCTCACCATCGGCATCGGCTACGTCGCGCGCGGCCTGATCACCATGATCCCCGGCATAGGCACCGAGACCCACACGCTTCCCGTGCCCTACAAGGACATGGTGTGGAACGCGGGCGGCCTGGTGCTCAACGTCGAGCAGATGGCCGTGATCGCCGCCACCGCGCTGCTGTGCGCCCTGCTCTACGCCATCTTCCGCTACAGCAAGGTCGGCATCGCGATGCAGGCCGCCTCGCAGAACCAGCTGGCCGCCTACTACATGGGCATCCCCGTCAAGCGCCTGAACTCGCTGGTGTGGGGCCTCGCCGCGGCCGTCGCCGCCATCGCGGGCCTGCTGCTCGCGCCCATCACCTTCGTGCACGCCAACATGGGCTTCATCGGCCTGAAGGCCTTCCCGGCCGCGGTGGTCGGCGGCTTCGGCAGCCTGCCGGGCGCCATCGTCGGGGGCCTGATCATCGGCGTGGTCGAGTCACTTTCCGGCTTCTACCTGCCCGAGGGCTTCAAGGACATCGCCGCCTACATCGTGGTGCTGGTCATGCTGGTCGTCATGCCGAACGGGCTGTTCGGCGAAAAACTCCGCAAGAAGGTGTAAACCGTGCGTTTCATCTTCAAGACCGGCTACGAACAGGACCTCCGCCTGGCCAAGCACGGCGGCCAGGTGTTCTGGTACGGCCTGCTCGGGTTGCTGCTCGTCGCCGCGCCACTGCTGCTGGCCGAATACCTGCTGGCACAGCTCACGTTCATCCTCATCTACGGCATCGTGGGCCTCGGCCTCATGCTGCTGGCAGGGTTCACGGGGCTGTTCTCGATCGGGCACGCGGCCTTCTTCGGCGTGGGCGCCTATGCGCAGGCGGTGCTCACGGGCATGGGGTGGCCCTTCCCGCTCGCGCTTGCCGTGGGCGCGGTGTTGTCGGCGGCGGTGGGCGTGATCGTGGGCCTGCCTGCGCTGCGCGTGAAGGGCATCTACCTGGGCATCGCCACGCTGGCCTTCGGCTTCATCGTCGAGGAAGTGTTCGCGCGCTGGGAAAGCGTCACGGGCGGCAACGCAGGCAAGACCGTGGGCTCGGTGAAGATGTTCGGCTGGACGGCCGACAGCGCCGCTTCCTTCTACTTCGTCTGTCTCGTGGTGGCCGTGCTCTGCACGCTGGCCTGCCTGAACCTGCTGCGTTCGCCCACGGGCCGGGCGTTCGTCGCGATCCGCGACTCGGAGATCTCGGCGCAGAGCATGGGCATCCACCTCGCGCGCTACAAGACGCTCAGCTTCGCGCTCTCGGCAGCGCTGGCTGGCATCGGCGGCGCGCTGTATGCGCACCAGATCCGCTTCCTCTCGCCCGACCAGTTCAACATCATCCAGAGCATCGACCTGCTGCTGATGGTGGTGATCGGCGGGCTGGGCTCCATCCACGGCGCGTTCCTGGGCGCGATCTTCCTGATCGGCCTGCCGCAGGCGATCAGCGCGGTGAAGGACTTCCTGCCCGAGGCGATCGGCCAGGCGCCGGGCCTGAAGGCGGTGGTGTACGGGATGGTGCTGATCGCCTTCGTGCTGTTCGAGCCGATGGGCCTGTACGGACGCTGGCTGAAGATCCGCACCTACCTGCAGCTGTTCCCGTTCTACCGCAAGGGCATGTTCCGGCGGCAGAAGTCCTTCCAGAAATCGGACCGGCTGAGATGAGCGACATCCTCCTCTCGGCGAAGAACCTCAGCGTGCGCTTCGGCGGCGTGCTGGCGGTCAATGACGTGAGCTTCGACGTCAGGCGCGGCGAGGTGTTCACGCTGATCGGTCCCAACGGCGCGGGCAAGACCACGGTGTTCAACCTGATCAGCCGCATCTACAACCCGACCACGGGCTCCATCACCTTCGAGGACAAGCTCCTCACCGACCAGCCGCCCCACCGCATCGCCTCGCTGGGCATCGCCCGCACCTTCCAGAACATCGAGCTGTTCGAGCACGCGTCGGTGCTGCACAACCTGCTGATCGGCCGGCACACGCACCGCCGCACGGGACTCTTCAGCGAGATGTTCTTCACGCGCAGGGTGCGCGCCGCCGAGATCGAGGCCCGCGAGAAGGTGGAGCGCATCATCGACCTGCTCGACCTGCAGCACCACCGCGACTCCATGGTGGCCGGCCTGCCCTACGGGGTGCGCAAGGTGGTGGAGCTCGCGCGCGCCCTGTGCACCGAGCCGCGCCTGCTGCTGCTGGACGAGCCCTCCTCCGGCCTCAACGTGGAGGAAACCGAGGACATGGCCTTCTGGATCCAGGACATCCAGCACGAGCTGGGCATCACCGTGCTGATGGTCGAGCACGACATGAGCCTGGTGTCCAAGGTGAGCGACCGCGTGCTCGCGATGAACCAGGGCGAGGTGCTGGCGACGGGCACGCCGCGCGAGGTGCAGGCGCATCCCGGAGTGATCGAGGCGTACCTGGGGAGCGTGGAGGA
>SEAY01000181.1 GCA_004144865.1 Comamonadaceae bacterium
CGCAGGGTCTTCACCGACTCCGGCACCTTGGGGCCGACCATGAAGCCGCAGGTGGACAGCGCGATGGGCGTGACCGCGATGAAGTCGGTCGCCGGCTTGTACTGCAGGCGCTTGTAGACGTGCGGGTAGATGGTGAGCATGGAGGAGGGGCTGAGCACCATCGTCAGCCCGTCGGGCGGCGCATCCTTGAGCGTGGCCAGCGCAATGCGCCCGCCCGCGCCCACCTTCTGCTCCACGACGGTCGTCACGCCCGTGCGCCCGCGCCAGCTCTCGGCCAGCCGGCGCGCCACCACGTCGATCGATCCCCCAGCCGGAAACCCCACCAGGATGCGGGGCACGCCCTGCTGTGCAGCGGCGGGCCCCGCCAGGCTCCAGCTGCCTGCTGCGGCGGCCAGCCCTGCCAGGGCCTTGCCGGCCTGGCGTCGGTTCATCGTTGTCATGTGTCGTGTCTCCTTCGGTCGTTGTGTGTGTTGGGTGGCAAGTGTGCCGATGGGCGGGCGGCTGTGCGCCGGCTCAGGCGGCCGTGCCGGCCAGCCGCTCCAGCAGGGGCTTGAGAGCGGCGCCCTCGGGCCCGAGCGCGTGCACCAGGGCCGCGTCGTGCGCCTGCACCGCCGCGCTGAGCCGCTGCAGCGCCGCACGGCCCGCGCGGGTGGGGTGCAGTGTCCAGGAGCGCCCGTCCAGCGGGTCGTCCTCGCGCCGCACCCAGCCCTGCGCGTCCAGCCAGTCCACCAGGCGCAGGCCGCCGCTGCGGTGCACGCCCATGGCCTCGGCCAGCACGCCCTGGCGCAGGCCGGGGTTGCGCGCCACCAGCACCAGCGCGGCAAAGCGCTGGGGGCTGACCTCGGCATCGCGGCCCAGCGTCTGCTGGAAGTGCAGGTACAGCGCGTTCTGCGCGCGCCGCAGCGCATAGCCCATGAGCTGCTCCAGCACGCCGTAGTCGAGCCCCGGCAGCGGCTGCAGCGCGCCCTGCGGCCGATCGGCCGCCAAGTGGACGGCTACCGGCGCGCGGCGGGGCAGGGTTTTCGCCCGTGGGCGGGGTTGTTGCATGGCGCAACAATAGGTTGCGCACTTGATGCGCGTCAATAAGAACAACCCGGAGACATCCATGGCGGCAGTCCTTCACATCGTCATCGCCGGTGGCGGCATCGGCGGCCTGTCGGCCGCGCTGGCGCTGGCCCAGGCCGGGCACCGCGTCACCGTGTGCGAGGCGACCGCGCAGCTCAGGCCGCTGGGCGTGGGCATCAATCTGCTGCCGCATGCGGTGGCCGTGCTCGACGGCCTGGGCCTGCTGCCGGCGCTGCGCGGCATGGGCGTGGAGACGTCGGCGCTGGTCTTCGCCAACCGCCATGGGCAGCCGATCTTCGAGGACCGGCGTGGCGTGTCGGCGGGCTACAGCCACCCGCAGCTCAGCGTGCACCGGGGGCAGCTGCAGATGCTGCTGTGGGACGAGGCGGTGCGGCGCCTGGGCAGCGAGCAGGTGCGCAGCGGCGCACGCGTGACGGGCTGCGCGCAGGAGGAGGGGAAAGAGGGGCAAGACGGGCAAGAGGGCGGCGCCATTGCGCACATCGCATGCGCTGACGGCACCACCGAAGCGCTGCGCTGCGACGTGCTGATCGGTGCGGACGGCATCCATTCCGCGCTGCGCCGCCAGTTCTATCCGGATGAAGGCGCGCCGCGCTGGAACGGCATGATGATGTGGCGCGGCACCACGCTCGCGCGGCCGTTTCTGGATGGCCGCACCATGGTGCAGGCGGGCCACCGGCGCGCCAAGTTCGTGGTCTACCCCATCGCACCGCCAGCGGCGGACGGCACGCAGCTCATCAACTGGATCGCCGACCGGCGCCTGCGCGAAGACGGCTTCGGCGGCGGCCTGACCGCGCCCGACCGCGCCGACTGGAGCCGCCCGGGCTCGGTGGCCGACCTGCTGCCCACCTTCGGCCACTGGCGCTTTGCCTGGCTGGACGTGCCCGGCGTGATCCGCGACGCCACGCAGATCCTCGAATGGCCCATGGTGGACCGCGACCCGCTGCCGCGCTGGCGCCATGGCCGCGTCACGCTGCTGGGCGATGCGGCCCACCCCATGTACCCCATCGGATCGAACGGCGCTACGCAGGCCATCCTGGATGCGCGCGGGCTGGCCGACGCCCTGTCCGCGCACCCCACCAACCCGGTGGCCGCGCTGGACGCCTACGAGGCCCAGCGCCTGCCCATGACGGCGCGCATCGTCGCGCTGAACCGCCAGGAGGGGCTGGATGCGATCCTCGACATGGTGGAGGAGCGCGCGCCCGACGGCTTTGCGCGCATCGACGACGTGATGGACCCTGCCGTGCTGGCGCGCTGTGTGCAGGAGTACAAAGCGGCCGCGGGCCACAGCCAGACCGCGCCCCCGCAAAGTCCCTGACGCCGGATGGGCCTGCAGCGCTTGTGAGGCAAGCGCTGCCAGCTATCTTTTTGGAAGTGACAGCGCACGGGTGGGTGCACTGCCGATAATCGCCCGATGCCCCGCACCACCCAACAACTCCACGCACCCCGCACGCCGGTCACGCCGCTCGCGGCCGCCACCGTGCTGCTGCTGCGCGATGCGCCGGCCGCAGACGGCGCGGGTACGTCGCTGCAGGTGCTGATGACGCGGCGCTCGCCCCGCGCCAGTTTTGCGCCCGGTGCCTATGTCTTTCCCGGCGGCGGCATCGAGCCGCTGGACGCGCAAAGCCACGGGCAGGCCGACCGCCGCCCCGCGCAGAGCGACCTGTGCGTGACTCAGTCCATCGCCGCGATCCGCGAAAGTTTTGAAGAACTGGGCCTGCTGCTGGCCCGCCATGCCGATGGCCGCTTTGCGGACGCCGCCGACATCGCCGCGCTCGACCGCCAGGCGCCGTTCGTGGCCCAGTGCGCCGCGCGCGGCCTGCGTCTGGCGGCCGACGCCATCTTTTTGCTGGCGCACTGGACGGCCGACCGTGACCTGCCGCGCCGTTTTGCCGTGCCGTTTCTCGTCGCCCGCATGCCCGAGGGACAGGAGCCCGTGGCCGACGAGACCGAGCAGTTCGAACCCGTGTGGGTGCGCCCCGACGAAGCGCTGGCGCGCCATGCGGCCGGCCAGTTCTTCATGATCTACCCGACCATCCGCACGCTGGAGCGGCTGGCCGCGTACTCCCACGTCGATGCGGTGCTGGACGCCGTGGCCGCCGAGCAGCCGCTGTGGGTCAGCAGCCCGCGCGCAGGCCTGAAGGCGGGGCGCGAGTCGCGCCACATGGAGCACGAGCCCGAGTTCGGCGACCTGGCCCTGGTCTGCCCCGACGGGCAGATCGCCCATGCGCTGGACTGGCAGACCGACAACCCCGTGCCGCTGCTCAAGAACGTGCTGCGCCTCACCGCCCCCAACCCCGGCGTGATGACCGGCCCCGGCACCAACAGCTACCTGGTGGGCGATGCGGACACGGGCTACCTCGCCATCGACCCCGGCCCGCAGGACGCCGACCACCTGGAGCGCCTGTGGCGTGCGGCCGGCGGCGACATCCGCATGATCGTGTGCACGCACTCGCACCCCGACCACTCCCCCGGCGCCGCGCCGCTGCAGGCGCTGGTGGCCGCCCACGGGCGCGAG
>SEAY01000090.1 GCA_004144865.1 Comamonadaceae bacterium
CACTCGTTGTCGTACCAGCTCACCAGCTTGACGAAGGTGCCGTCCAGCGCGATGCCGGCGTCGGCGTCGAAGATGGAAGTGCGCGCATCGCCCACGAAGTCGGTGGCCACCACCTTGTCTTCCGTGTAGCCCAGGATGCCCTTGAGCGCGCCTTCGCTCTGCGCCTTCATCTCCGCGCAGATCTCCGCATAGGTCGCGGGCTTTTCCAGTTCCACCGTCAGGTCCACCACCGACACGTCGGAGGTCGGCACGCGGAAGGACATGCCCGTGAGCTTCTTGTTCAGCTCTGGGATCACCACGCCCACCGCCTTGGCCGCGCCGGTGGACGAGGGAATGATGTTCTCCAGGATGCCGCGGCCGCCGCGCCAGTCCTTGTTGGACGGGCCGTCCACGGTCTTTTGCGTGGCGGTGGCCGCGTGCACGGTGGTCATCAGCCCGCGCTTGATGCCCCACTTGTCGTTCATCACCTTGGCAATCGGTGCCAGGCAGTTGGTGGTGCACGAGGCGTTGGAGATGATGTCCTCGCCCTTGTACTTCTGGTGGTTGACTCCGAAGACGAACATCGGCGTGTCGTCCTTCGACGGTGCCGACAGGATCACCTTCTTCGCCCCGGCCTGGATGTGCTTTTGCGCGCCGTCCTTGGTCAGGAAGATGCCGGTGGACTCGATCACGACTTCCGCGCCGATCTCGCCCCACTTCAGGTTGGCCGGATCCTTCTCCTGCGTCAGGCGCATCTTCTTGCCGTTGACGATCAGCGTGTTGCCCTCGACGGCGATGGTGCCCTTGAAGCGGCCATGCACCGAGTCGTACTGCAGCATGTACGCCAGGTAGTCCGGCTCCAGCAGGTCGTTGATGCCGACGATCTCGATGTCGGAGAAGTTCTGCACCGCCGAGCGCAGCACGTTGCGGCCGATGCGGCCGAAGCCATTGATGCCGATGCGGAAGGTCATGGTTGTGCCGATGGAAGGAAGATGCCGTCGAGGATGGAATGCAGGCTGTCCAGCACGCGGTCGGGATGCGACGCCGCGATCGGCTCGCCCATGTTGTAGCCGTGGGTCAGCGCCCAGACGGCGATGCCCGCGTTGCGCGCCGTCGCCACGTCGATCGAGGAATCACCCACGAACACGGCCCGGGACGCGGGGACTCCGAAGGCGTGCAGGCATGCGTGCACGCCGGCGGGGTCCGGCTTTTTCGTCGGCAGCGTGTCGCCGCAGACGACCCGGTCCAGCAGCTGGCGCAGGCCGTGCCGTCGCAACACCGGCTGGGTGAAGCGCTGTTCCTTGTTGGTGACCAGGGCGCGGTGCACGCCGCGCTCGCCGAGCGCGCTGAGCACCTCGCGGGCATGCGGGTAGGGGCGGCTGGTGGTGCCGCAGCGGCGCTCGTACTCGAGCGCGAAGTGCGGCTGCGCCGCGCGCCACAGGCTGGAGCCCGCCACAGCCGATACCGGCTTGCCGCACGCATGCGCCAGCGCCTGCAGCAACAGGCGCTCGGTGCCGTGGCCGATCCAGCGCTCCACGTCTTCCAGCTCGGCGCGCGGCAACTGCAGCGATTGCAGGGTGCCGTTGACGGCGTCGCAGATCTCCGGCCCGGTCTCCACCAGCGTGCCGTCCAGGTCGAACAGCACGAGTTCCACTTTCTGCGGGCCGCTCACGCTGCCACCGCGCTTTCGGCCGCCTGCCCCGCGCGCGGCCGGGCCGCCCGCACGAGCCGCTGCACCTCGCCGACGATGCGCGCCGTGGTGATGCCGAAGTGCGCGTACAGCTCCTTGGCGGGCGCGGACTCGCCGAAGCTCGCGATGCCCACCACGGCGCCGCCGCGCCCCACGTACTTGCGCCAGAAGTCCGGGTGCGCCGCTTCCACGGCCACCGCTGGCAGGTGCGCGGGCAGAACGTGGTCCTGCCAGGACTGCGGCTCGCGGTCGAAGCGATTGGTGCACGGCATGGACACCACGCGGGTCGCGATGCCTTCCAGCGCCAGCTCCGCCTGCGCGGCCACTGCCAGCGGCACCTCGGAGCCGGTGGCGAGGATCACCGCCTGCGCGCCTTCCATGTCGGACAGCACATAGCCGCCGCGGCGGATCTCCGCCCCCCGCGCGGCGTGCCCGCCGGAATGCGGCAGGTTCTGCCGCGACAGGCACAGCGCGCTGGGGCCGTCGCGGCGCTCGACCGCGCATTCCCACGCCACCGCGGTCTCCAGCGCGTCGCACGGCCGCCAGACATCCAGCTGCGGGATCAGCCGCAGGCTCGGGATGTGTTCGACGCTCTGGTGCGTGGGGCCGTCCTCGCCCAGCCCGATGGAGTCGTGCGTGAGCACGTGCACCACGCGCAGCTTCATCAGCGCCGCCATGCGGATCGCGTTGCGGCTGTAGTCGCTGAACGTCAGGAACGTGCCGCCGTACGGCAGCAGGCCGCCGTGCAGCGCCATGCCGTTCATGATCGCGGCCATGCCGAACTCGCGCACGCCGTAGGACAGGTGGTTGCCCGGCGTGTCGCGTCCGGCGCGCACGCAGCCCTTGAAGTTGGTGAGGTTCGACGCCGTCAGGTCGGCCGAGCCGCCGGACAGCTCCGGCAGCAGGGGGGCCAAGCCATCGAGCGCCTGCTGGCTCGCCTTGCGGGTCGCGACGGGCTCGATGCGAGCCGCGGCCTGCTCCAGCAAGCGCGTGCGCTGCGCCAGGTAGCCGGCGGGCAGCTCGCCCGTCATGCGGCGCTCGAACTCGGCGGCCTGCGCCGGCCAGGCCGTGCGGTAGGCCTCGAAGCGCTCGCGCCAGCCGCGCTCGGCCAGGGCGCCGCGCGCGCGCGCATTCCAGGCCTGCGCCAGGTCGGCAGGAATCTCGAAAGGCCCTGCCGTCCAGCCGAGCGCATCGCGGGTGGCCGCGCTTTCCTGCGCCCCCAGCGGCGCCCCGTGCACGTCGTGGGTGCCGGCCTTGGCCGGCGAGCCGTGGCCGATCACCGTGCGGCAGCAGATCAGCGTGGGGCGTCCATCGGCGCCGCCGGCTTGCGCGCGCGCCTGAACGAGCGCGGCATGCACCTGCGCCGCATCGTGGCCGTCGACGCCGGCGATCACGTTCCAGCCGTAGGCTTCGAAGCGCTTCGGCGTGTCGTCGCTGAACCAGCCCTGCACATGCCCGTCGATCGAGATGCCGTTGTCGTCGTACAGCGCGACCAGCTTGGACAGGCGCAGCGTGCCGGCCAGCGAGCAGGCTTCGTGGCTGAGTCCTTCCATCAGGCAGCCGTCGCCCAGGAACACGTAGGTGAAGTGGTCGACGACGGGAAAGCCTTCGCGGTTGAACTCCGCGGCCAACTGCTTTTCCGCCAGCGCCATGCCCACCGCGTTGGCGAGCCCCTGCCCCAGCGGGCCGGTGGTGGTTTCCACGCCGGGCGTGAGGCCGACTTCCGGGTGGCCCGGCGTCTTGCTGTGCAACTGCCTGAACTTCTTCAGCTCCTCCAGCGGCAGGTCGTAGCCGGTGAGGTGCAGCAGGGCGTAGAGCAGCATCGACGCGTGACCGTTGGACAGCACGAAGCGGTCGCGGTTGGCCCAGTGCGGATTGGCGGGGTTGTGCACCAGGTGCTCGTCCCACAGCACCTGGGCCATGTCGGCCATGCCCATGGGGGCGCCGGGGTGCCCGGAGTTGGCGCGGTCGACGGCGTCGATGGCCAGCATGCGCACGGCATGGGCCATGCGCCGGCGCAATTCGGGAGTGCGGTTCATCGTGCGTGCTCCTTCAGACCGTGCCGAGGGCGCGCTTGCGCCGCTCCATCATCCGCCACACGAAGGGCGTGAAGATCAGCTGCATCGCCAGCTCCATCTTGCCCCCCGGCACGACGATGGTGTTGGCGCGCGACATGAAGGAGTCGTTGATCATGTTCAGCAGGTAAGGGAAATCGATGCCCTTGGGCTGGGCGAAGCGGATCACCACCATGCTCTCGTCCGGCGCCGGGATCTCGCGCGCGATGAAGGGGTTGGAGGTGTCCACGCAGGGCACGCGCTGGAAGTTGACGTGGGTGTGCGTGAACTGCGGGCAGATGTAGTTCACGTAGTCGGGCATGCGGCGCAGGATGGTGTCGGTCACGGCCTCGGTGGAGTAGCCGCGCTTGGACTTGTCGCGCCACAGCTTCTGGATCCACTCGAGGTTGATAACGTGCCCGGCTCCTGCTTGTACGGCGCCGCTTCCTCGGCGTCGTGCAGGTACTTGCGGCGCATGCCCTGGCCGGTCTCGCCGTAGCTGCGGAACAGCTGGGCCAGTTCGCCGAACAGGTTGTTCTCGGGGCCGAAGTGGCTGAAGTTGCGGTTGCCGTCCTTCTCGGCCTGCACCTGCCGCTGCTTCATCTCCTTGCGGTCGTAGCGGTGGAAGCTGTCGCCCTCGATGACGGCGGCGTTGACGCCCTCGCGCCGGAAGATGTTCTCGAAGGTGCGGGTCACCGAGGTGGTGCCCGCGCCGGACGAGCCGGTGATGGCGATGATGGGATGTCGCTCGGACATGGTTCCTCCCGATGCTGGAAAAAGTGGTCGCTCAGGCGGCGCGGAACAGCGTGCGCTCGTGGAACAGCGGCGTCACGATGTCGAGCTCGCCCGGCTCGGCGTGGTAGCGCTCTATGCGGTCCACCTCGTTGCGCGAGCCGAACACCAGGCCGACGCGCTGGTGCAGCGACTCGGGCTGCACGCCCAGCACGTTCTGGCGGCCGGTGCTGGCGCGTCCCCCCGCCTGCTCCATGACGAAGCCGATCGGGTTGGCCTCGTACATGAGGCGCAGCCGGCCGGCGCGCTTGGGCTCCTTGTTGTCGCGCGGATAGAGGAAGACGCCGCCGCGCATCAGGATGCGGTGCGCCTCCGCCACCATCGAGGCGATCCAGCGCATGTTGAAGTCCTTGCCGCGCGGGCCTTCGCGGCCGCACTGGCACTCGTGCACGTAGCGCTGCACCGGCGGCTCCCAGAAGCGCTGGTTGGAGGTGTTGATCGCGAACTCGTGGGTGTCTTCCGGCACGCGCAGGTCGGGGTGCGTCAGCATGAATTCGCCCAGCACCGGGTCGAGCGTGAAGCCGGCGACGCCGTTGCCCACCGTGAGGATCAGCATGGTGCTGGGCCCGTACAGGGCATAGCCGGCCGCCAGCTGCTCGCAGCCGCGCTGCAGGAAATGCCGCTCCTGCAGGTCGCCGGCCACGGCCTCGTCGGGCGCGCGCAGCACCGAGAAGATGCTGCCCACCGAGACGTTGACGTCGATGTTGCTGGAGCCGTCGAGCGGGTCGAACAGCAGCAGGTACTTGCCGCGCGGGTACTGCCCCGGGATGGGATAGGGCTGCTCCATCTCCTCCGACGCCATGCCGGCCAGGTGGCCGCCCCACTCCGTCATGCGCAGGAAGACCTCGTTGCTCAGCACGTCCAGGTTCATCTGGCGCTCGCCCTGCACGTTGACGCTCGCGCCCTCGACGCCGGCGTGGCTGCCCAGCGCGCCGCCGAGCGCGCCCGCCGCCACGGCCTTGGCGATCGCCTTGCAGGCGAGCGCGACGTCGAGGACCAGTGCGTTGAAGTCGCCGGTGGCCTGCGGGAAGCGGCGGCGCTGGTCGATCAGGTACTGCGTCAGGGTCTGGCGATTGGACAGCGGCATGGTGGCTCCCGGGAAGATGGATGGGGTTCAGGCCGCGCGCTGCAGGCGCTCTTCGTGCCAGGCCAGCAGGTCGGCGACGCGCACCCCGGCCAGGTCGTACAGCACGCGCAGGGCGCCGTTGAAATCCTGGTGCGCGGTGAAGCGGGTGGGCGTGATCACCACGCCGAGCCCGGCAGCGAGTGCGGAGCGCAGCCCGTTGGCCGAATCCTCGAAGGCGATGCAGGCCTCGGCCGGCAGCCGCAGGCTCTGCAGCGCCTGCAGGTACACCTGCGGATGCGGCTTCTTGCGCGGCGCCGTGGAGGCGTCGCAGACCACCGGGAAGTGCAGGCGCCACTGGGTGCCGAAGGCCCGCCGGAGCAAGGCCGCGACGTTCACCGGCGAAGTGGTGGTGGCGATGGCCAGCGCCAGGCCGCTGCGCTGTGCGTCCTCCAGCAGCTGCATCACGCCAGGACGCAGCTGCACCAGGCCGCCGTTGACCATGGCCTCGTACGTGGCTGTCTTGGCGAGATGCACGCGGTCCAGCAGGTCGCGCATCGCGTTGCCCTCGATGTCGACGGTTTCGCCGCGCACCTCGTTCCAGTACGCCAGCATCCGCTCCTTGCCGCCGGAGATCTCCAGCAGCCGCGTGTAGGTGGACGGGTCCCAGCGCCAGTCCAGGCCCTCGCTCGCGAACGCCTCGTTGAAGGCCTGCAGGTGGAAACGCTCGGTGTCGGCGAGCGTGCCGTCCACGTCGAAAACCAGGGCGCTCAGTGCTTGCTTCATGCGGGCCTCATGCGGTGGCGAACAGTCGGCTGGCGAGGATGTCGCCGGCTTCCAGGGTGGTCAGGTCGGCGGGCGTCAGGACGCGCTCGCGATCGGCAAACAGGCGGCTGGCCTGGCGCAGGCGCGCCCGGTCGAGCGCGTTGCGCACGCTGCGCGCGTTCGCGAAGTGCGGCTGGCGGATGCGCAGTTCGACGTAGCGCTCCAGCGCCTCGGCGGCGCCCTCGCCGAGCCGGTAGTTCTGCGCTTGCAGCATGCGCTCCGCGATCGCCATCAGCTCCTCCGGCTGGTAGTCCGGGAAATCCAGGTGGTGCGCGATGCGCGAGCTCAGGCCCGGGTTGCTGCGGAAGAAGGTCTCCATGCGGTCGGCGTAGCCGGCCAGGATCACCACCAGGTCGTCGCGCTGGTTCTCCATCACCTGCAGCAGGATCTCGATGGCTTCCTGCCCGTAGTCGCGCTCGTTCTCGGGGCGGTACAGGTAGTAGGCCTCGTCGATGAAGAGCACGCCGCCCATGGCCTTCTTCAGCACTTCCTTGGTCTTGGGCGCGGTATGGCCGATGTACTGGCCCACCAGGTCGTCGCGCGTCACCGCCACCAGGTGGCCTTTGCGCACGTAACCCAGGCGGTGCAGGATCTGCGCCATGCGCATCGCCACCGTGGTCTTGCCGGTGCCGGGGTTGCCGGTGAAGGACATGTGCAGGCTCGGCGCCTGGGCCGTGAGCCCCAGGTTGGCGCGCAGCTTGTCGATCACCAGCAGCGCCGCGATGTCGCGGATGCGCGCCTTCACCGGCGCGAGGCCGACCAGGTCGGTGTCGAGTTCGCGCAGCACCTCCTCCACCTGCGAGTCGGCCAGGACTTCGGCGACGGAGCGCGCGGGCGGTTTCTCCGGCGGCTCGTCGGCCACGGTGGCCGGCGCCGCGCTGGGGAACAGGTGGAGGGGACGGTTCACGGCGTCGGCCCTCAGTAGCGTTCCATCTCGGGCTTGCCCGCGGAATAGCTGCGCGTGGTGTAGCGGATCGTGCGGCCGTTGACTTCCTGCCGTTCCAGCGCGAAGCCGGGCTCCACCTTCGGCCGGTTGACGATGAAGCTCATGGCGATCGACTCGATGCCGCGCGTGGAGTCGAAGGCCATCAGGCGGATGTAGTGGCTGGGGAAGGCCTTGCGGCAGTCCTTCACCTCGGACAGCACGCCCGCGGCATCGCGCAG
Source organism: Comamonadaceae bacterium (assembly GCA_004144865.1). Taxonomy (GTDB): domain Bacteria; phylum Pseudomonadota; class Gammaproteobacteria; order Burkholderiales; family Burkholderiaceae_C; genus Ramlibacter. Next base: position 7,568 of record SEAY01000090.1, read on the forward strand.
GTCGAACATCGGCATGCCGTGCATCTCCCAGTACGTGTTGCGCGGGTGCGGGTCGTCGGTGTACTCCACGCTCCAGGCGTAGCCCTTGTCGAGGCCGTACTGGATCTGCTGCGTGATCTCCTCGTCCGTGAGTTCGGGGAGGAAGCTGAACTGGCCCTGCGTGATGCGGCCGGTGGGGTTGGTCATCATGGCGGCGTGCTCCGGTTCAGGCGATGGCGGGCGTCACGGCGTAGTCGCTGCTGTCCGTGGACTGGTAGTTGAAGGTGATGTCGCCCCAGGTATCGAGGGCCGCGCGCAGCGGGCCGCACCACTGCGCGGCGCGCTTGAGGATCTCCGGGCCTTCCTGCAGGATGTCCTTGCCCTCGTTGCGCGCCTTGACCATGGCTTCCAGCGCGACGCGGTTGGCCACGGCGCCGGCCTGGATGCCCTGCGGGTGGCCGATGGTGCCGCCGCCGAACTGCAGGATCACGTCGTCGCCGAACAGCTCGATCAGCTGGTGCATCTGGCCGGCATGGATGCCGCCGGAGGCGACCGGCATCACCTTCTTGGTGTCGGCCCAGTCCATGTCGAAGTACAGGCCGCGCGGCAGGTCCGTCTTCGTGTAGCTGTCGCGGCAGACGTTGTAGTAGCCCTGCACGGTGAGCGGGTCGCCTTCGAGCTTGCCCACCGCGGTGCCGGCATGCAGGTGGTCGCAGCCGGCCAGGCGCAGCCACTTGGCGATCACGCGGAAGCTCACGCCGTGGTTCTTCTGCCGGGTGTAGGTGCCGTGGCCGGCGCGGTGCATGTGCATCACCATGTCGTTGCGACGGCACCATTCGGCCATCGACTGGATGGCGGTCCAGCCCACCACCAGGTCCACCATCACCACGACCGAGCCGAGTTCCTTGGCGAGCTCGGCGCGCTCGTACATCGCTTCCATGGTCCCGGCCGTGACGTTCAGGTAGGAGCCCTTCACCTCGCCGGTGGCGGCCTGCGCCTTGTTCACCGCGTCCATCACGTAGAGGAAGCGATCGCGCCAATGCATGAAGGGCTGCGAGTTGATGTTCTCGTCGTCCTTCATGAAGTCGAGGCCGCCCTTGAGGCCCTCGTAGATCACGCGGCCGTAGTTGCGCCCGGACAGGCCCAGCTTGGGCTTGGTCGTGGCGCCCAGCAGCGGGCGGCCGAACTTGTCGAGGCGCTCGCGCTCGACCACCAGGCCGGTGGGCGGGCCCTTGAAGGTCTTGACGTAGGCCACCGGGATGCGGATGTCCTCCAGCCGCGCGGCCTTGAGCGGCTTGAACGAGAACACGTTGCCGATCAGGCTGGCCGTCATGTTCGAGATGGAGCCTTCCTCGAACAGGATCAGGTCGTAGGCCACCCAGGCGAAGTACTGGCCCGGGTTGTTGGGCACCGGCTCGACCTTGTAGGCCTTGGCGCGGTAGCTGTCGCAGGCGGTCAGGCGATCGGTCCAGACCACGGTCCAGGTCGCGGTGGACGATTCGCCGGCCACGGCGGCGGCGGCCTCCTCCGGGTCCACGCCTTCCTGCGGCGTGATGCGGAACAGGCAGAGGGTGTCGGTGTCCTTCGGCTGGTAGTCCGGCGCCCAGTACCCCATCTGCCGGTACTTGAGCACGCCCGCGCTGTAGCGCTTCTTGGCATCGGTGATCTGGGTTTCGCCCATCGTGTCGCTCCTGTGGTTTCGCTTCGGTTCGGGCTCCACGATAAGCAGTCACTTAAATAAGGTAAATTCAGTTATTCTTGAATTTTGATTCAGGGATTACTGAATGAAGAACGCGACGTTCCGCCAGCTGCGGGTTTTCAACGAGGTCGCGCGCCACCTCAGCTTTGCCAAGGCCGCACGGGCGCTGCATCTGACGCCTCCGGCGGTCACGATGCAGGTCAAGGAGCTGGAGGCGCAGATCGGGCTGGCGCTGTTCGAGCGGGCTGGCCGGCAGGTGTCGCTCACCACCCCCGGCGAGTACATGCTCGTCTATGCCCGCAAGCTGCTCGCCACGCTGAAGGACGCCGAGGACGCGGCGGCGCGCCTGAAGCAGGCCGAGGCCGGCACGCTCACCATCGGCATGGTGAGCACGGCCAAGTACTTCCTGCCGCGCATGCTGGCCGAGTTCCGCCGCGAGCACGCGCACGTGGAGATCCGGCTGGCCGAGGGCAACCGCGAGCGGCTGGTCTCCCTGCTGCAGGCGAACGAGGTCGACATCGCCGTCATGGGGCGGCCGCCGCGCGAGATGGCCACGCGGGCCGAGCCCTTCGCCGCGCACCCGCACGTCTTCGTGTCCGCGCCGGACCATCCGCTCGCCGGCCGCGAAGGACAGGTCGACGCCGAGTCGCTGCGGCCGCACGCCTTCATCGTGCGCGAGGAGGGCTCGGGCACGCGGGCGGCGATGGAGGCCTTCCTGGCCGACGCCCGCGTCGAGCCGCCGGTGGCGATGGAGATGTCCAGCAACGAGACGATCAAGCAGGCCGTGATGGCCGGCATGGGGCTGAGCTTCCTGTCGCTGCACACGCTGCAGCTGGAGCTGGAACGGGGGCTGATCGCCGTGCTCGACGTGCAGGGTGCGCCCGTGCTGCGCGCCTGGAACGTGGTGCACACCCTGTCGAAGGTGCTGTCACCCGCGGCGGAGGCGTTCCGCTACTTCATGCTGGAGCGGGGCGAGGCCTACCTGGCGCGCAATTTCGGCGCGCACCTGCAGCTGCTGCATGCGGGTTGAGGGGGTGAGGAATCGCTGGGGTTCGGCTTTGCGCTCACCGCCAGCCTACGAGGCTCGCACACCTCGCCGCCAATCCGTAGGCTGGCGGTGAGCGCAGCGAACCCCAGCAGGCTCAGCCCGAAACCGCGCGGTTCCCCGCCTCCACCCGCTCCTGCAGGTAAGCGCCGTAGAAGTCCGGCAGCGGCATGCCCGTGATGCGCGGCGCGGCCTCGGCACCGCGGCGCCCGAGGAAGAGCACCGTGGGTGCGACCCGCACGCCCAGAGCGCGCACGACCTGCTCGTGGGTCGAGGCGCGCCCCTGCGCATCCACCAGGGGCAGCGAGCGCGCCATCTCGATTTCCACCACCGGCTGGCCGCCGGCGCGCAAGGGCGCCAGGTAGGACTCGCGCACCAGCTTGCAGTAGGGGCAGCCTTCGAGGCTGACCATCACCACCAGCGCCTTCCCACCCGCGACGGCGCGCTCGATTTCCGCGGCCAGCGACGCGGGCCGCGGCAGCGTTGCGCCGCCGGCGGCCGTGCCCGCGCGCGGAAGCGCGAGGGCCGCGAACATGGCGGCACCGAGGCGCAGCGCCGCGCGGCGCGTCCTCACTTCACCTGCCTTTCCATCAGCAGGTAGGTGTTGTAGGCGTTCATGCGGTTGGCGGCGCGGAACAGCGGCAGGTGCTCGAAGCGCGACCAGTCGGTGCGCGCATAGGCATCGTCGAAGGGCTCCATGTCGCGCGCGGCGGCGCCCATGCTCTCGCGCAGGTACGCCAGGTAGTCGCGGGTGAGCTCCAGGTCCTCGCGCGCCGTGGTGGACAGCGCGCCATGCCCCGGCACCACGACCTTGGGATCCATCTTCAGCAGCGTGTCGAGCGCGGCGATCCACTGGCGGCTGTCGGCCTGCCCCACGAAGGGGACGCGGCCGCGGAACACCATGTCGCCGGCGAACAGCACGCGCTCGGACGGCATCAGGATCACCAGGTCTTCCGGGGTGTGCGCCGGTCCGACCGGCTGCAGCACCAGGCGCTGCCCGCCCACCACGATCTCGGTGGCGCCGTCGATCCACTGGTCCGGCACCACCAGCTCGGTGCCCGCATCGATCCAGGGCGCGAGCTCCTCGCGCGAAGCCTGCAGGCGCGATGCGGCCGTGTCGGAATGGATGTATTCGAGCGCGTGGCGCTGCGCCAGGATGCGCGCGCCGCGCTTGCGGAACTCCTGCAGCCCGTAGATGTGGTCGGCGTGGTAGTGCGTGACGATCACGTGCGTCACGGGCTGCGGCGTGACGCGCGAGATCTCGGCCAGCAGTTCGCGCGCCAGCTGCGGCGAGCCCAGCGCGTCGATCACCACCACGCCGGCAGGCGTGACGATGAAGCCGGCGTTGGAGATGAAGTTGCGGTTGGCCGGGCTGCCCAGCGCGGCGTCGCCTTGCACGAACCAGGCCGAGGGAGACACCTGCTGCGCCTCGACCTTGCGTGGGGCCGGTGGCTGGGCCAACGCGCCTGCAGCCAGCAGCGCCACGGCGCAGGCGGCGACAAGACGCTTCCAGGAAGAACGCACGGCCATGCTGCGGCACCGCCCTTAAATAAGCAACGACTGATTATAGGCGGGGGGCGCCGCGGGGCCGGGGACCGGCCTACTTGAGGTCCGACTCGATCGCGATCTGGGTGCAGACCGCGCGGCACAGCGTCACCACCCGGTCGTTGACGATGCGGTAGAAGATCTGCACGCCCTCGCGCCGCTTGCCGATCACGCCCGCCTGGTACAGCGTGTTGAGGTGCTGCGACATGTTGGGCTGCGTGGTGACGATCTCCTCCAGCAGCTGGGAGACGTTCTTCTCGCCGTTGCACAGGCAGCTGATGATCTTCAGCCGCATGGGAGCCGACATCACGCGGAACACTTCGGCCGCCGCCTCGAAGACCTCGTCCGATTCGACGCCCTCGACCGCCTCAACCACCATCTGCCGCCTTGCCATGCCGAACCTCCACCTTAAGCCCTTTACCTATGGTAGCAAGGAGCGCGCCGCCGCTCAGGGCTTGATGTAGGCATAGCCCTCGCGCGCCTGCAGCTGTCCGATGCGCGCGACGCCGGAAGGCGTGAACTCCGCATCCATCAGGAACTGGTCCTTCTTCAGGTTCCGGTTGCGCAGCGTGATCTCGCAGACCTCGAAGCGCACGCCGCGCGCCTTGAGGGCGCTCACCAGCGACGCGTAGTCGATGTTGGGGTTCTTCTTGTCCTTGACGCCTTCCATCAGGAAGTCCACCCCGTTGGCATGCGTCACCACGACGATCTTCGTGTCCGGGGCCACGTCGAGGTGGTTGCGCACGTTGCGCAGCCCCTTGGTCGCCTGGGTTTCGTAGTCGTCGATGTGGTACACGACCTTGTCCTGGGCGAAGGACGGCAGCACGAACAGGCACAGGGCGGTGAAGACGGCCAGCAGGCGCGCGAAGCGGTTCATGGATTCTCCGGTGGAACGGGGGCCTCGCCCCTTGGAAGACCATACACGATGTGGCAGGCAAGCCACGTAAGGAATATCACTACTTGCTTGTTCGCTGATGGATTGGGAAGCTCTGCCCCAGTTGGGGGAACGAACGATGTCGATGGGACGCAAGCTTGCGCTCGTGCTGGCGCTTTGCGGCGCGCTGCCCGCCTGGGGGCAGGACCTGGTGATGGCGGTGAGCGAGGGCACCTCCGGCGGCCTCGACCACGCCCAGGTGGTCACGAAGTACCAGGGCCTGGCCGACGTGATAGGCCGCAGCATCAAGAAGAAGGTCAACGTCATCTTCGCGCGCGAGTTCGCGCAGCTCGAGGACGGCATGCGCACCAAGCGCTTCGACTTCGTGATCGCCCGGCCCAGCGACTACCCGGCCCGCGGCGTCAAGATCCACGGCTACCACTACCTGGCGAGCGCCAAGCCCGACGGGCAGTGCCTCCTGATCACGGGCAAGGACTCGGGGATCAAGACGGTGGCCGACCTGCGCGGCAAGCGCATCGTCATGCCCGAGCCGGCAGCCTACATGACGAAGTTCTGCCGCGCCGAACTGCGCGACCTCGGCATCGACCTGGCCAAGGAGAAGGTGCAGTACGTGCGCGAACAGGGCGCCGTGGCCTTCTACATCGACAACAAGTTCGCCGACGCGGGCGGCATCGCCTCGTATTCCGGCGTGGCGAAGAAGTGGGCCAAGGACGGCAACGTGGTGCTACACCGCAGCCGGCCGCAGCCCTATTTCCCGCTGATCGCCGCCGGCCACGTCACCGAGGCGCAGCGCGCCGAGATCCGCAAGTCGCTCGCCGCCATGCACCAGAACCCCGCCGACCAGGCGGTGCTCAAGACCGTCGGCATCGAGGCGTTCGACACCGAATCGGGCGCACGCCTGGACAAGCTGCTGGACTGGCTGGGCGCCGAGAAGGGCGTTTGATCCGGGTCAAGCGGTCCCTCGCGATTGCGGGGGAATATCAGCGGCAACTTATTGATTGCCGTCATGGACCTCCTGCCCCTGCTCGAACGCCTTGATGAACAGCCGCTGCTGGCCACCGGCGGCCTCGCCATCGGCCTCCTGTTCGGGTTCTTCGCCCAGCGTTCGAGCTTCTGCCTGCGTGCGGCGGTGATCGAGTTCGCGCGCGGCCAGCCCGGCGAGAAGCTGGCGGTCTGGCTGCTCGCCTTTTCCGCGGCGGTGGTCGCGGTGCAGGCGATGCTGCTGGCCGGCTGGATCGACGTGAGCGGCGCGCGCCAGCTGGCGTCCCGCGGGAGCCTTTCCGGCGCGGCCGTCGGCGGCCTGCTGTTCGGCGCCGGCATGGTGATGACGCGCGGCTGCGCCAGCCGGCTGCTGGTGCTCTCCGCCAACGGCAACCTGCGCGCCCTGCTCTCGGGCCTGATCTTCGCCGTCACCGCGCAGGCCGCGCTGGGCGGCATGCTGGCGCCGCTGCGACAGGAAATCAGCGGCTGGTGGACGATCGAGGGCGGCGCGAGCCGCGACCTGCTGGCGGTGGCGCACGTGGACCGCTGGGCCGGCCTCGCTTTCGCCCTCCTGTGGCTGCTGGCCGCGCTCTGGTACGCCCTGCGCAGCCGGCGCGATGCGTGGAAGTGGGTCGGCGGCATAGGCGCCGGCCTCGCCGTGGCCCTGGGCTGGGCCTACACCGCGACCGTCGCCGCCAGTTCGTTCCAGGTGGTGCCGGTGCAGGGCCTCACCTTCAGCGGCCCGTCGGCGGAATGGCTGATGCGCGTCGTGGCCGCGCCGGCGCCGGCGATCGGCTTCGACTTCGGCCTGCTGCCCGGCGTGTTCGCCGGCTCCCTGCTGGGCGGCATCGTCGGCGGCAACCTGCGGCTGGAAGGCTTCAAGGACGGCTACGGCATGCGCCGCTACATCGGCGGGGCGGTGCTCATGGGCTTCGGGGCCATGCTCGCGGGCGGCTGCGCCGTCGGCGCGGGCGTGAGCGGCGGCGCCGTGTTCTCGCTGACGGCCTGGCTGGCCTTGGTCGCGATGTGGGCCGGGGCGGCGCTCACCGATCGCGTGCTGGATCGCACGCCGGCGTTGTCGGCGCGCCCCGGGCCCTGACGCGCCCGTCCCGGCGCGGGAGCGGGTCTCCTGCCGGACGCTAAACTCCGCAGCTTCGCTGCCGCCACCGGCGGCCGTATCCGCTCGCTGCCGCCTCCGGCGGCGGCATCTGCACCTTTCCCGCCGTCCATCCGCTGCCGTCCATGCCCGCCGAACTCGATCCCCGCGCCCTCACCCAAATCGTCGTCTGGGGCGGCCTCGCCCTGGGCCTGGCCCTCGGCGCCGTGGGACAGGCGACGCGCTTTTGCGTGCGCGGCGCGATCGCCGACTGGATCGTGTTCCGCGGTCCCGGGCGGCTGGTTTCCTGGCTGCTCGCCATCGCGGTCGGCGCCATCGCCGTGCAGGCGCTGGTGAGCGCCGGCCTGTTCGACGCCGGCCGCACCATCTACTGGGGCGAGCGCTTCCCCTGGCTGTCCTACCTGGTGGGCGGGCTGCTGTTCGGCTACGGGATGATCCTGGCGGGCGGCTGCCCGCAGCGCTGCCTGGTCAAGGCCGGCCAGGGCAACCTGAAGGCCGCGGCGGTGCTGGTGGTGGTCGCGATCGTTTCGCTGATGACGCTGCGCGGCGCGCTGGCGCCCGTGCGCACCGGCGTCCTCGACGCGGTGGGCGCCACGCTCGCCGGCCCGCAGGACCTGGGCGGCGTGCTCGGGCGCGCATTCTCCGTGGCGCCGGACGTGCTGCGCTGGGCGATCACCTCGGCGCTCGCTGCGGCGGTGTTCGTGCTCGCATGGCGCGTGCGTTCGCGCATCGATACCAGCCACTGGGTCGGCGGCATCCTGGTGGGCCTGCTGGTTGGCGCGGCCTTCTTCCTCACGGGTAGCATCGGCTTCATCCCGGAGCATCCCGAGACGCTCGAAGCCGCGTGGCTGGGCACGCAGTCGCGCCGCCCGGAGGCACTGTCTTTCTCCGCACCGCTGGGCCACGCGCTGGACCTGCTGACGCTGTGGTCCGACAAGGCGACGGTGGCCACTTTCGGCGTGACCCTGTCGCTGGGCGTTCTGCTCGGTGCCTTCGCGACGGCCCGCGTGCGGCGCGACTTCAAGCTGGAGTCCTTCCGCACGCCGCGCGAACTGGGCGAACATGCCGCGGGCGGCGTGCTCATGGGCTTCGGCGGCATCACGGCCCTGGGCTGCTCCATCGGCAACGGCGTGACCGGCCTGGCGATGCTCTCCACCGGCGCGCTGCTGGCCGTCGTCGGCATCTCGGCCGGCGCCTGGCTGGCGCTGGCGCGGCAGGTGCGCGCCTCCGAAGCCGCCTCGGCTTCCATGGCGACGCCCGCCAACGTCTGAGGAAGCGACCCCTACACGGCCTCGGCGAGCTCGCGCTCCAGCGAGTGGATCCAGTCGCCGGCGGCTTCCGGGTAGGTGCGCGACCAGCCGGGCGCGGAGATCGTCGTGAAGGCGCGCTCCTTCCGGGCGGCCTGCACGGCGAGCTCGAAGCGCGAAACGCAGACCCCGCGCCGCGGCACCCCCGCACGCTGCAGGGCGCGCAGCAAGGCCTCCTGCTCGCTGGAAGGAAAGGCCAGGAAAGGGATCTGCTTCATATTTTCGTACGCTCCGTCTTGGCGTTGAACGGCGGACCCTCACCGCGGTTGACGCCCCACGCCGCGCAGGCCGGTCTTCTTGGTTTCCGTCCGGTAAAGGCAAGCGCGGGCCGGTAATAAGCACGCGCCGGCGCGGCCAAGCCGCTCTGGCACAATCGCCGCCGGGGCGTGACGCGCACGCATCAGTGCGCGCCCCGCGCGGCCGCCGCGCGTTGACAGCCCCCGCACCGTCGAGCAAAGTGCCCCGCATGGGCACCCACCACAGCCTCTGGCTCTACACCATGAACCGCTGGATCCGTTCCGCCCTCCTGGGCCTTTCCTTCGTTGGCTTCGCCGCGAGCGCGCAGATCGAATCGATCCGCAGCGCGCCGCGCGACGTGAAGCCGGCCATCATCGCCGTGAGCGCCACGCCGCCCATCATCAAGGTGGACGGCAAGGACGACCGCTTCTCCCCCGGCGCGCGCATCCGCGACCGCGACAACCGACTCGTGCTCACCGGCGGCCTGGCCGGCAAGTCGGTCTACTCCGTCTACAAGCGGGACGCCGCCGGCCTCGTGCACGAGGTGTGGCTGCTGAACGAGGAGGAGTACAAGCAGCTCGGCGGCAAGGGCGCCGATGGTGGCGACGGCGAAGGCTACAAGCGCTTCAACGAGCTGCTCGAGCTGATCTGGCGCAACCGCTGGCTGCTGCTGAAGTGAGCGCGCCATGAAGAAGGTTTACATCAAGACCTTCGGCTGCCAGATGAACGAGTACGACTCGGACAAGATGGCGGACGTGATGAACGCGGCCGAAGGCTACGAGCCCACGCAGGACCCCGAGCAGGCCGACCTGATCCTGTTCAACACCTGCTCGGTGCGCGAGAAGGCGCAGGAGAAGGTGTTCTCCGACCTCGGTCGCGTGAAGCACCTGAAGAAAAAGGGCGTGCTGATCGGCGTGGGCGGCTGCGTCGCCAGCCAGGAAGGCGCGGCCATCATCGAGCGCGCCCCGTACGTGGACGTGGTGTTCGGCCCGCAGACCCTGCACCGCCTGCCCGACCTGCTGGAGGCCCGCGCGCGCCAGCAGCGGCCGCAGGTGGACATCAGCTTCCCGGAAATCGAGAAGTTCGACCACCTGCCCCCGGCCCGGGTGGAGGGCGCGTCGGCCTTCGTGAGCATCATGGAAGGCTGCTCCAAGTACTGCAGCTATTGCGTGGTGCCCTACACGCGCGGCGAGGAAGTGTCGCGCCCCTTCGACGACGTGCTGACCGAGATCGCCGGCCTGGCCGACCAGGGCGTGAAGGAAGTGACGCTGCTCGGGCAGAACGTCAATGCCTACCGCGGGAAGATGGGCGACACGGCGGAGATCGCCGATTTCGCGCTGTTGATCGAATACGTGGCGGAGATCCCCGGCATAGCCCGCATCCGCTACACCACCAGCCACCCGAACGAGTTCACGCAGCGGCTGGTCGATGTGTACGGCAAGGTGCCGCAGCTCGTGAGCCACCTGCACCTGCCGGTGCAGCACGGCAGCGACCGCATCCTGATGGCGATGAAGCGCAATTACACCGCCATGGAATACAAGAGCACGATCCGCAAGCTGCGCGCCGTGCGGCCGCAGCTCTCGCTGTCCTCCGACTTCATCGTCGGCTTCCCCGGCGAGACCGAGGACGACTTCCAGAAGATGATGAAGCTGGTGCACGACGTCGGCTTCGATGCCAGCTTCTCCTTCATCTTCAGCCCGCGCCCGGGCACGCCGGCGGCGGCCCTGCACGACGACACGCCGCACGCGGTGAAGCTGCAGCGCCTGCAGCACCTGCAGGCCGTGCTGGAAGAGAACGTGCGGCGCATCGGCGAAAGCCGCGTGGGCACGGTGCAGCGCATCCTGGTGGAAGGGCCTTCGCGCAAGGACGCCAGCGAACTGATGGGCCGCACGGAGTGCAACCGCGTCGTCAACTTCCCCGGCCCGCAGCGCCTGGCCGGGCAGATGGTGGACGTGCGGATCACCCAAGCGCTGCCGCACTCGCTGCGCGGCGAGGTGCTGCAGGCCGAATCCGTCCTGGCCGCCGCCTGACGGCCCCTGCGATGGGATCGTTCCGGCAGTTGCTGCTGGTCGGCTTCCTGCTGATCGCCGTCCTGCTGGGCGGCACGGCACTGCGCGCGGTCGCCGTGCTCGAGCGCCTGGTGCAGCAAAGCGGCGAGGAAGCCGATCGCGCACTGGCCCTCAACGCCGCCGCCCAGGCGCTGGCGGCGCGCGCGGCCGGCATGGAGCGCACCGCGCGCCAGTCGCTCGTGCTCAACGACTCCCTGTTGCGCCGCCGTTTCGAGGAGGAATGGCGCGCGGCCGGTGGCGCCCTGGAGCAGATGGCGCAGGCCGGACTGCAGGGCGAGGAGCTGCGGCAGTGGCGCCGGCAGGCCGAAGGGATCGCCGGGCTGCTGCAAGGCCCGGCGGACACGGCGCTCGAACGCGAACGCCTCGCGGCCGCGGAATTCCGCGAACTCGATGCCGTGCACGTGCGCATCGCGCGGCGCGTGCAGGCGCTGGTGGAAAGCCGCGACCGCGCCCTGCGCCAGCAGCTCAACGCCGAGCGCACGCGGCTGATGCAGCAGGTCTGGGGCGCGATCGCGCTGGCGGTGCTGCTGGCCGTGGCCTTCGGCATCTGGCTGGCGCGGCCCTTCAAGCGCATCGAGCATGCGATCGTGCAGCTCGGCGAGAACCGCCTCGCCGACGGCATCGACATCCGCGGGCCCTCCGACGTACGCCGCGTCAGCCAGCAGCTCGACTGGCTGCGGCTGCGGCTGATGGAACTGGATGCGGACAAGGCGCGCTTCCTGCGCCACGTCTCGCACGAACTCAAGACGCCGCTGGCCGCGCCTGGAACTGCTGCAGCAGCAGGTGGATGCGCAGCGGCTGCAATGGCAGGCACGCCGGCTGGACGTGCGCGTGGAGGGCGAACCCGTCACCGTGCTCGTCGACCCGGAGAAACTCGGCCTCGCCGTGGCCAACCTGCTGTCCAACGCGATCCGCTTCGCCCCGCCGGACAGCACGCTGCGGCTGGCCGTGTCCGCCACGCCCGAGCTGGTCTGCATCGACGTGCGCGACGAAGGGCCGGGCGTCGCCGAGGCCGACCGCGCGCGCGTCTTCGAACCCTTCTACCGCGGCGAGCGGCAGCCCGAGGGCGCCGTGCGCGGCACCGGCATCGGCCTGTCGATCGTGCAGGAGTACATCGCCGCCCACGGCGGGCGGGTGCGCCTGGTCGATACTCCCGAAGGCGGCCATTTCAGGATAGAGCTTCCCCATGCCCAGTGATTTCCCGTTCGCCCGCACCGTGACGGCCTGCTGCCTCGCGGCGCTGCTGGCCGCCTGCGCGGCGCCCGCGCCGCCGCCCGCCGCGGAGCCGATGCGCGCGATGGTGCAGCCGGCGGTGCCGGCCCCGGTGCCGCCCGCCGCCGAGCCGGCGCCGGTGGCCGTGGCCGCGGCCGTGCCGCAGGGCGTGCATCCGCTCGAGGCCGCGATCGGCTACGCCGAGCGGGTGCGCGGGCTGCCGGCCGCGGAACTCACGCAGGAGGTGCAGCGCCTCGGCGACACCGGCTATTCGCCGCTGCGCGCCTTGCAGCTCGCGCTGGCGCTGGGGCAGTCCCGCACGGGGCCCAACACCGCGCGCGCGCAATCGCTGCTGCAGCGCGTGCTGGCGGACGGCAGTGGCGAGGCCCAGGGCCTGCGGCCGCTCGCCCGCCTGCTGTCGGCGCAGCTGGCCGACCAGCGCCGCGCCGACGAGCAGGCGGAGCGCCAGGCACAGCAGCTGCGCGAGGCGCAGCGCCGCATCGAGCAGCTGAACGACCGCCTGGAAGCGGTGCGGGCCATCGAGCGCAGCCTGCCCGGGCCGGCGCGGCGCGAGACGCGCCCCTGACGCCATGAGGGACGACGCCCCCGCCGCGCGCCTGCTGGTCGTCGACGATGACGCCGACATGCTGCGGCTGCTGTCGATGCGCCTGCAGGCCGCGGGCTACCGCGTCTCCGCGGCAGCGTCGGCCGAGGCGGCACTGGCGCAGCTGGAGCTGGAGCGGCCGCAGCTGGTGATCAGCGACGTGCGGCTGCCCGGCCTCGACGGCCTGGCGCTGTTCGACGAGGTGCACCGGCGCCACCCCTCGCTGCCGGTGATCCTGCTCACCGCGCACGGCACCATCCCCGACGCGGTGGAGGCGACGCGCCGCGGCGTGTTCACCTACCTGACCAAGCCCTACGACAGCAAGGAGCTGCTCGAGCGGATCTCGCAGGCGCTCGCGCTGGTGCAGCCGGCGCACGCCAGCCCGCAGGCCGACGAGGCCTGGCGCGCGGGGATCGTGAGCCGCTCCCCGCGCATGGCCGACCTGCTGGCGGAAGCCCGCATGGTGGCGCGTTCCGACGCGAGCGTGCTGCTGCGCGGCGACAGCGGCACCGGCAAGGAAATGCTGGCACGCGCCATCCACCGCGCGAGCGCGCGCGCCGCCAAGCCCTTCATCGCGGTGAACTGCGGCGCGATCCCCGAGGCGCTGCTGGAATCCGAACTCTTCGGCCACGTGAAGGGCGCCTTCACCGATGCCGTCACCGACCGCAGGGGCCTGTTCCAGACCGCCGACGGCGGCACGCTGCTGCTCGACGAGATCGGTGACATGCCGCCGGCGCTGCAGGTGAAGCTGCTGCGCGTGCTGCAGGAACGCGCCGTGCGGCCGGTCGGTTCGAGCCAGTCGCGCCCGGTGGACGTGCGCATCGTCTCCGCCACGCACCGCGACCTCGAGGCGGCGATGGCCGCCGGCCAGTTCCGCGAAGACCTCTACTACCGCCTGAACGTGGTGACGCTCACGCTGCCCACGCTGGCGGAACGCCGCGACGACATCCCGCTGCTGGCCAACCACTTCCTCGACAAGCTGGCGGCGAAGTACGGCCGCCGCCTCTCGGGCTTCGCGCCGGAAGCGCTCAAGGCGCTGATCGCCGCGCCCTGGCCGGGCAACGTGCGCCAGCTGTACAACGTGGTCGAACAGGTCTGCGCGCTGGCCACCACGCCGCTGGTGCCCCTGGCGCTCGTGCAGCGCGCGCTGCGCGTGCCCTCGGTGGAGGTGCTCACCTACGCCGAGGCCAAGCAGCGCTTCGAGCGCGAATACCTGGTGGGCCTGCTGAAGCTCACCGACGGCAACGTGGCCGACGCCGCCCGCCTGGCCGACCGCAACCGCACCGAGTTCTACCGCCTGCTGCAGAAGCACGCGCTGGCCCCCGGCCTGTTCCAGTCCCGCACCGCCGAGCGCGCCGTGTCGCCCCCCGGCGACGAGACCAAGTAGTTGATTTGAAAGGGAATCCTGCCGGCACGCCGGCAGGGCTGTCGCCGCCCGGCGACAGATTCGGCCCCTTCTTGCGCGACAGTTGAGGGAAAACCCGCATTTCCCGACGTCGAAGACTCGCAAGTCCTTGATCCGAAAGGGAAAATCGGGACTGGCACAGGGTTTGCCCTTATCAGGGCATGAAAGCGCTGTCCCGGCTTGCCCAACTGCTGATCGTGGCCTTGCTCGCCGTGCTCGCGGTGATGGCGATCAGCGCGCGGCCGGCCGCTGCGCAGGCGATGAGCTTCGGTTTCGAGGACGTCGCGCGCATCGCCCAGCAGCGCGCGCAGGAACCCCATGTACCGGCTTCCTCCTTGCTGCCGGCCGAACTCCAGTCGCTGGATTACGACGGCTACCGCGACATCCGCTTCCGGCCGGCCCGCTCCCTGTGGCGCGAGGCGCAGCTGCCCTTCGAGGCGCAGTTCTTCCACCGCGGCCTGTACCAGCGCGCGCCGGTGCGCCTGCACGAGATCACGCCCGAGGGTGCGCGTGCGATCGCGTATGACGGCGCGGACTACGACTTCGGCCGCCATGCCGTGCAGCCGCAAGCCTGGGGCGACCTGGGCCATGCCGGCTTCCGCATCCACTTCCCGCTGAACACGCCGCAGTACAAGGACGAGCTTGCCGTGTTCCTCGGCGCGAGCTACTTCCGCGCGCTCGGCGCCGGGCAGCAGTACGGACTGTCGGCGCGCGGCCTGGCCATCGACACCGTGGGCGGCAGCGGCGAGGAATTCCCGCGCTTCACCGAGTTCTGGCTCGAGCGCCCGGCGCCCGACGCGCGCAGCGTGGTGCTGCACGCGCTGCTGGACTCGCCACGCGCCACGGGGGCGTACCGCTTCGAGATCGTCCCCGGCGCCGAGACCCTGGTGCGCGTGCAGGCCCGGGTGTTCCTGCGCGCGGGCGACCGCCCCATCGCCACGCTCGGCATCGCGCCGCTGACCAGCATGTTCTTCTCGGGCGAGAACCAGCCGCGTCCCGGCGACTTCCGTCCGGAGGTGCACGACTCCGACGGCCTGACGGTTGCCACCGGCGACGGCGAGTGGCTGTGGCGTCCCTTGCAGAACCCGAAGCAGCCGACGGCCACCAGCTTCGCGGTGCAGCAGCTGCGCGGTTTCGGCCTCATGCAGCGCGACCGCGCCTTCGCCAGCTACGAGGACACCGAGGCCCGCTACGAGCGCCGTCCCAGCGCCTGGGTGCGGCCGCTGTCCGACTGGGGGCCCGGCCGCGTCGAGCTGCTGCAGCTGCCCACGCCCGACGAGACGCACGACAACGTCGCCGCCTACTGGGTGCCCGCGCAGTTGCCCCCGCCCGGCACGCCGCTGGACTTCAGCTACGAGATCGCGTGGCAGGGCGATGCGCAGGCGCAGCCGCCCGGCAGCCGCGTGCTGCAGTCGCGCCGCGGCATCGGCTACACGCGCCTCACGCCGCTGGAGCGCTCCGGCCAGGTGCAGTACGTGCTCGATTTCGCGGGGCCGGCGCTGGACGCGTTGCCCCCGGACGCGCCGGTGCGTGCCGTCGTCAGCGCCGACGACAACGGCCGCGTGCTGGAACAGATCGCCTACCCCCACCCCGCCGGCAAGCGCTGGCGGCTCACCCTGCGCGTGCAGCGGCTGGACCCCACCCGTCCGGTCGAACTGCGCGCGTTCCTGCAGCAAGACAACCACGTTCTGAGCGAGACATGGAGCAACATCATCCTTCCCGAATGAGCGCCGCACGGCGCCAGGCGCTCCCGCGCGAGGAACGCCACCCCAATTCCGTCACCGCCCCGCCGATCCGGCGCGGCTCGATGGCGCCGCGCCCCTGGCGCGGCTTCTGGAACAGCATCTTCACGGCGCTGCTGTCCAGCGCGATGCGGCTGCTGCCCGGCGGCGCGCGGCGCACGCGCAGGGCCGAGGCGCGCGAGCCCTGGCAGGACGCGGCCGACCGGCGCCGCTTCACCTTCGCGATGCTGACCCTGCTGTCCACCGCCGTCGCCAGCTGGCTGTTCGCGCTGGCGCAGCCGGACTACGGCAGCGACCTGCTGGAATGGGGGCAGATCGCGCTGTTCGCGATCCTGTCGACCTGGGTGGTGACGGGCTTCGTCACCGCGCTCATGGGCTTCTGGGTGAGCCTGCGCGGCGACCCGCACTCGATTTCCGCCCGGGCGGTGGAGCACCACGGCATTGCCGAAGACGCGCGCACGGCGATCGTCATGCCGATCTGCAACGAGGACGTGGCCACCGTGTTCGCCGGCCTGCGCGCGACCTGCGAATCCGTGGCGGCCACGGGCCACGCGCCGGTGTTCGACGTGTTCGTGCTGTCCGACAGCAACCAGCCGGACATCATCGCCGCCGAACGCGCCGCCTGGGCCGAGCTGCGCAGCGCACTCGCGTCGCATCCGCGCCAGCCGCAGATCGAGGTGTACTACCGCCTGCGCACGCGCCGCACCCACCGCAAGGCCGGCAACGTGGCGGACTTCTGCCGCCGCTGGGGCCGCGACTATCGCTACATGGTGGTGCTGGACGCCGACAGCGTGATGAGCGGCGACTGCATCGCCTCGCTGGTGAAGCTGATGGAAGCGCACCCGCGCGCCGGCATCATCCAGACCGCCAGCCAGGCCGTGGGCCACGCCACGCTGCACGCCCGCGCGCAGCAGTTCGCCGCGCGCGTGACCGGCCGCCTGTTCACGCTGGGCATGCAGTTCTGGCAGCTCGGCGAGTCGCACTACTGGGGCCACAACGCGATCCTGCGCGTGCAGCCCTTCATGGAGCACTGCGCCCTGGACGCCATTCCCGGCCGCGGCGGCCTGAGCGGCCCTATCCTGTCGCACGACTTCGTCGAGGCCGCGCTGATGCGCCGCGCCGGCTACCACGTGTGGCTGGTGTCCGACCTGGAGGGCAGCTACGAGCAGGCGCCGCCGGACCTGCTGTCCGAACTGCAGCGGGATCGCCGCTGGTGCCAGGGCAACCTGCAGAACGCCCGCCTGATCGCCGAGCCCGGCCTGCACCGCGTGCACCGCGCGATGTTCGCGATCGGCGCCATGTCGTACCTGTCCGCGCCGCTGTGGCTCGCCTTCCTCACCTTCGGCACCACGCTGTGGATGAGCGGCGCGGCGATCGCGCCCGACTGGCAGGCCGTGCCCGCCGAACTGCGCAGCCTGTGGGCCTGGACGCTGGCAATGCTGTTCATGCCGCGCGTGCTGGGTCTCGCCGCGGTGCTCCTGCGCCGCGCCCAAGGCGGCTTCGGCGGGACGCCGGCGCTGCTGGGGAGCGCCTTGCTGGAAACCCTGGTGGCGCTGCTGCAGGCGCCGGTGCGCATGCTGGCGCACTCCTTCTTCGTGCTGGTGGCGCTCACCGGCTGGAAGCTGGAATGGAAGTCGCCCCCGCGGGAGGCCGAGGGCATCAGCTGGGCCGATGCTTCACGCAAGCTCGCTCCCATGACCGCAGTCATCGTGCTGCATGGCATCGGCATCGCGGCCATCCAGCTCGGCGCGCTGATCTGGCTCGCGCCCGTGGCGCTGCCTCTGCTGCTGGCGGTACCGCTCGCGGTGCTCACCAGCCATGTCGCCCTGGGCGGCTGGGTGCGCTCGCACGGCGTGCTGCTGATCCCGGAGGAGTCGCGCTCGCCCGCGGTGCTGCGGCGCGCGTGGGCGCACGCGAAGGTGCTGGTGGCCTGACGCTCTTGCCGTCCATGCGAGAAGGAAGGAAGCGGCCCACGGGCCGCTTTTTTCCTGGCACCGACGGGCCACGTGCCGGTTCAAGCACAGCAAAAACCCGTTGCAATGTCGCTCGTTGTATTTTGCGTCGATCAGCGCGCATCCGGCCCAGACATCCGGCGTGATCTCCATACTCCATCGCTCCTGATTGGGAGATACCAAATGAGATCGCGACAGTTTTCATCCATGGCTTTCAAGCTCAGCGCCGTGAGCCTGGCCATGCTCGGTGCGACGATGGGGGGCAACGCCCTGGCCCAGTGGGCGCCCGGCGGCCCCTACATCGGCATCAACGCCGGCCAGACGTCCGCGGACTTCGACGACGCCCCCGTGACCACGCCGCCCGCCGCGGTGACACTGACCGGCGAAGACGACAACCAGGTCGGCTACAAGCTCTACGGCGGCTACCAGTTCCACCGCAACTTCGCCGTCGAGGGCGGCTTCTTCGACCTGGGCGAATTCGACTACGGCTACACCGGCGCGCCGGGCACCATCAGCGGCAACACGCGCTATCGCGGGCTGAACCTGGACCTGGTCGGCATCATGCCCCTGTCGGATCGCTTCTCGGCGTTTGCGCGCCTCGGCGTGGCCTACACGCGCGCGCGCTCCGATGTCGCCACCACCGGCGCGTTCACCGCCGGTTCGCGCAGCGAGAACAGCTGGGGACCGAAGTTCGGCGTCGGCCTCGAGTACGCGTTCACGCCTTCGCTGGCCGTGCGCGCCGAATGGGAGCGCTACAACCGCATCGAGGATCCAGTGCGCGGCCGGGGCCGTGTCGACATGGCATCGATCGGCCTGGTCTACCGCTTCGGCGGCCCGCCGCCCCGCGCCATTCCCGTGGCTTCCCCGCCGCCTCCGCCGGCGCCCGCACCGG